>CAVKOT010000009.1:0-29044 GCA_963658045.1 Opitutia bacterium UBA4654
AACCAAAACACTCAAACAAGTGAGCTAAAATTGGTACAACGAACTGGACACCCTAATTCTTAATTCAAAATTCATAATTACCATGTCATTTGCGTATCTGTCCTATGCAGGCCAGCACTTCGCCGCACCGCTTGGTGATGGCTGCCCAGTCCCTGGCCTGCACACTCCCTTTAGGGAACAGTTTGCTGCCCATGCCCACGCAGAATGCTCCGGCCTGGAACCATCCCCGCAGATTGTCCTCGTCGGGTGCTACTCCCCCTGTTACCATTATCCTGGACCATGGGCATGGAGCCATAAGCCCCTTGACAAAGTTCGGGCCATAGACATCTCCAGGGAACACCTTGGTCACCTCGCAGCCCACTTCCTGGGCCAGGCCTATCTCGCTCACTGTGCCACATCCTGGTATGTAGGGCACCTGACGGCGATTGCATACCCTGGCCACGTCAGCGTTGAGCAAGGGGCCCACCACGAAGCACGCGCCCATCTGGATGTACATGGCGGCAGTGGGAGAGTCCACTACCGATCCTACGCCAAGGGCCATCTCGGGACAGTGCTCGCTGGCATAGCGCATGCAGTGGGCAAACACATCCTGGGCGAAATCGCCCCTGTTGGTAAACTCAAACACACGCACGCCTCCATCGTAGCATGCCTGCATCACCTCGCAGGCCACATCCTTGTCGGCATGGTAAAACACAGGCACCATGCCTGTGGCGGCCATCTTGAGCATGACCTGCATCTTGTCATATCTTGCCATAAGTATTTGCTTGAAGTGAAAACTGTGTACTCTCTTATCTCTGCACCCGTCCGTTGGCGTTGCCCTGGGCCAGTGAGAGCACTTCGCTGGCCGACATTAGGTTCACGTCACCAGGGATGGTGTGCTTGAGCGCGCTGGCTGCCACGGCAAACTCAAGGGCATCCTGTGGGCTCATGTTGCTGCAGAGCCCGTGGATAAGTCCGGCAGAGAAACTGTCGCCAGCCCCCACGCGGTCCACAATGGGCGCGATGTCATAGTGCTTGCTTAGGTAGAAGTCCGTCCCGTCATACAGCATCGCCTTCCATCCATTGTGCGAGGCACTGAGGCTCTCGCGCAGTGTGCTGGCCACCATGCGGAAGCCAAACTGGCTGTGCAGCGTGCGGAAAGTCTGTTGGTAGCACTCAGCATCAGTCATGCCAGCGTTGATGTCGGCAGTGTTCCTCACGCCCAGTGTCTTCTCGGCATCCTCCTCGTTGCCGATGCAGATGTCCACATATTCCATGAGCGGTGTCATCACCTTGATTGCCTGCTCTGATGTCCATAGTTTGCTGCGGAAGTTCAGGTCACAACTCACCGTCACTCCCGCCCGCCTGGCTGCCTGGCATGCAGCCAGCACACACTCGGCCGCCTGGCTGCCCAGTGCGGGTGTGATGCCACTCCAGTGAAACCAGTCGGCTCCCAGGAAGATGCTGTCAAAGTCAAAGTCGTCAGGTTGCGCCTCGCTGATACTGCTGTGCGCACGGTCATAGATGACCTTGCTGGGTCGCATGCTTGCCCCTGTCTCCAGGTAATAGATGCCCAGTCTCTCGCCGCCGCGCGCTATGAAGTCGGTGTGTACCCCATATTTGCGCAGGCTGTTGACAGCCGCAGTCCCCACCTCATGTGTGGGCACGCGGCTCACGAAATAGGCATCATGCCCATAGTTGGCCAGGCTCACTGCCACATTCGCCTCGCCCCCTCCGTAATTGACACAGAAGGAGTCGGACTGGACGATGCGGCTGTTGCCTGGAGTCGATAGGCGAAGCATGATTTCGCCCATAGATATTATCTTACTCATACCCGGTTGCCTTGTATTATGTTTGCAGTATGCTTGGTAATTCTTTGCAAATTTATACAAACAACTTGATATTTCGGCACAATCAGCACATCTTTTATGCCTCTTTTGCTCAAAAGTGTGTCCTTGCACAGCCACAAGTGCGGAAAGAGTAGTACATTTGTGGTCATGGATAAGACAATCGGATATCGAGAGGGCATGCTTTCCCTTAGTCCGCTGCTGGTATTTCTGTTGACATACTTCGTCCTCAGTCTGCTGGCAGGCGACTTCTATGCCGTGCCCATTACGGTGGCCTTCCTCATAGCCTGTGGCTTCTCGCTTCTTACCATGCGTGGCCTGCCGGTGGGGGAGCGGTTCCAGGTGCTCGTCGAGGGTGCCAGCCGTCCTGGGCTGATGACCATGATATGGATATTCATCCTGGCTGGAGCCTTTGCCGCCACGGCCAAGCAGGCTGGAGCCATCGATGCCACGGTGAGCATGGCTGTGCGGATGCTCCCCTCGGGCATGATACTGTGTGGTGTGTTCCTGGCCGCATGCTTCATCTCCCTCAGTGTGGGCACCAGTGTGGGCACCATCGCGGCCCTCACCCCCATTGCGGGCGGCATGGCCCAGCAGGCAGGCTACCCCCTTCCCCTCACTGTGGCTATTGTGGTGGGAGGGGCCTTCTTCGGTGATAACCTGAGTTTCATATCCGACACCACCATCATGGCCACCAGGACGCAGGGATGTGAGTTGCGTGACAAGTTCCGCAGCAATGTGCGCATCGCGGTGCCTGCCGCCATGGCGTGTATCCTGCTCTATCTCTTTATTGGAAACACCCACCAGGCCTCCATGGCTGCGGTGACAGCCCAGCAGGTCAACTACCTGCTGGTTATACCTTATATATATATACTCCTGGCGGCCCTCTGTGGTATGGATGTCATGCTGGTGCTTGCCACCGGCACGCTCATGTCGGGTGCCCTGGGCATGCTGCTTGGCCGCTTTGACCTCTTCGGGTGGTTTCATGCCATGAGCGACGGAGTGATGGGCATGGGCGAGCTCATCGTGGTCACCCTGCTGGCAGGAGGCCTGGTCGAGAGCATGCGTCGCACGGGCGGGATTACCTTTGCCATGCAGCGTCTGTCCCGCCATATCAGTGGCACGCGCGGTGCAGAGTTCTGCATCGCAGTCCTGGTGGTCTTTGCCGATGTCTGCACGGCCAACAACACCATTGCCATACTCACTGTGGGGCCCCTGGCCCGCGAGATAAGCACCCGTTTCCATGTGGATGCCCGCCGTAGTGCCAGTATCTTGGACACCTTCAGTTGCTTTGCCCAGGGGCTCATTCCCTATGGTGCCCAGATGCTCATAGCAGCGGGGTTGGCCAAGGTCAATCCCCTGCAGATTATGCCTTACCTCTATTATCCGTACATATTAGGAGCTACGGCTCTGCTTTACATAATTATTCAACGTCATGAAAAAGAAGATTCTATTGCTGCCCCTGCTGGCACTGACATGCGCCTGCACGGGCAATCGGACAGGTAGTCAAACGGGTGAGGACTCTCTGGTAGTGGACTCCGTCAAGGAGGTCGTGCTCGATTCCGTAAAGTGCCATCTGCACAAGAACCTCATCCCAGGGCAGGATGCCCCCAGTTATGACATCATTTACTCGCTGCTCGCTGCCAAGGGTGATGACGAGGCCTCCCGCCTGTTCAATGAGGAACTGGCCCGTGGGTTCTTTGGCCATGAGGGCATCTCTGTCGATTCGGCCATGCATTACCAGGCCGACTCGCTGGCCACCTCCTATGCGGCTGACCTCAAGGAGGTCTATGACCAGTCCAACGATGACACCTTTGCATTCATGTACACCTATGAGCAGACGGCAGATGTGCGTGAGGACTCTCATCCTGGCATTGCGGCCTACACCATGGAGGTCACCACATACCTGGGCGGTGCGCATGGTAGCCACGACTATTACTGCCTCAATCTCAACCGCCACACTGGCCGGGCCATACGTCGTGCCGACTTCTTCCAGGAGAGCAAACTGGCCGAGGTGAAGCACCTGGTGGAACAGAGCCTGGTCAAGAGAAACGGCTGTGCCAACATGGACCAGCTGGTGGCCAGGACAGGTATCTGTTCCCTGGGCGAGGTGTATGTGCACGATGACAACTTCCTGCTTCTGGCCGACAGTGTGGAGTTCATCTATAACCCCTATGAGGTGGCTTCCTGGGCCAATGGCACCATTGTCACGCGCGTAGCCTACTCTGAGCTCGCTCCCTGTATCAACAAGGATGTTCTCCCGAAGGAATAAGACAAGACGCACATGCAGATTATACAGAAGTATTTCCCTCATCTGACTGAGGAGCAACAGAGCCAGTTTGAGGCTCTCGACGCGCTCTACCATGACTGGAACAGCAAGATAAACGTCATCTCACGCAAGGACATCGACAACCTCTATGAGCATCATGTGCTGCACTCATTGGGTATCGCCATGCTCCTGGGCTTCAAGCCTGGCACCGAGATTATGGACCTGGGCACGGGCGGAGGTTTCCCGGGCATCCCCCTGGCCATCATGTTCCCCGATTCGCACTTCCACCTGGTCGATTCCATACGCAAGAAGACCCATGTGTGCGAGGAGGTGGCCGCAGCCCTGGGGCTGAAGAACGTGACCGTGCAGTGGGGGCGTGCCGAGGATGTCAGGGAGAAGTTTGACTTCGTGGTGTCGCGTGCCGTGATGCCCCTGGCCGACCTGGCAGTCATCGCCCGCAAGGTGATACGGCGCGAGTGCCACAATGCTCTGCCCAACGGACTTATCTGTCTCAAGGGAGGCGAACTGGAGCACGAGACCATGCCCTATAAGCGCAACACCATGGTGACCAGCCTCTCCGACTATTTCAGTGAGGAGTACTTCAAGACCAAGAAAGTAGTGTTTACCGCCCTATGAGGATACATCAGTTTGAGTTCAACTCCTTCCGTGAGCACACTTACCTCCTGTGGGACGAGCACACCCGCGAGGCGGCCATCATCGATGCTGGCATGAGCACTGGTGACGAGGAGCAGGAACTGGTGCGCTATGTGGATGAGCAGCAACTTCATCTCGTCCTCTCGCTCCAGACCCATTGCCACTTCGACCACATCTATGGCCTGCCCTTCCTCAATGAGCACTATGGCCTGCGGCCACGCTTTGCCGAGCGTGAGGAGCCCATCTATGCCGCGATGCCACGCCTGGCCTCGCACCTGGGCATCCCCTTGCGCGGGACACTTCCTGCTGCGGGGGACTACCTCACCGAGGGAGAGGTCATCCGTGTGGGCGGGACTGAGGTACAGGTCATCTTCACCCCAGGCCATACGCCAGGCGGGGTGTCGCTGTACATCCCCAGCCAGCGGGTGGTGTTCACGGGCGACACGCTCTTCTGCGGCAGCATGGGACGCACCGACCTGGGAGGTGATGACTACGAGGAGCGACGCAGCATCCTGGACAAGTTGCTCACCCTGCCCCCCGACACTGTGGCCTATCCCGGCCATGGGCCATCGACCACCATCGCTGCCGAGCGCGCCAACTGGGGCGTGTGACCATTTCCGACCACAGGGGGGCATGCCAGTCAAGGGCGTGCCCCCCTGTGCTGTATGTGCTCCGGGGGATGCCTGGTGGCTTTTAGGTAAATATTTCCGCAGTATTTGTAAGGGGCAATCAACACCTTTTCTGTAATTTTGCATGCAGAAACATCAAGTAAGCAAATCAACACAACGTATGAAGACAGCAATCCTCACCCTGGCTCTGCCCCTGCTTGCCATTTCTCTGGCACAAGCAGAGGATGAGCGGGCCGACAGCATTCCCCTCCACTCTGACCTGGCCGATGTGGTGGTCACGGGCAGCCGCGAGGTGACCGACAGCCGCCACTTGCCCTTCACGGTGAGCACGGTCACCCGCGACCAGTTCACAGCCCAGTACCGCACCAGCCTGTTGCCCACGCTCATGGAGCAGGTGCCAGGCCTGATGGTGACTGGCAGGGGGATGATGGGCTATGGCGTGTCGGGGGGCGGTTCGGGCGGCATGATGCTGCGCGGCATCTCCTCTAGCTCGGGCCAGATGATGGTGCTCGTGGACGGCCATCCCCAGTACAGCGGCATCTATGGGCACACCGTTGCCGACAGTTACCAGACCCTCATGGCCGAGCGGGTAGAGGTGTTGCGTGGCCCGGCCTCGCTGCTCTATGGCTCCAATGCCATGGGCGGGGTGGTCAACATCGTCACGCGCGGCATGCAGGCTGACGGCATCCGCTCGCAGGTCATGGCCGGGGCGGGCAGTTATGGTACCATCCAGGCCGAGGCAAGCAACCAGGTGCGCCATGGCAGGTGGCAGAGCACGGCGGCGGTGCAGTATGGACGCTCTGACAACCACCGTCCCCACATGGGGTTTGAGCAGACGGGAGGGTATGCCAAGGTGGCCTATGACCTCTCGCCTCACTGGCACCTCTATGCCGATGCCGATGTCATGCACTTCTCGGCATCCAACCCTGGCACCACCCGTCAGCCGATGCTCGAGGCCGACCAGTGGATTACGCGTGGCGTGGCCTCGCTGGGAATCGACAACCGCTATGCGCGCACCAATGGCCGCCTGAGTGTCTATGACAACTTCGGGAGGCACAAGATCAATGACGGCTATGCCCGTGACGGCGGTACGCCTCAGGCGCGCCTCTTCCGCTCACGCGACGCGCTGGCTGGTGTCAGTTGGTACCAGAATGCCAGCCTGTGGACTGGCGGGCGTGTGACACTGGGGGCCGACTACCAGCGCATCTACGGGCATGCCTGGTACACGAGCCGTGCCACGGGCGAGGTGCTCGACACTCCCAACAAGCAGTCGGGCAAGGCCCGTAACAACGAGGGCGCCCTCTATGCCGATGTGCGTCAGGACATCTCCCACTGGCTCACGCTTGACGCGGGACTGCGGTGGGACTGCCACACGGTGACGGGCAGCCAGTGGATACCGCAGGGCGGACTGGTGGTGCGCCCCGTCGCCACTGGAGCATTGAAGGCAAGCGTGGGCAAGGGGTTTCGCAATCCCACCATGCGCGAGATGTACCTTTATCCCCCCTCCAACGAGGACCTGCGCCCCGAGCGACTTGTCAACTATGAGCTCTCCTGGCGACAGCAGTTGCTGGGCGGTGGACTCACCTATGGCGTGAATGTGTTCTACATTGACGCGGACAACATCATACAGGTGGTCAACCGCCGCAATGTCAACACCGGACACTTGCACAACGCGGGGGTAGAGGGCGAAGTGCGCTGGCGCGTGAATGGCCACTGGGCCTTGAGCACCAACCATGCGTGGCTGCACATGAAGAACCCTGTGGTGGCCGCTCCCGTGTACAAGGGTTATTTCGGTACCGAGATGCGCTATGGCCGCTGGATGCTCATGGCCAGCCTGCAGCAGGTGTGCGGCCTCTATACCGAAGTGGGGCAGCAGGAGAGCCAGGAGCACTTTACCCTGCTCAACGCCATGGCGCAGTACACGATGCCGTGCAATGTGCGACTGTGGGTGCGAGGGGACAACCTCCTGGCACAGCGTTACGAGATAAATGCCGGATACCCCATGCCCAAGGCCAACTTCATGGCGGGCTTCTCGGTGGAGTTCTGAGGGGGTGCCTGGACCGAGGCAGGGCATCAGGCCATGCGGGCCAGTGTCCTGTGTGTACGAAAGATAAACATATAAACAAGTATAGTATGAGCAAGAAGAGATTGCGGGTCATCATTTCCTTGGCCCTTGTGGCGGGCTGCTTGTCAGCCGTTGGCCTCACCCTCTCGTGCGCCTCCTCGCGCAAGAGCGAGGAGCCTGGGAGCACGGGGAAGGCCCCTGTGGTGTATGTCACGCGCCACATCACCCCCGAGTCACTGGTGAGCATCTACAAGGCTGTGGGACGCAAGGCCACAGGCCGCGTGTGCGTCAAGATTTCCACTGGCGAGTCGCAGCAGACTGGCTACCTGCGTCCCGCCTTCATCCAGCCACTGGTGAGCGAGGTGAAGGGTACCATCGTCGAGTGCAACACGGCCTATCCCGGGGCGCGCAACACCAGCGAGGCCCACTGGCGCACCATCCGCGAGCATGGCTTCACTGACATCGCGCCAGTGGACATCATGGACGAGGAGGACACCATGCACATCCCTGTCACCGACCAGACGCACATCCGCTATGACATCGTGGGGAGCCACATGAGCCGCTATGACTTCATGATTAACCTGGCGCACTTCAAGGGGCACCAGATGGGCGGACTGGGTGGAGTGCTCAAGAATGCCTCCATCGGCGTGGCCTCGTCGGCAGGCAAGGCCTACATCCACTCGGCGGGAGTGACCGAGGACGTGGTGGAGATGTGGAAGCACCTCGGCGACCAGGACGGATTTGTGGAGTCGATGGCGGCTGCGGCACAGGCCGTGCACAACTATTTCGGCCAGGGCAAGCGCATCCTCTACATCAGCGTGATGAACAACATGTCCATCGACTGTGACTGCAACGCCCATCCTGCCAAGCCACTCATTGCCGACTATGGCATCCTGGCCTCCACCGATCCCGTCGCCGTTGACCAGGCTGCCTATGACATCGTGACCCAGATACACAATGACGAGCATAACGACACACGGCCCCTGCTGGAGCGAATTGCCAAGCAGCATGGCACGCACATCATGGAGTGGGGCGAGAAGATAGAGCTGGGCAGCCGCAAGTACAGGCTGGTGAGTATCGACAAATAGGCAGCCCACATCCTATCCCCTTACATGGGAGAGGCCCCCTCTCGGGCTGGACGGACTAAGGACTTATGGCCAGATGGAGCACCCTGGCACGTCTCGCCTCCTTGCGGGAGCGGCGTGGGTGCTCCATCTGCTTTCGTGCCCCACATGATGCATGCCAGTGCGATGGCTGATGCAGGGGCATGCGATGACTGACGCAGGGGCATGCGTGGGCGGATGCAGGGGCATGCGTCTGGGCCCCCATGAAAATGCGGAAATGACAGAAGGCAGGGTTGTCCATCGACATCCCTGCCTTCTGCTTTATCTTCGGTGAGGTCTTGCCTGTTTCCCTCACGGCCCTTGTCCTCTTCCCGCTGGCACAGGCAGGGGCGTGTGGGCTTCCTCTCCCCTGGCTCCACTGCGGGAGCATCACCCATTTCATCGGAATGGCCGGGTGGGGCTTCCCTACACGAACTTCACATCAGTGAGCACATGTGAGCCCACATGTGCGTTGATTTTCTCGGCGATGCTCTTGTGCGTCATCTGCAGGTTTTGCCTGAGCGGTGCGCTGCACACCTTGACATAGAGGATGCCGTTGTGTATCCTCAGGTCAGACGTGTATCGTGCGATGGCCTGTCCCATCACTTCGGGCCAGGCCTGCAGGGCACGGTGCTCCATCAGGGGAATCTCAAGTCCCTCCTCGCGCAGGAACTTCCCCAGGATGTCCGATATGCCTTCGGTGTTAAATCTCTTCATGTGGCTATGTCTCCTCCCTTCACATGGAACAGCCTGTAACTGCTGGTTGTCGAGGCCAGGATGTGGTCCAGGTGCTCGCGGTTAGTGTCTGTGATGAATATCTGGCCGAAGTGGTCGCCGCTCACCAGTTTGATGATTTGCTCCACGCGCCCCGCATCCAGTTTGTCAAAGATGTCGTCCAGCAGGAGCAGGGGTGCGGTGTGGCTGCCCGTCTGGCGCAGGAAGTCAAACTGTGCAAGTTTGAGCGCGGTGAGGTACGTCTTGTTCTGCCCCTGTGAGCCTTCGCGTCGGATGGGAAAGCCACCCATCAGCATCTCCAGGTCGTCGCGGTGGGTGCCGTGCAGCGAGTAGCCCACGGCCCGGTCCTTGGCCCTGTCGCGGCGGATGACTTCCAGCAGGTCACCCCTCTGTCCGTGCGATAGGTAGTCCAGGCTCACCCGCTCCTTCTCCTGTGAGATGAGGCTGTAGAAGCTCTGGAAGGTGGGCGTGAACTGTTCCACATACGCCTTCCTCTCCCCATAGATGTACGTCCCCACGCGCGCCATCTCCTCCTCCAGCAGCGAGAGCAAGTCCCCGTCGGGCTCCTCCTCCTGCTTGAGCAGGGCGTTGCGCTGCTGCAGGGCCTTGTTGTAGCGCACGAGCGCGTCCAGATACATGGGGTTATCCTGCGATATGACCACGTCCATAAACCGCCTGCGTTCCTCGCTGCCCCCCGCGATGAGCCACTGGTCGGCGGGCGATACCATCACGATGGGGATGAGCCCGATGTGTTCCGCGAGCCGGCGGTAAGCCTTCTTGCCACGGCGCAGCACCTTCTTCTGCCCCCTCTTCAGGCCGCAGTGGATGTGCTCGGGAGTGCCGTCCTCGTGCTCATACACGCCCTCCAGGGCCATCATCTCCTGGCCGTGCATGATGGCCTGCGAGTCCATGCTGGTGGTCGCGCTCTTGGCCAGGCTGAGGAAGTGTATGGCATCCAGCACATTGGTCTTACCCTCGCCGTTCATCCCGACCAGGCAGTTGAGCTTCGGCACAAAGTCCAGTTCGGCCGAGGCGATATTCTTGTAGTTGAGTATGGAAAGTTTGTTCAGTATCATCTCTTGTGGGATGCAAATTTAGGGCAAACCGCCCTTATGGGCAACCCTTGCGGCCAGGATTTTCCTGGCCAGGTCGCCTTTTCCCTCACTTCTCGACCCTCTCTCGGAGGGGAGACGGGGGCCGTCAGAGCACGCTGAGGGTGTAGGACAAGGTCCACTCCCCGCCAGGTGCGACGCTGTTGACAAATGGGCGGTGGTCAAAGGGGGTGACACTCTGCCACTCGTCGCAGCAGCCTGCCCATGGCTCCACGCACACAAAGGGGCAGCAGCCCGACTTGGGTGCCCACAGGGCCAGCACAGGCATGTGGAAGTCGATGCGCACCAGCGGTTTGCGTTCCTTGCTGAGCAGTTCCACACGGCTCACTCGGCCGGTGCAGTCCAGGATGGTGTCGCCCGCAAAGGTCTCGTTGCCCAGGGGCAGCAGGTGCTCTGTGAGCGGGAAGGGCTCTATGCGCGAGGGCTCGGCCAGTCCGTGTGTCTGCGTGTGTGTGCTCTCCAGGCAGTCCACCTCGGGGAAGCGCAGGTAGCCATGCACGCTGTCGCTGGCCTGGAAGTCAGGCAGCACGAGTGCGGGGTGTGCGCCCACCATGAAGGGCATCTCCTGGCTGGAGCCGTTACGCACGCGCCATGTCACGTGCAGCGTGTTGGCCTCCAGCCGGTAGGTGATGCTGAAGCGGAAGGCGTATGGGAAAGCCTGCATCGTCTCCGGGGTGGAGGTGAGGGTGTAGGTGAGGCTGTCATCGGTGGCCTCCTCCAGTGTGAATTCCATACACTTGGTAAAGCCGTGCTTCCTGAGTGGGAACTCCTTCCCACCCAGGCGGAGCACGCCTCCGGAGTTGCCCCCGATGCAGGGGAACAGGGTGGGGCAGTGCTCTCCCCAGTACTCTGCGTCACCCCACCAGATGATGTCCTGGCCGTTGCGGGTGAGGCTGGTAATCTCCGCTCCCATGCTGTCAACGCACAGGGTGAGCTGTCCATTCTTGATCGTCTGTTTCATGTTGTTGCCTGTTGGTTTGTTCAAACTGACTTACAAAAATACGGAGAATTACCTTGCCCAACCAATAAAAAGAAGTACATTTGTGTGAATAAAGCGAACATTAGGCTAAAACAAGGCGAATGAAGACTGACATAGAGATAGCGCGGGAAACTCCGCTGAAACCTGTCACACAGGTGGCAGAGGAACTGGGCATCCCCGCAGAGGTTATAGAACCGTATGGAAGATATGCCGCCAAGATACCCCTGGCGCAAATCGATGACAAGCGTGCCAGCAAGCACAAGTTGATACTGGTCACTGCCATCACGCCCACCAAGGCTGGCATAGGCAAGACCACCGTGAGCGTGGGACTCGCCCTGGGGCTCAACCGCATCGGCAAACGGGCGGTGGTGGCCCTGCGCGAGCCGTCGCTGGGCCCCTGCTTCGGCATGAAGGGCGGCGCGGCAGGAGGCGGCTATGCCCAGGTGCTGCCCATGGACAAGATAAACCTGCACTTCACGGGGGACTTCCATGCCATCACCTCGGCCCATAACATGATTGCGGCCCTGCTGGACAACTACATCTACCAGCATCGTGACGAGGGTTTCTCGCTGCGCGAGGTGCTGTGGAAGCGTGTGCTCGACGTGAACGACCGCAACCTGCGTTCTATTGTGACGGGACTGGGCGGCAAGACCAACGGGGTGGTGATGGAGAGTGGCTTCGACATCACGCCCGCGAGCGAGATTATGGCCATACTGTGCCTGGCAAGCGGGGAGGACGACCTGCGCCGCCGCGTGGAGAACATCCTGCTGGGCATCAAGGCCGACGGCACACCCTTCAGGGTGAAGGACATGGGCGTGGCAGGCGCGATATGCGTGCTGCTGAAGGATGCCCTGCAGCCCAACCTGGTGCAGACCACCGAGCAGACACCCGCCATCGTGCATGGCGGCCCCTTTGCCAACATCGCACACGGATGCAACAGCGTGCTGGCCACCAGGATGGCACTCACCTATGGGGACTATGTCGTGACGGAGGCTGGATTTGGTGCCGACCTGGGTGCCGAGAAGTTCTATGACATCAAGTGCCGCAAGAGCGGCCTGCAGCCGGCACTCACCGTGCTGGTGGCCACCACCCAGGGGCTGAAGATGCACGGCGGCGTGCCCGTGGAGGACATCAAGAAACCCAACGAGGACGGACTTGCGCATGGGTTGGCCAACCTGGACAGGCACATCCGCAATATACAGGGCTTTGGCCAGACGGTGCTGGTGTGCTTCAACCGCTATGCCACCGACACCGACGGGGAGATTGAACTCTGCCGCCGCCACTGTGAGGAAATGGGCGTTCCCTTTGCCGTCAACAATGCCTTCAACGAGGGCGGTGCTGGAGCCGAGCAACTGGCACGCCTGGTGGTGCAGACCATCGATGAGCATCCCAGCGAGCCGCTTCGCCTGGCCTACACAGATGAGATGAGCGTGGAGGAAAAGGCTGATGCCGTGGCGCGAAAGGTGTATGGAGCCGATGGCGTGACCTTCTCACCCGCAGCCCGGAGGATGCTGCAGCGCGTGCAGGAGATGGGCGTCAGCCACTATCCGGTGTGCATAGCCAAGACCCAGTACTCCTTCTCGGCCGATGCCAAGGCGTATGGAGTGCCCACGGGGTTCAAGATAAACGTGCGCGACATCGTCATCAACTGCGGCGCGGAGATGCTGGTGCTGGTGGCAGGGGACATCATGCGCATGCCGGGATTGCCCAAGAGCCCGCAGGCGGAGCGCATTGACCTGGTGAACGGACATATCGAGGGCTTGTCCTGAGGCGTGACACGGAGGACAGGAAAGAGTGTTTCCAATGGACTATATATATAATGTGTAAATAGACAGATGAACGACATCAATCAGAAGGAATATGATGTGATAGTGATAGGTGGTGGCGCGACCGGTGTGGGCGTGGCGCGTGACTGTTCCATGCGCGGCCTGAGCGTGTTGCTGGTGGAGCGGCATGACCTGGCCACGGGAGCCACGGGACGCAACCATGGCTTGCTGCATAGCGGGGCACGTTATGCCGTCACCGACCAGGAGTCGGCTCGTGAGTGCATCGAGGAGAACATGATTCTGCGTCGCATCGCACGTCCATACGTGGAGCAGCATGACGGACTGTTTATCACCCTCCCTGAGGATGACCTGGGCTACCAGGCACGCTTCGTCGAGGCATGCCGTAAGGCTGGTATAAGGGCTGACGTGCTCTCGCCAGAGGAGGCTATCCGCATGGAGCCCTCTGTCAATCCCGACCTCATAGGCGCGGTAAGGGTGCCCGATGGCTCTGTTGACCCGTTCCGCCTGACCATGGCAAATGCGTTGGATGCCCACAGACATGGTGCACAGATACTTACACATACTGAGTTGAAGTCTTTCGTCATTGAGAATGACCGGGTGCTCGGAGTGCGTGTGCAAGACCATCGAAATGGTGATGTGCATGAGTATCGGGCGCGTGTGACGGTCAACGCGGCCGGCATCTGGGGCACGCTCATCGCACAGAAAGCTGGTGTGACAGTGAGTATGTTCCCGGCCAAGGGCTCGCTGCTCATCTTTGGCCATCGCGTGAACAATATGGTGATTAACCGCTGCCGCAAGCCGGCCAATGCCGATATCCTGGTGCCAGGAGATGCCATCACCGTGCTGGGCACCACATCAGACCGCGTGCCCATCGAGACCGTGGATGACATGAGAGTGACCCAGCAGGAGGTGGAGACGCTCCTGAGCGAGGGCATGCAACTGGTTCCTTCCCTGGCCAGCACCCGCATCTTGAGGGCTTACTCTGGCGTGCGCCCGCTGGTGGCAAGCGACAATGACCCCAGCGGCCGAAGCATCAGCCGTGGCATCGTGTGCCTTGACCACGAGAAGCGTGATGGGCTGGCAGGCTTCATCACCATCACTGGACCTACCGCGCCATGGCAGAGCAGGCCACTGACCTGGTGTGTCAGAAACTTGGCGTGGACAAGCCCTGCATGACGGCTGTGACTCCGCTGCCAGGTGCTGAGGACAGCGAGGTGAAGTTGCCTGAGAAGCAAATCTTCGCATTCATGGCTCGCCTGGGCCGTCATGGTTCCCTGGCTGGCAACATAGCAGCCGAGGATGAGTTTGATAACTCACTGGTGTGTGAGTGCGAGGAGGTTACCGTTGGCGAGGTGAAGCATGCCTTGAATAGCTGTGAGGTGGAAAGCATTGACCAGTTGCGCCGCCGCACCCGTGTGGGCATGGGCACTTGCCAGGGGCAACTCTGTACGCTCAGGGCATCATGCCTGGTGAGCCAGTTGCTGAAGCGCACTCCCAAGGACACCGTTGCCGATGTGGCCGCATTTATCGACGAGCGTTGGCGCGGCATGTATCCCGTGGCGTGGGGAGCCACATTGAGCGAGGCACAGCTCACATCGCACATCTACCAGGATCTGTGCGGAATAAGTGCCGCAGACTTGAAAACTAACCAAGGCAGCGCGCTGTGAGTGCCTTGCCAATAAAGAGACAGGTTAATGAAATTTGATAACATAATCATTGGCGGTGGGTTAAGTGGACTGCTGTGTGGCATTGCCCTGGCTCGCGAAGGCCGTCATGTGGCCGCCATCGCCGCAGGCCAGAGCACCTTGCACTTCAGTTCTGGCTCGTTTGACATACTGGGCTATGATGCCAATGGGCAGGTGGTGACCAATCCGTTTGAGGTTATAAAGGAACTGGATGCCACGCATCCCTATCACCTTGTGGGAGTCGATAAGGTGCCCTTGCTGGCCACCCAGGCCCTGAGAATATTCACCGAGTGCGGACTCGTGGGGCAGGGTGGTGTCGCTCATAACCATTTCCGCATGACTCCCACCGGGTCACTCCGCCCTACGTGGTTCACTTTGGACGACTATCTGACGGTGCAGAGTCCTGAGTCTTTTCCCTATAAGAAGGTGCTCCTTGTCAATGTGCCTGGCTTCATAGACTTCCCTGTGTCGCTCATCACAGATGGTCTGCAGAGGCTGGGGGCAGAGGTGGAAGTGGCACTTGTGTCTGTTCCCTCGCTGAAGCACAGGCGGCAGAGTCCCTCAGAGATGCGCTCGGCCAACCTGGCGAAGGTGCTTGCGCGTGACAAGAAACTGCAGCAGATAGCCGCCCGCATCAACAAGGTGGCCACGGAGGTCGAGGCTGTCATCATGCCCGCAATAGTGGGACTGGATACACAGGAGGCGGTGGCATTCATCCGCAGCCGTGTCCAGAAGCCCCTCCATTTCATAAGCACCCTGCCACCCTCGGTGCCGGGAGTGCGTGTCCAGACGCTTCTGCGCAAGCATTTTGCCAGCTTGGGCGGCATATACATGCTGGGCAATACCGTGACGGGCGGCTGTGTCGAGAATGGACGGTTGTGCTATGTCGAGACATCCCTCTTGCCCGACGAGCGGCTGGAGGCCGATGACTTTGTGCTCGCAACGGGTTCCTTTGCCAGCGACGGACTGAAGGCCAACTATGAGCGGGTGTATGAGCCCGTGTTTGACCTTGACACGACAGCCCCTGCCGACCGCATACAGTGGGTGCGCCCGTCGTTCTTCGACGACCAGCCCTATATGCACTATGGGGTGAGGGTGAATGCCAGCCTGCAGGTGCAGAAGGGCGGCGACACCATCACCAACCTCTATGCGGCGGGTGCCGTGTTGGGCGGCCACAACGCTGCCAGGCAGGCTGACGGGGCCGGAGTGGATATGGTCACAGCCTTGCGTGTGGCACAGCAGATACTGGAGAAATAAGATAAAGAAGGAATATGTCCAAGAAGATACAACTGCTGAGCATCAGTGAGAAGGAACTGGAGGCATGCCTCAAATGCTCGATATGTACGGTCTATTGTCCTGTGTCGGGTGTCACCACCCGCTATCCAGGCCCCAAGCAGGCTGGTCCCGATGGTGAGCGCTACCGCATGAAGGACCCCCGCTACTATGATGACAAGGCACTGAAGATGTGCCTCAACTGCAAACGCTGCGAGGTCGCATGCCCACAGGGGGTGCAGATAGGCGACATTATCCAGAGTGCGCGCATACGCTACGCACCCTATGCACGCTCCTGGCGGCCATTCCCCTTCCTGCGTGAGACACTCTTGTGTAACACCGATTTCGTGGGCACAATGGCCACACACATGGCTCCCCTGGTGAATGGCGTGCTCTCCATGCCGCTCTTCAAGACCGTGTTCATGCACGGAATCATGGCCATCGACAAGCGCAGGACAATGCCCAAGTATGCCTCGCAGACCTTCTGCAAGTGGTATCAGAAGAACTGTGCAGAGGAGCAGAGGAGGTATCCTCACCAGGTGGGGTTCTTCCATGGGTGCTATGTCAACTATAACTATCCCCAACTCGGGCAGGACCTTGTCAAGGTGATGAACGCCATCGGTTATGGTGTGCAGTTGCTCGATGGGGAGAAGTGCTGTGGAGTGGCCAAGATAGCCAACAACATGCCGCGTGAGGCCAGACGCCAGGGGGTGGCCAATATGGCAGCCATGAGAAGGGCGACCGCACAAGGCATGGACATCATAGCCACGGGCAGTACCTGCACTTTCACCATGCGCGAGGAGTATGCCCACCTGCTGCACATCAATAACGATGTGGCGCGCAAGCACCTCTCGCTGGCCACCAGGTACATCTTCCGACTGGTGGAGAATGGCAGTGTGAAACTCGCATTCCGCAAGGACTATCGCCGCAGGCTGGCCTATCACACGGCCTGCCACATGGAGCGGCTCGGTTGGGCCATCTACAGTACCGAACTCATCAAGATGATACCCGGCGTGGACCTCGTCATCCTGGATTCACAATGCTGCGGCATCGGTGGCACCTACGGCTTCAAGGTCGAGAACTATGGCATCTCGCAGAAGATAGGCACGAGCCTGTTCAAGCAGATTGAGGATGCCCATGCCGACTTCGTGGTGTGTGACTGCGAGACGTGCAAGTGGCAGATAGAGATGTCCACACAGGCTCGTGTGATGCATCCGATAAGCATCCTGGCCGAGGCCATCGACGTGGAGGAGACCCGGCGGCTGAATGGACTGGCCTGAGGACAGGCATGTACACGATAACCAATAAAACTAAATAACTCCGGTTATGGATAGAGTAAAGTTGGCGTTACAGAACGCCACGCAGACACGCGCCCTGGAGATAGGGAGCGGTGTGCTGGATAAAGTGCCCGAAGTATTCAAGTGCCAGTTCCCCGGCAAGAAGGCCGTGGTGGTGGCGCACAGTGCCACGTGGGCTGTGGCAGGCGAGAGGGTGGACGCGCTCTTGCGTCAGGCTGGCATCGAGGTGCAGGATCCTGTCATATTCCAGGATGCTGACATGCACGCCGAGTGGAAGTATATCGAACAACTGGATGCGAAACTCTCGCAGACCGATGCCGTGGCTGTGGCCGTGGGATCGGGCACCATCAATGATACCACCAAACTCTGCTCTGAGCACCAGCACCGTCCCTATATGGTGGTGGCCACGGCGGCATCCATGGACGGGTATGTTGCCTTTGGCGCGTCAATTACCAAGGATGGTATCAAGAGCACCTACAAGTGTGCGGCTCCCCGGGCTGTGGTGGCCGATGTGGATGTGCTTGCCACCGCTCCCGCCAGCATGACAGCCAGTGGATATGCCGACCTGATGGCCAAGGTGCCCGCAGGTGCCGACTGGATAGTGGCCGATGTGCAGGGCGTGGAGCCCATAGACCCCACTCCCTGGAACATCGTGCAGGGCGGGCTGCATGATGCCTTGTCCCGTCCCGCAGCCTGCAGGGCGGGCGAGCCCAGGGCATTGCAGGCACTGGCCGAGGGGCTGATGCTGGGCGGATTTGCCATGCAGGCCTACCCGCAGTCCAGCCGTCCCGCCAGCGGTGCCGAGCACCAGATAAGCCACATGCTCAACATGGACCACTTCGTGATGGCCAATGGACAGGCTCCCTCACACGGCTTCCAGGTGAGCATTGGCACCATCGTCTCCCTGTTCTTCTATGAGCAGTTGCTTGCCACAGACCTCAGCGCGCTTGACATCGACGCGCTGGTGAGCCGCTGGCCGTCCCTTGAGGAGCAGAAGGCAGAGTCACTGCGCATGTTCCGGGACTCTGACTTCCCCACCTTTGCGGCTGGCGAGGTTGCGGCCAAATACTCCTCCCCCGCAGAGTTGCGCCGGCATTTCGAGATAATGCGTGACCGCCAGGACGAGTTGAAGAGCCGCCTGCGCAAGCAGTTGCTCACCGTCCCCCAGGCCATCGAGCGCCTCAAGGCCGTGGGCGCGCCCATCCATCCCCGTGACATCGACCTGTCCCGCGAGCAGATGCGGGCCACTATCATACGTTCCCAACAGATACGCCGCCGCTACACCATCTTTGATGTGGCTGTGCGCATGGGCACGATGGAGGAGTGGGCCGACCGCCTGATGAGCACTTATTTTGCCTAAGCGGGGTGTCACATAATCATCCAACCAAACAAGCACATCAGTGAACACAAGACAATGAAGACCAACAAGAGTTTCCTATATTGGCAGTGGCGCACCATCATCATCACGATGATAGGCTATGCCATGTTCTATTTCGTCCGCAAGAACTTCTCGTTTGCCATTCCAGGCCTCAGTGCCGAGTATGGCATCACGAAGACCAGTTTCGGCATCATCATGACCCTGGTCACGGTGGTCTATGGCCTCAGCCGTTTCCTCAATGGCTTCCTGGCCGACCGTATGAACGCGCGCTATCACATGGCTGTGGGGCTTCTGCTCTGCGCCCTGGCCAACTATGCCTTTGGCTTCGGTGCCGACCTCAGCGCGCTCATCACCGGTGAGACCTCCGGCCCACAGTTTACCAACATGATGGTGCTTGTCTTTGGCATCATCCTCCTGCTCAACAACTTCTTCCAGGGTAGCGGCTTTCCTCCCTGCGCCCGTTTGCTCAGCCACTGGATTCCGTCCAACGAACTGGCCACCAAGATGTCGGTGTGGAACACCTCCCACTCCCTTGGAGCCAGCATCGTGGCCATCCTGTGTGGTTATGTGATGGGCACCCTGGGCACCAACATGGCATCCAATCCTGACATCGTGGCCTCTATTGCCGCCAATCTGCATGTGGACATGGGCGACGCGGAGCGCATGCAGGGGGTCATCGAGTCAGCCTCCCATTATGGCGCCTGGCGGTGGTGCTTCTGGATTCCCGCCACCATCGCACTGGCAGGTTCGGTGTTCGTGTTTGCCTTCTTGCGCGACACGCCCTCGTCGGTAGGGCTTGCCGAGATTCACCAGGTGAATAAGAAAGGCAGTGAGGGCGGCGCAGAGTACAAGGAGTTTGTGCGCCGCATGGTGTTCCGCAACCGCTGGATATGGATACTCGCTGTGTCCAACTTCCTGGTCTATATCGTCCGCTTTGCCGTGCTTGACTGGGGCCCCACCTTTCTCAAGGAGGCCCGTGGCATGAGCCTGTCGCATGCAGGCTGGACGGTGGCCGTCTTTGAAATATTCGGCATCCTGGGCACCCTCTTTTTCGGATGGGTCACCGACCGCTGGCTGCAGGGACGTGCCCACCGCACTTGCCTGTTCTGCATGCTGGGCGTGGCGGTGTTTATGGGCATCTTCCTTATGCTGCCCGCCCAGACTCCAGCCTGGCTGATGGTGCTTGTCCTGGCCATGGCCGGATTCTGCATCTATGGCCCCCAGGCCCTCATAGGCATCTCGGCTGCCAACCAGGCCACCAACCGTGCCGCTGCCACAGCCAATGGCTTTGTGGGACTGTTCGGCTACGCCAGCGGATTGGTCTCGGGCATAGGCGTGGGCATGTTCGTTGACTTGATGAACAAGGTCAACCCCGAGCACAGTTGGGACTACGTGTTCATGGGCATGATAGGCGTTGCCCTGGTGGGCGTGCTTACATTCAGTACAATGTGGAAAGCAAAAGCAGACGGATATGGAACAGAAGATTAAGGAACTGCTGCGTGGCGTGCGCCACGTGGCACTGGACATGGATGGCACTATCTATATGGGGAACAAGCTCTTCCCCTTTACCATCCCATTCCTGGAAAGGCTGGGCAAGATGGGTATCACCTACTCCTTCCTGACCAACAACCCCAGCAAGAGCATCGACGCTTACCTGCAGAAACTCGAGCACATGGGCATCCATGCCACCGAGCAGGAGATATACAACACCACCATAGCCACCATCGACTACATCCACGCCCATTATCCCCAGGCCAAGAGGCTCTTCCTGCTGGGCACTCCCAGCATGACGGAGCAGTTTGTCAAGGCAGGCTTCATCTCCACAGCCGACGACCCCGATGACGTGCCCGACATCGTGGTGGCTGCCTTTGACATGACCCTGGCCTACAGCCGTGCCTGCCGTGCCGCCTGGTGGATCAAGCAGGGCCTGCCCTACATAGCCACCAATCCCGACCTGGTGTGCCCGACCAACGAGCGCACGATACTCATTGACTGCGGCAGCATCTGCCGCATGCTGGAGTCGGCCACGGGGCGCAAGCCCGACATCACGCTGGGCAAGCCCGACCCCAACATGCTCCTGGGCATCCAGCAGCAGATGGGGTTGCGTGCCGATGAAATCTGCATGGTGGGTGACCGCATCTACACCGACATAGCCATGGCACACAATGCCGGAGCCGTGGGATGCCTGGTGCTCTCGGGCGAGACCACGCTTGAGGTTGCCAGGCAGGCACCCCGACAGCCCGACATCATCGCCCGCGACATCGAGCAACTGGGCGAGTGGCTGGCCGAGAGCAGAGCCTGAGACCACAGGAGGGAGCATGGTGGCCGGTCACACGGCCTGGCCATCGCTCCCTCCTTGTGTATGCCTGCAAACCATGATGCAACTGATATGTTCTCTTAATTTAGGCAGATGTTCAAGAAGAGGCATCCGCTTTTAAGGCGTTATCATATAATTCTGAACTGTTACCTTGAACAATTACTTATAACCAGATGAAAGCAAAAGCAATCCTTACGGCCAGCCTGTTTGCGGCGGGCCTGTTGGGCACTCCCCAGTGCGTGGAGGCCCATGAGACAAGTGTGATGGCCGAGCAGCCAGACTCGGTATATGAGGTGGTGGACGAACTCGCAAAGTTTCCTGGGGGCGATGAGGCCATGTGGGTTTACATACAGAAGCACCTCACATACCCCGAGGAGATGCTCCAGCAGCGGAAGTCCGGACGTGTGTTTGTCTCTTTCGTCGTCACCAAGAAGGGAACGATAAGGGATGTCACAATCAAGAAGACTCCCGATGAGGGATTCAACGAGACTGTCATCCAGATCATCAAGGGCATGCCCAAGTGGAAGCCCGCCAAGGTGAAGGGCAAGAAAGTATCCTTCCGGATGGCACTGCCCATTATGTTCAATCTCGCCAACTGAGGCGTGTGTGATAAGAAAAGGAGAGGCTCTGGCACGTGTGCTGGAGCCTCTCCTGTTTTTTGGTGGTGCGCAATGGGCTGGCTGGGGCTCTGCGGTGGGGTGTCCGACGCACCGCGATGCACATGCGGTTGCAGGGGCATGCGTGGGCAGTTGCAGGGGCATGCGTGGGGCGATGCAGGGGCATGCGTGGACCATCGCGCCATACAGCATGTGCCAGGGCACGCATCCTCCCCTTGTCCTACAGCACTTTTCCGATAGTGTGAAAATACGTCTTTTCCGCTGGTGCAGGCGTGTATTTTCAGTAACTTTGCAGCATGAAACGTTTGATAGTCCTCATTGCGCTGCTCCTGCCCCTGGCATGTGCGGCCCGTCAGTTGCGCCCGCTGGTGTGGGTGCTCGATGCCGGACATGGCGGCAAAGACCAGGGCACCAGCATTAAGAATGTGCTGGAGAAAGACCTAACTCTGAAAATCACCAACCGTGTGGCTGCTCTCGTGCGCCAGAACAGGCCAGGCATCAAACTCATCCTGACGCGTACCGATGACACCTTCGTGCCGCTGGACGAGCGTTGCCAGATAGCCAACAAGGCCAGGGCCGACCTGTTCCTGAGCATTCACATCAATTTTACTGAGAACAACCTCCTGCTCTCGGGCACCGAGACATTCTATGCCAACAAGCGTGCCGCCCAGGACATGGTGCAGGCCAGCAATCTTGAGCGGAACGCCGAAAATAGCGAGTTGCTGGCATGGCTGCTGCAGAACAGTTATTTCAACTCGGGCCGCCCGGCTGACCGTGGCGCAAAGGCCAACAACCTGTATGTGCTGATGCACACCGAGATGCCCGCCGCCCTCACCGAGGTGGGCTTCCTGAGCAATGTGGGTGACGCGGCCTACATGTGCAGCGAGCGGGGACAGAGGCAGATAGCACTGGACATCTACAACGCCCTTGACGAGTATTACAGCGTCACAAAGGCCAAGACGCAGCGGAAGACCTTGCGCAGCCTGCGCCAGTCATATGGTGTCGTGAGTGGGGTGAAGACAAGGCGCGTGCGCGAGGCCAGCAGTGCCGAGGACCTGATGCCTATGCAGGACCCCTTTGCCCGGGATGAGCAGCCCGCAGCCCCAGCCCTGGTGACAGGCGGGGCGGTGGAGACTCCTGACGTGGTGGTGGAGGAGCCTGTCACCCTCCCCGACGAGATGCCCGAGACACCCCAGGCCACTCCTGCCGATGCCGCACCAGTCGCGAGTGAGCCTGAGCCTGTGGTTGAGACTCCCGCCGAGCCGGCTGTCAGCAAGCCCACGTTCAGCGTCCAACTCTTTGCCGTGAGCAAGCGGCTGGATGCGGGCGACCCTCGCCTCAAGGGGCTAAGCCCAGTGAATGTGGTGCAGGCGGGCTCGGCTTACAAGGTGCTCTATGCCAGCACGCCCGACTACAAGGAGGCCCGCGCCTCGCTCAAGCGTGCCAGGGAACTGTTTCCCGATGCCTTCATCGTTGCCTATGTGGGCGACCGTCCTGTCCCTATTGCCGAGGCCCTGCAGATGGCGCGCTGAGTGTGTCGGCGATTTCCCGCTCACTGTCGGTCAGGCAGAGTATGAGGTGCTGGTACTTGCCGCGCCTCACCATGTTCATCATCAGCGGCCAGATGGGTATCTCATGTGTCCAGAAGTCCCTACCCATGAATATCATCGGGCTGGCATAGCCGAAAGTCAGGTAGTGGTTCTGCACCGCCTCCTGGAAGATTTCCTGTAGTGTGCCCGCGCTGCCTGGCGTGTAGATGACCCCGCCCCGCGCGATGGACAGGATGCCGTCCTCGCGTATGCTGTTGTCGAAATACTTGGCTATCATCGTGGCCAGCGGTGTCGAGGGCTCGTGTCCATAGAGCCAGGTGGGGATGCCCAGGCTGTCATAGTCATGCTGGGGATACTTGCTGTGCACCTCCCATGCCGTCTCCAGCCATCCCTCATCGGTGTATTTCTGCGCGCGGTTCATTATGCTGTGTGCCTCGCGCAGCTCGCTGTCACTCCGGCCAGCCATCCATGCCCCCAGGTGTGTGGCCTCCATGGCTCCTGGTCCCCCGCCAGTAATCATCAGAAATCCCTGTTCGGTGAGGTGCTTGCTCAGCATGGCCACACGCAGGTAGGTGCTGTCGCCACGCAGCAGGCCATGGCCTCCCATCACTCCCACCCGCCTGTGCTCGTCATAGTGCGACAGCACCTCGCGCAGGCAGTCGCTGATGCTGTGGTCGTGCATCGAGCGTGCGAGCGTCTCCTTGACATTGCTCGCGTGCTTGCCCATCTTGATATAGTGGCGATAGACCCGCCCGTCGTAGCACGTCTGGTAACTGTGCGGGTCGGTGGGGGAGTAGCCCTCATAGAGTTCCTCGGGGGTGTACAGGTGGTTGCGGTAGTGGAATGTCTCGCCCATGTCGGGCAGGAAGAGGCAGTCCTTCGACCGCTTCTTCAGTCCCAGTGGGAGCGTGCAGCCGATGAAGATGCAGTCCCTGTAGGTGTGGCTCAGGGCCAGTTCCGTCTCCGCCGTGAGGTTGACGCTCTGGAAGGCGCACCTGTGTATCTCCTCCTCCGTCTGGTGCAGCGCGCGCGCCACCTCCCAGTCATCCTTTATCTGTGTGTAGTTCTCGCTCATGATTGTATTGCTTCTTCACGCAAATTTAAGGCTTTTCCCTGGAAAATCCCAGCCTGCCTTCCATTTTCCCCCATGTCCCGCGTTCAGTTTGCCCGATTTGTTGTAACTTTGGGTATCCGAGGATGCCCGAGGGGATTCTCTGGCCCAGCAACAATCAACTTTATCGCTTATATGAAAAAAACAATCTTCCTGGCTCTGGCCCTGGCTCTCTCTGCAGTGCCGGCCGTGGCTCAATGGGACAATGCCCGCTGGATAACGGTGGGTGAGGGCAATGCCGATGTGCCCAACTCATGGGTGAGGTTTCGTCGTGACGTGAGACTCGCCTCGCTGCCCGACAGGGTGGAGTGCAGTATCTGTGTGGACAGCAAGTACTGGCTGTATGTCAATGGCAGGCAGGTCGTGTTTGAGGGTGGTCTGAAGCGTGGCCCCAACCCCACGGACTCCTATTATGACCGGCTGGACCTGCGTCCCTACCTGCGCAAGGGGGACAATCATGTCGAGTTGCTCGTGTGGCATTTCGGCAAGTCTGGCTTCAGCCACCTGGACAGTGGCAAGATGGGACTCCTCTTCTCGGCTCCTGCCATCGGGCTCTACTCTGACAGCAAGTGGGAGAGCCGCATGCTGAAGGAGTACACGGCATGCGGTGAGCCCGTGCCCAACTGGCGACTGAGCGAGAGCAGCATACATTATGACGCGCGTGTGGCCGAGGCTGATGCCAGCAAGCCCTACACCGCCAGCCGTGAGATAGGACGTGCGGGAGACGCTCCCTGGAACAAGTTGCACGAGCGCCCCATACCCCTGTTCCGTGACTTCGGGCTGACGAATGCCAAATACACCCGCCATGAGGGCGAGCACGAGGACACGCTCGTCGTGCATCTGCCTTACAACATGCAGATTACCCCCTATGTCGAGGTGGATGACCCCGATGGGGGCAGCCTCATACGCCTGCAGACCGACCACATCCAGGGAGGCAGCGAGTGGGGCGTGCGTGCCGAGTATGTGACCCGCAAGGGCAGGCAGGCTTATGAGTCGCTGGGCTGGATGAATGGTGATGTGCTGCATGTGATACTGCCCCATGGCATGAAGGCTGGCAAGGTGAAGTATCGCGAGAGTGGCTATGACGGACAGGCCGAGGGCAGTTTCCACTGTGATGATGCCTACTTCAACCGCTTCTGGAAGAAGGGACTGCACACGCTCTATGTCAACATGCGCGACACCTACTTCGACTGTCCCGACCGCGAGCGTGCCCAGTGGTGGGGTGACGTGACCGTGCTGATGGGCGAGTGTTTCTACACCTACAGCCCGAGTGTGCACCGCCTCATGCGCAAGGGCATCCTGGAGCTGTGTGGCTTCCAGAACGAGGAGGGCATCATCCATAGCCCCATCCCCGGCAACTATAACGCAGAGTTGCCCTCGCAGATGCTGGCCAGCGTGAGCATGTATGGCTTCTGGAACTATTATATGAACACAGCCGACACGGCCACCATTGCGCAGGTGTATCCTGCCGTGTGCCGCTATCTGAACGTGTGGAAGACCGAGCCCGGAGGCCTCACAGCCGAGCGTCATGGCGCCTGGGACTGGGGTGACTGGGGTGACAACCGCGACATGCGTCTCATCTATGCCGGATGGCATTATATCGCCCTGGATGGTGCCTCGCGCATGGCAGACCTGCTGGGCAAGCCTGATGACGCGTCGAAGTTTCGCCAGATTATGGCTCAGGTGAAGCGTGGATACAATGCCTGCTGGACGGGCAAGTCCTATCGCCACCCGACCTATACGGGTGACACCGATGACCGAGTGCAGGCTCTGGCCATCATCAGCGGCATTGCCGACAAGGACAAGTATCCTGCCATCAAGCAGTTGCTGCGCACCCAGAAGCATGCCAGCCCCTACATGGAGAAGTATGTGATGGAATCGCTGTTCCAGATGGGCGATGGGGAATATGCCATGGAGCGTGCGCATGAGCGTTACCATGCCATGGTGATGGACTCAGTACACAGCACCTTGTATGAGGGATGGCTTGAGGGAGCCAACGGCTTTGGCGGTGGAACCACCAACCATGCCTGGAGCGGCGGACCGATTACGGTCATAGCCCAGTATCTGATGGGCGTGAGCGTGACGGAGCCGGGATGGAGGAAGTTTGCGGTGTGCCCGATGCCGGTGCGTTTCAAGCAGGCCAACATCAGCATACCCACGGTGAGGGGCATGGTGCGCACGGCATTCAAGATGGGGGAGAAGGCTGATGCCTACTCGCTCACAGTGCCCAAGGGGACAGAGGCATACTACTACCTGCCCTGTGAGGACGTGGCCCGGGTGAAGGGAGCGGAACGCTACCTGTGCCGTGATGCCAAGGTGCAGAAGGAGGGACGGCTGTGCCTGCTCCTGCCTGCAGGAAGTTACAAGTTCAAGGTGAGCAAGTGAGGATGACAATGACATGGAGCTCCCACCAGGGGGCTTCATGCATAAGACTAAATCATAAAAACGAAACAACACATGATGAGAAAATGTTTGCTGGCACTGGCAGCCATGCTGCTGCCCTTGCTGGGAGTGGCGAAGGACAAGGTGGAGCAGCCCGTAAAGGTGCGCTGGTGCACATTCAACATCCGCTGCATTGCCGGTGGGGATGAGAAGATAGGCTGCGGATGGGACGCGCGAAAGGACAACGTAGCACAGTATGTGCTCGACAACAAGATAGACATTGTGGGCATGCAGGAGGTCACACACCGCCAACTGCTTGACCTCAGAGAGCGTCTGAAGGGGTATGACTACGTGGGCGTGGGACGCACTGACGGCAAGGAGAAGGGCGAGTACTCGCCCGTATTCTTCCGCGCAGACAAGTATGAGCCCCTGGAGAAGGGCAACTTCTGGCTCAGCGAGACTCCTGACGTGCCTGGCTCAAAGGGCTGGGACGCAGCCCTGGAGCGCGTGGCCAGTTACGTGAAACTGAAGGACAAGGCCACAGGAAGGGTATTCATGGCCATCAACACACACTATGACCATGTGGGCGTGGTGGCCCGCAAGGAGAGTGCCAAACTTATCATGAGCAAGATACAGAGCATCGTGGGTGACCGTCCTGCCGTGGTGACGGGTGACTTCAATGTCACCGAGGACAATGAGGCATACAAGACGATGGTGGGCAGCGAGTTCAAGATGAACGATGCCTATCACATGACAGCCCACCATAGTGGCGTTCCCTATACCTTCCAGGACTTCTGCCGCATCAGCCCCCTGAAGGCTGTGAAGATTGACTTTATCTTCATCACGCCCAACATCAAGGTGCTGCAGAGCCACATTGAGCGTGAGAACCCCCAGCACCAGATGTCTGACCACAACCCGCACTGGGCAGACTTGGAGTTCTGAGTGACGCCTGTCTCTACGGCTCAGAGTGAGTAAAGGCGGAGTGCGCGGCTTGTCGCGCACTCCGCCTTTGTTTATCTCATGCGAAAAGGTGTGCCCAAGACTTGGGACGGAACGCCATATCGGCAGATGTCCCTCGGCCCTTTGTGTATATGGAGCCAGGCAGGTGATGCCGCCTTACAGGAAGCCCTTGATGGAGCCGAAGACACGCCCTGACACCCTGTTCTTCAGTGGGAAACGGTACTTCCAGTTATCCGGAGTGAGCAGGACACAGTGGCTGTGGATGTCGCGGTAGAAGATGTCCTGCAGCTGAGCAGTCACCTCGCGGTCAAAGATGAAGGCATTCAACTCATAGTCGAAGCGGAGAGAGCGGGCATCCAGGTTGGCCGTGCCCACCGTGCAGAACAGTCCATCCACCATCATCACCTTGCTGTGGTGAAATCCCCCGTCGTAATAATAGACCTCGGCACCCTTCTGCATCAGTTTGCGCATCTCCTGTCCCACCACATCGGGAGTCACAGGGCTGTCCCCCTTGGTAGATGCCATAATCTGCACACGCACGCCCCTGCGGATTGCGCGCTCCAGTGACTTGCGTATGCTCTTGACCAGCGTGGCGTAGGGGTTGACTATCTGGATGAGGTGTTGTGCGTTGTCGATGGATATGCAGTAAGTTTCCCGTATGGCGCGTGCGCTCTTCTTGGGCACGCGCTCCACCAGGGCCATGGTGGCATTGCCTGCCAGTGAGGCATGAGCAGTGTAGAGCGAGGAGTCGAGCCGTTCCCTGGTCGTGCGCCACCACATGTCCTCGAAGGCACGCTCATAGCCCCTCACCATGGGTCCCTGCACCCTCATGTGCATGTCCCTCCACTCTCCCACACGGGGCTTGCCGTGCAGGTAATAGTCTGCCACATTCATTCCGCCCGTGTAGGCTGCCACTCCGTCGATGACGGCAATCTTGTGGTGGTCACGATGTCGCAGGTGGTTGATCCAGGGAAAGCGCACCTTGTCAAACTCCTCTATCTGCATGCCCGTGGCGCGCAGGGAGTCGAGATAGGCTTTGCGTAGCGGCAATTCGCTATACCTGTTGCCAAAGCTGTCATACACGACACGCACCTCCACACCCTCGCGAGCCTTGTCGGCCAGGAGGGCGAAGAGTGCCCTGCATATACTGTCCTGCTGGAACTTGAAGTAGTCCATGTGGATGAAACGCCTTGCGGAGCGCACATGGCAAAACAGGTCATCATACTTCTCACGTCCGGTGGGAAGCAGTTTGACCTCATTGTCTTCATAGAAGGGAAAGCCCTTCTGCCTGAAGACCCTCATCACGATGCTGTCC
>CAVKOT010000010.1:0-26446 GCA_963658045.1 Opitutia bacterium UBA4654
CTTCAGGTCTGTCGCGTTGCCCTCACCATCCAGGATGGTGGCTGGCGAGACACCCATCTTCTTGCAGCGCGACGCATCGACCTCCACGGCATGCTGCGGGAAGTTGACATCGTAGCCCGAATAGGCCTGCTCCACCTCGGGCCTTGCGTTGAGGTGCTGCAGGAATTCCTCGCTCACCTGGAAGAACTGGCGTATATCGGCCACCTTCTTGTTCTGGATGGAGAACTCAAATCCTCCGCCATTGCCATAGCCGCTGCCATGCCGGGTGCATGTAGTCTGATGTGCGTAATGTGTTAGGTTGGTTCGTTGCGGCACACGCCGTGCGTTTGCCAATTGCGGGGGCAAAGGTACAGCGTGTGGGCGTGTCGTGCAAGTCCTGGTGTGGTGAAGCGGAATTATCGGCAGGCGAGACCGCAGGATGGCGGCCTGGGGTGCGTGCGCCAGTGTATGCCCTTGTACTGCTCAGCGAGTGAGCGAGAACTTCATGGTCATGCCGAAGTCCTGGGTCACGGTGGGATAGCTGCTGCTGGAGAGCAGGGGCTTGGAGCGCTGGCGGTCATAGTAGAGCGAGAAGGTGACCATGCGGCTCATGGCATAGTCAATCTGCGTGCTCGTCTTGATGGCCATGTTGCCGCTGGTGGCCTCGCAGAGGCTCGTCTGCAGGTCACGCTTGATGGCATCCTGGTTGCGCAGGCTGAAGTCGAAGCGCAGGTTGAGCGAGTGGGCAAACTTGTTGGTCGTGCCCTTGCTGGTTGTGCTGGCAGTCGTGTTCTTGTCGCCAGCCGCCGCGCCCTTGGCTCCCGCCTTGCCCTTGCCCTTTGACGAGGACTTCCCGGCCTTGGCACTTGCCTTGTGGCCGCCAAACAGTTTGCCGATGCGGAAGTCGCTGATCTTATATCCCCAGCCCAGCACAAAGTCCTTGGAGCCCGTCTCGGTGAGCTGCGCGCTGGTGGTGCTGAGTGACATCACGCGTGTGGTCTTGTACTCGGCCTTCACCGTCATGTTGTTCTGGAAGGTCACGTTCACGCCTATCAGTGGCGAGAAGGTCTCGTTGATGCTCACCGCGCCTATGTCATACATCGAACTGGGAACGTACTGCCCGGTGGTGGTGTTCTGCATGAAGCCCAGTCCGCTGCCCATGCACTCCACCCATGAACTGTAGGAGTTGTAGGAGCCCACGCTGTAGATGCTCTTGTAGGAGTGCGTGAGGGTCACGCTCTTGAAGTTGTCGCGCACCCAGGGCAGGTTGGAGAGGCCCTTGTAGGTGACGTTCCAGTTGGGCAGCATCTTGGTGATGGCTGGGAATATGTCGAGCCCCTGGCGTGACGCGCTCTTGCCGGTGTAGGCGGCCAGGAAGGCGGGTATCATCACGTCGGAACTGTACATGCCCACGGTGCCGTTCTCGGGATTGAAGGTGCCGCTCATGCCTGTGCCTGCGGGGTACTGGCGGCCTGCATACTGTCCCTCGACACGCTGCTGGAAGACGGGCAGGTAACTCTGGAAGCGGCTGAACGTCTTGCTGTGGTAGCCGTTGTGGGCATTGCCACGGCTGCGGAAGGCGGTGCGCAGGCTGATGGTGGTCATATTGAACGAGCCGCTGCGCGTGGTGGGGCAGCCCTCATACATGAACTGCATGGTGCGGTTACGGTTGTCGGTGCGGCTCATGCTCAGGTCCACCTTGAGGTCGGTGAACGGCTCAAGGGCTACCTTGACCTGCACATCCTCGGTGGTCGATGAGGCGGCGGGGGTGGAGACACTGTCATTGACGAGCAGCCATCCGCGCTCCTTGGCCTTGTCGATGTAGGAGTCGCCCACGGTGGAGAAGGCGAAGTCAAGTCCTGGAGTGAACCCACCGCCCGAGCGCGACTGGCCGAGCATGTCGCCCACAGCGGGCATGAAGCCCGGCAGGGTGAGGTTGTAGGTGTTGCGGTAACTGATGCTGGCGTTGCGCACCATCATCAGGAAGCGTGCGGCACTCTGCAGAAAGGAGTATCCCTTCATCTCCTCGCGCTTGGGCAAGGCCACCACACCCAGGCGCACCTGTGTCGTGTCCTTGGGGGTGCGCACGATGCGTATGGTGTTCTCGTCTATCTTCTTCACCTTCAGCTTCACGCTGTGCCCGCCCTTGTCGAGTGCCGTGATGCGCACGCGCTTGGACTTCTGGCCGTGGTTGATGTTGATGGCGGAGTCGGGGATGAGCGTCACCTCCTGGGTAAAGCCCTTGGTCTTCTTCTTCTGTTGTGATATGCCGTTGGCATTTGACTGGCGTGCGGCAGTCCCTGCCTTCTGCTTGGCCAGGATGGAGTCCACGGGTACACCCAGTTTCTGGGCCTCTGCCTCGGCCTGCGCACGCTGCTCCTTCTCCCTTTCCTTCTGGGCCTTCTTCATCTGGTCAGCCTTTTCCTTCTCCTGTTTTTTCTTGTTGGCCGCGCTCTTCGCGTTGCTGGCCGAGAACCGCTTGTTGGCCTCGCTCAGAAAGGTACTGTGGTTGTAGAGCTTCTCCAGGTCCAGTTTGCCGTTCATGTTCACGTTCCTCTGCGTGTTCACAGTGTTTCCCAGCGTGCTTCCGTCCTCCAGTTCGGCACCGCGCTTCCATGAATAGTTGGAGGTGTAGGACACATCCAGCGTGGTCCAGTCCAGCACAGGAATCTTGGAGAGGGGCACCTTGTAACTCATGGTGGCTGTCTGCGAGTAGTCCAGGGGACGGCCAAAGTGTCGCAGGCTCATGCGCACGCTGTCCTTCCAGGCCTCGTAGCGGTCGGGGTAGAGGTCCTTGTTGACCTGGGTGTAGGGCTCCTCCACCTCGGCGCGCGTGCCGCTCTGGAAGTTGAAGTGCAGGGCCTTGAAGATGTCCCAGCGCAACTGGAAGTTGCGGTTCCACAGGTAACTCTGGCTGAAGGTCGCTGGCAGCGAGTTTGTAGCCTCCAGGTTGTCGAGGTCGCGCTCCTGCAACTCATAGTAAGTGCGGTTGAGGTCGGTGCTGAAGGTGACGCTCTGCGGGGCATAGGACAGGTTCTGTGCCTTGATGATGTCAAGCCACTTCGACTTCCCCTTCATCTTCTTGAAGGGCTCCCAGGGCTTCCAGTTGGGGCTCCACGAATAGTTCATGCCACCCTTCCAGGACTTCTCGTGCTCATAGACGGTGGTCTCTCCCTCGGTGCTCTGACTGGAGTGGCTGTAGTTGAACGAGAAGTTGGCGGGGTCATAGGGCATGGGATGCTTGCGTGTGGCGATGTTCACCTTGATGCCGCTGAACGAGAGGTTCTTGCTCACCTCGGTGCGTGTGGTGAGGTTGCGCAGCGAGTCCTTCTCCCTCTCGCTGGCCAGTGCGTCGAGTGCGTCGCTCAGCCTCATGTCCGAGTCAAATGGGTTGTACTTGGGCTTGACAGTCTCCTTACTATAACTATAGTATAGGGGTACCGACACCTTTGCTTTCTCGGGCAGTATGCGTCCCAGCTCCATGTTGGTGGTCACGGAGTAGTTCAGGTTGTCCTCGTCCTTGCGTGCCTGCACGCTCTGCTCGATGCCTCCAAATCCAGCCGTCTCCATGTGCGCGTTCACGCCCACCGAGCCTATGTCGCTCAGTTGCACGTTCAGGTTGCCCTGTGCCGCCCAGCCTCCATCGTTGGAGAACTCCTGCAGGCGCAACTCGTTGGCCCACACCTCCACGCTCTTCACCGTGCGTCCGTTGTTGCGGATGCCTATCATGATGGTCTTCACCTCGCCCAGGGTTGGGTTGCCCATGATGGAGACGCGGTTGGAGGGGTTGTTGTTGTCATATTCCGAGAACAGCCTGGTCATGCTGGCCTGCCCCAGACTGCTCTGGGTGTTGCGTGCCTTCTTGAGGCTGGTGAAGATGTCCAGGTCAATGTCGAGCATGTTCTCCTCGGGCCACACGGCGGCACGCCCGCTGGGGCTGTAGGTGTCATACAGTCCCTCGGGAGTCAGTTTCAGGGGAATCTCATACTCATAGAAGTTGCTCTTGTAGTCGGAGCCCAGGCGCAGGAAGATGCTTGTCTCGCCATCGGCAGTCTCGGTCACGTTCTCGTTGAGCGCGTTGGCGTGCACAAACATCTGCAGGTGCTTGTAGCGGCGCATGTCGTAGGAGCAGTTCTTATAGACGGCTCTCGCGTCGCCCGGACTCAGGTTGCGTGCCACCATGGACATGGCCTGCTCGTTGCTCTCCACCAACTGCGTCTGTGTGGGGTCGGTCACTCGGCTGATGCCGGGAGGCAGCACATAGTTCACGGGAGTCTTGTCATTGTTCTCCTCGATGTTGACGGTGCTCACCTCCAGGGTGGCATTCTGGGCCGGTGCCTCGCCCGTGTAGAGGGCCTGCTCGTAGGTGCGCCAGTCGCCGTGTACCAGGTCCAGCGTGGCCAGTCGCAGGATGACATCCTCCTGGAATCCAGTGAGGAACATGCGCATGAAGCGTATGCTGGTAAAGTCCTGTATGTTGCCCACCTTCTGGTCATAACTGTCCAGGGGGATGCGGAACAGATACCAGGTGCACTCCTCGGTGTTGCCGTTGCGCAGCTTGACGCTGGCCGTGCGCTTGTCAGCGATATGGTTGCGTCCCACAACCATATCCTCGGGGCGAATGCTCACGTGGTACTGGTAATACTTCTCGTATTCGTTGAGCGTGTAGTCCTGGTTGATGTCCTCCACGTCGGGCGTGCTCTTCCAGGCCGTCTCGTATGACTCGGGGTTCGTGTCAGAGTCCGCGCTGTTGCCCTGCGGCATGTTCACGCGCTTGTAGCGGTTCAGGATGGAGGTCTGCTCGCGGTCGAAGTCCCTGCCTCTGTAATAATGGTAGTTGTCGTTGGCAGGGTCGGCCTGTATGCTGTCATAGGTCTGTGCATTCACCTTGCCCTGTATCTGCTGCAGGTAGTTGGCATAGGTCGGGAACTGCCGCTCCTCCTCGTCGTTCAGTCCATTGAGTCCCACGTCCTGGCGTGCCCTGGCCCCCTTCTCGTTGTTGAAGGCATAGGTCACGCTCGTGGTGTTGGGCACACGTCCCCACAGCCCCTCGGTGTAGTAGTTGCTGTTGCCATCCACGGGCATACCACTCTCGAAGTACTTCTTTCCGTCCTTCAGTATGTCCTCGCTCACTTCACCCAGGTTGATGTAGAAGTCCCCGCCGTGGTCACCCGGCAAGTCCTTCTTATATATAAAGGGATCCATCATCCAGAACTCGATGTACTCGATGTTCTGTGCCTCGAAATCCGTGTTGTCCAGTTTGCGCATCATGCCTCCCCACTTGCTGGAGGGATTCTTCAGGTGTCCGTTGGCATCCAGGTCGGTGCTCAGGTTGTAGGCACCGCGCTCGGTGGGGTAGTAGGCCAGGTTCAGCACACTCAGGCTGCTCGCGCTGGTGTAACTGTTCTGCTGCTTCTGGGGATAGAGTTCGCGCTCATACACTTCACGCACATAGTGGTTGGAGAGTTGGTTGAGGTCGCTCTTGATATGGCTGGGCGTGAGCGTGCTGCTGCGGCGCGTGAAGATGGGATCGACATAGTACCAGGCCAGCAGGGCGCGGTTATAGCCATAGGCAAGGTCGTTGGAGAGTTTGCTCTCGGGGAACATGCTGGGCGTGGATGACATCGTCCAGTAGGTGGGCTGCGTGAGGCTGCTCTTGTAGCTGCTGCTCTCAAAGTCGTCCAGGTACGATGCGCTGCCCTGTATCTTCTTGTTCTGTCCGGCCAGCAGCTGCGCAAACTCCGCGTTAAAGGTTATCTGGCTGGGCTGTGTTGCCTGTATGAGCGGCAGTTTGTCGATGAGGTTCGTGAGCCACTGGCTCTCCTTCTTCCAACTGATGTGCGCGCCCCACAGCGTGTTCTTGAGCGGCTCGCTGCCCATGTTCACCTTGGTGGTCAGCGGCTGCTCATTGAGGAACATGAGCGTTCCGCCCAGTGTCAGGTTCTTGCTCACCTCATAGTCCATGTTCACGCCCACCATCGTCTTGCGCTGCATGCCGTAGTTGTCATTGCTCTCCACGCTGGCGTTGATGGTCGTGCCAGCGTCGATGAGGCTCTGGTTGATGATGGTCACGCGTCCCATGCTGTAATCTACGGTATAGTCCGTGTTCTCGGTCAGCGTCACCCCTCCTGCAGTCACTATCACCGAGCCCTGTGCCACATTGGTCACTCCCAGGTCTATCTCGGCCGCGTTGTTGCCCTTGTAGCGTCCCGTGATGAGAAACTTGTCGTGCTCGGCTATCTGCTTGGCCACTGTCTTGGTGCTGTCATACAGCTCCTCGAAGCAGTATTTGTCGGCCAGCGCGTCGTTCTTGATCCAGTCGCGCAGGTGCTTGCCGAAGGGCTCGGCCACGGGGAAGAACACACGCCCCTTCTGCACGGTGAAGCCCTCGACGAAGTCAAACTGCCCGTCGGCATTGGCATTGCCCTTGGAGTCCAGGCGGTCCAGGTTCATGGCACGCAGCAGTGTCGTGCCTTTCAGGCTCTCCTCGGGCAGGTAGGTCAGATACACTCCTGTGGAGTCACTCTGGTACTTGATGTCCAGGCGGAACTTGTCCTTCTGCACGTTGCTTGCCCCCAGGTTATACACGTTCTTCATCATCAGCCTCCAGGTGGGCAGGCTGGGGCTGCCGGTGGTGCCCTTCAGCAGTTTCACGAATAGGGCCTGCGTGTTGTTGCTCAGGTCGCTGGCAAACTCACCCACCTGGTAGGTCACGCCCCCGTAAGTGTACTCATAGGCCACGGCCAGCACGTCATCCGTCTGCAGGGTGTTGCTCAGGCTCACGTAGCCCAGCGAACTGTTGAGCGTATATTCGCTGGATGACAGTTTGCGCGCTGACTGCAGTTTCTCATAGTCTATCGAGCCCTCGAAGCCCGGGATGCCGTCCAGGATGGTGGTAGCCTGCGAGATGTCGCGTGCCCCCGAGTAGTTGTTCAGCAGCGCGTCATACTCTGTGTTGGAGCGGTTGCTGGGCACCTGCGTGCCGTTGGATGTCCACAGGGGGTTGCTGATGTGGGCCGACTCGCCCAGGTCGGCCAGGGCTATGATGTTGCGGTTGCTCTCGCTGTTGCCACTCTTGTTGGTTACCCATATCTCCACACGCTTGATGCTGATGCCGCTGGCGATGGTGGGCAGCGTGCGCATGTTCTTGTCATACTGCTCGCGAAAGAAGTGGGAGAGGAAGAAGTGCCTGTTCTCCTCATAGTTGGTCGCGCTGAACTCGAAGTTGGTGGTCTGGCTGCCGCCCTTGCTTGACGCGCTGGCCGTGGCACTCTTCTTCTGGCTGAGCACCGTCTGGAGCTTCAGTTTGCCGAACTGGAGGTCCGTGCGCAGGCCGAAGAGGCTGCTCACGCCAGGCACCAGGTTCATGTTGCTGGGGAAGGACACGTTGCCGGCCTCGATGAGTTTGATGATTTCGTCCTCCTTGCCATCATACTTCAACTTCATGTTCTGTGAGTCGAAGTCGAAGGTCGCCTCGGTGTTGTAGTTCAGGTTCAAGTCTATCTTGTCACCCACCTTGCCGTTGAGCGAGAGGTTGATTTTCTCATCGAAGTCAAAGCCGAATGTCTTGCGGCGGCTGGCGGCCAGGGCTGGGTTATCTACCTTCTTCATGTTTGCGCCCATCTTCACCTCGGCACTTCCCTGCGTCTTTATCTGCACGCCACCCGGGCCAAAGAACTTCTCGGCCGGTCCCAGGTCAAAGTGCATGTCGGTGAAGTCAAACTTGCTCTTGCCCTCATTCTCGAACGCCTCCTGGTTCTTCTGCCTCCAGTACTGCGCCATGCTCTGCTTGAGCGACCACTTTTGGTACTCCTCGGGCGACATCAGCAGGGGGGCGTTCAGGTAGCCCGTGGCAGTGCCCAGAGATGCAGCGCGCTGCGATGTGCCTTGCACCGCGCTGCGTTGGCCATTGGAGCGCGCTGCGTTGGGCTTTGCAGCGGCATGCGTTTTTCCGCCCTTGCCGCTGTCCTTGCCCCCGCCAGTCATGTCCAGTGTGGTGCCCACGCTGTAGGTGTTGTCCTTCTCGTCGTATGTCACCTCCGTCTTGAGGTTGTCGGGGTCCTTCAGGTCAGCGGTCTTGCGCTCCAGGTCCTTGGTGTCCTGTGCCGTGGTCTTGCGCACGCTATACCTTGGCTTCTTCTGTGTGGTGGTGTCCGCAGGTGCCTGCTCCGCCCATCGCAATGGGGACGGAGAGGTGGCCAGCAGGAATGGGCCTGCCAGCGTGCAGAGTAGGGCTATGGTGATTTTGCGCGCGCTCACGATAATTATAACGTGTGGCCGCGGCTTTTTATTGCCCGGCAGGTGATTTTTCTTGCGCTTCCCCGCCTGTTTCCGACAAATAGCCTAACTTTGCCCAACAGATTGACAACCAAGACAGCAACTGATTGACTTATGATAGAATATCTGAAAGGGACGCTTGACGAACTGACTCCCGCGCTCGCCGTGGTGGAGTGCTCGGGGGTGGGTTATGGCGTAAACATCTCCCTCAACACCTTTGCCTCCCTGCAGGGGAAGCAGGACGTGAAACTCTGGATTACGGAGGCCATACGCGAGGATGCCTACCAGTTGTGGGGCTTCTCCACGCGCCAGGAGCGTGAGCTCTTCCTCTTGCTCACCAGTGTGAGCGGCATAGGCGCGGCCATGGCGCGCATGGCTCTCTCGGCCATGAACCCTGCCGAGCTCTGCGCGGTCATCAGTGAGGGCAATGACAAGATGCTCCGCCAGGTCAAGGGCATCGGTCCCAAGGCCGCCCAGCGCATCATCGTGGATCTGAGGGACAAGATAGCCACCCTGGGCATCGACGCTGCCTCGGCCGGGAGTGCCGGCTCTGCACCTGACCCGGTGAACAAGGAGGTGCAGGAGGAGGCCATCTCGGCACTCACCATGCTGGGCTTCAGTCCCGCCCCCACCCACAAGGTGGTGCAGCAGATACTGCGTGACGAGCCCGATGCGCCTGTCGAGCGTGTCATCAAACTTGCCCTGAAGATGCTATGACGCTTCGCTCCCCCTTGCTCGCCTGCCTGCTGTGCCTGCTGCCCCTGGCGGCTGTGGCGCAGGGCGGAACGGAAAAAAGCGGACAACGGATGCGTGTTGTCGCCCGCGCGCCACATGGCGGTTACCGCCTGTGCCAGCCCGTGCGGGGACGGGGATTTCGCATCGAGGGAAGCGGGAGAAACGAGGGAGTGCTCCTGGGGTACTCACCTCATGGTGACCTGGCGCGGGCACTTGCCCATCCACTTTTCCGCCTGTTCCTGGAGGCTTATGACGATGCGGGGGAGTCCGTGGCAGCATGCAGGGTTGTTCCCGCGTCGGTGAGACCATCGGTCGAACCGCTGCTCACCGACTCCTGGAACCAGCCAGAGCCCTATAATATATGTGCTCCCGTGATTGGGGGCAGGCACTGCCAGGTGGGCTGCGTGGCACTGGCCATGGCCCAGGTGATGCGTTACTGGCACTGGCCAGCGTGCGGGACCGGGGCGCACACCTATGTGGATAGCCTGGGGTGCAAGCAGACACTCACCGCTGACTTTGCCCATGAGTACCGCTGGGACCTGATGCGGGACTCCTATGAGGGTGAGATCGACTCCACCGATGCCTGCCTGCTGGAGGCGGGCCGTCTGATGCGTGACTGCGGGGTGGCGGTCGATATGCGCTATGGACTGGAGGCCAGTGCCGCGCGCAGCGTGAACCAGGCCATCGCCCTCAGCACCTGGTTTGGCTATGATGCGGGCATGCAACTCTATTACCGTGACTTCTTCAGCCGCACGGAGTGGGAAGGCATGCTCATGGAACAACTCTCTGCTGGCCGCCCCGTGCTCTTTGCCGCCCAGTCGGCCTCGCTCTCGCATGCCCTGGTGTGCGACGGCTATGACGAGGATGGCCTGTTTCACATGAACATGGGGCTGGGTGGAGACGCTGACGGGTATTACTATCTGCCCCACTTCACTCCGAAGCAGCCAGAATGGTATGACCCCGAGAGTGCCGAGCGGGGGCTGAACCTCCTGCAGTCCATGACCATAGGCGTGCGTCCCGCAGGGGACTCCACCATGACGTGCCACTCCTTTGGCCTTGCGTCCATCGAGCCTATAGTGGCCACAGCCACCAGGCAGGGGGGGGTGTCGGTGGCCACTTCCCATCTGGCCAATGTGGGCTGGAATGCCGCTGCCCCGGGCTCTGTTGGCCTGGTGCTGCTGCGTGGTGACGAGGTTGTGGCTCCCCTGGCCGCCTATCCCCACGCCTTTTCCCTGGAGGCACTCACGGACTCCACTTACACCGACACGCTCTCCTTCCAGGTGAGCCAGTCGCTTGCCGAGGGACTTTACCAGGTGCGCCCCGCCGTGCGTGAGGCGCATGGCGGGTGGACTCTGGCGCGTGCCAGCATGGGCACACCTCAACATGTGCTCCTGAGGGTCACCCAGGACAGCCTTGCTCTCCTCACCGATTCCTCGCGCCAGGCGCGCCTGGCGCTGCAGGCCTGGGAGTTTCCTGACAGCGTGCGGCGCAACCAGTGCCCGCCCTTCTCGTTCACCTTGCGCAATGACGGCCCGTCGGAATATTGTGGCCGTCTCTCCATCATGCTGCATGCACTGTCTGCCCCGGGCCGTTACCACGCCCTGCAGTACCAGGGTCTGTGGCTCTCCCCTGGCGAGGAGGTCACCTACACCTTCCGCCGGACTCCAGTCCCGCAGGTCGAGGGTGACTATGAGTTGTGCCTGGCCTATGACTGCAACCTGTTTACCGACAGCCTTGTGTGGCTGTCACCCAACCCGCTGCAAATGGTGCGCGTGCTGCCCGCAGTTCCCTCGTCGGTAGATAGGGCTGCTGCTGGAGGCTTCCCCGTGACCCACCGCTATGGGTTGGACGGCATTCCGCAGAAGGCAGGGCAGCGTGGCGTGAGTGTGGAGCGAAGAGACGGAAGATACAGAAAAATAATTACAAAATAAGGCCGCACCATGATGGGACGGCCCGATGAAAGATTAAGGAAAACATGAACCAAAAGTCATTATTACAGACTGCCCTGCTGGCCTCACTGGAGGCTGGTGAGGAGATTATGCACATCTATACCGACCCCAGCCAGGATTTCGGTATCGAGCGTAAGGCTGACAATAGTCCGCTCACCCTGGCCGACAAGGCCTCGCACAAGGTCATCATGCGCCATCTGGCCGGTACGGGCATCCCCGTGTTGAGCGAGGAGGGGCAGCATCTGCCCTATGAGGAGCGTGGCGCATGGCACAGCCTGTGGGTCGTGGACCCGCTGGACGGCACCAAGGAGTTTATCAAGAAGAACGGGGAGTTTACCGTCAACGTGGCTCTCGTCGTGGAGGGGCAGCCCGTGTTGGGAGTCGTGTATGTGCCCGCGACACGTGTGTTGTATTATGGTATCGTGGGTGAGGGGGCGTGGAAGTGCGCTGTGCCCGCCCTGGAGGCCGGTTTACCAGAGGCTGCTGGCCTGGCGGGATTTCTCTCGGCAGGGAGTGAGGCCAGTGCCCAGGCACCCTTCGGCGGTGTGGCCCTTCCCGTGAGCGACGGCCATGAGGTGTTTACCATCGTGGCCTCACGCAGCCACATGAGCCCCGAGACGCAGGCCTATATCCAGGAGATGGAGCGCGTGCATGGCCAGGTGCGCACGGTGAGCAGTGGCAGCAGCATCAAGATATGCCTGGTGGCCGAGGGTGTGGCCGATGCCTATCCCCGCTATGCCCCCACGATGGAGTGGGACACGGCGGCTGGCGATGCCGTTGCGCGTGCCGCAGGGCGGGCTGTGACCAGTGCCGAGACAGGGAAACCGCTGGCCTATAACAAGCCTGACCTGCTCAATCCCTGGTTCCTGGTAGAGTGAGGCGGCCAGATGTCCATTGCGGCATGAAGTCCTTGCATAACGGCAGCAGCCCGCACGCTTGACCTGCGTGGCGGGCTGCTGTCGTATATGTTTGTGCCGAGTGGCTCTGGAAGTGTGCCGTGCCTCCTGCGTGGGAGGTGCCTATTCCTGGAAATAGACGCGCTTCACGCGGTTGCTCACGCTGGTCATCACCTCATAGGGAATGGTGTCCAGCCATCCTGCCAGTGTGGCTGTGGGCAGTGCCTCACCGAAGATGATGACGGAGTCCCCCTCGCTGCAGTCGATGTCGGTCACGTCTATCATGCACACGTCCATGCAGATGTTGCCCACATACTCGGCCCGCTGCCCGCCCACCAGACAGTAGCCATGGCGGTTGCCCAGGTGGCGGTCCAGCCCGTCGGCATAACCGATGGGGATGCTGGCGATGCGGCTGTCACGGGTGAGGATGGTGCGGCGGCTGTAGCCCACGCTCTCGCCTGCGGGCACATTGTGAATCTGCAGGATGGTGGTGCGCAGCGTGCTCACGTTGTTCAGGGTCTTGTTTGTGCGGCTATCGACACCATAGAGTCCGAGGCCCAGTCGCACCATGTCCATGTGGTACTCGGGGAAGTGCTCGATGCCCGCACTGTTGCATATATGACGTATGATGTGGTGGCGGAAGGCTGCTTGCAGCTGGTCAGCCCCCTTCTGGTAAAGCGCAAACTGGTGGCGCGAGTACTCGTCAAACTCGTCGCTGTCGCTGCCCACGAAGTGCGAGAACACCGAACAGGGGATGACAGCACTCTGCCGCTTCAGCCTCTGTGTCAGCACCTCCATGTCGCGCTCGGGGTCAAAGCCCATGCGGCGCATGCCCGTGTCCAGCTTGATGTGTATGGGGAAGCCCACCACTCCCTCGCGCTCCGCCTCGCTGATGAGTGCCTCCAGCAGTCGGAAACTATACACCTCGGGCTCCAGTGAATACTGGAAGAGGGTGCGGAAACTGCTCATCTCGGGGTTCATAATCATAATGTTCGAGGTGATGCCCGCCTGCCTGAGCGTCACGCCCTCGTCGGCCACGGCCACAGCCAGATAATCGACCCTGTGGTCCTGCAGCGTCTTGGCCACCTCCACGGCTCCTGCCCCGTAGGCGTCAGCCTTCACCATGCACACCATGCGCGTCTCGGGTTTCATGAAGGAGCGATAGTGGTTGAGGTTCTTCACCACCGCGCCCAGGTTGACCTCGAGGATGGTCTCGTGCACCTTCTGCTCCAGTCGGTCAGTAATCTGTTCGAAGTGGAAGGCACGTGCTCCCTTGATGAGCACCAGGCTGTGGTGCAGCAGTTGGAACTCCTCGTCCTGCAGCAGGCTCTCGGTGTCGGGGTAGAAGTGGCATGCCTCGCCCCACTCTGTGAAGCAGTTCTTGCTGGAGCACAGCGCGGGCCCCACGGCCATGATGCGCTCGATGCCCCGCTGGCGTGCCATCTGCGATACGTGTGTGTAGAGCATCTCGGCAGGCACCCCCGTCTGCTGTATGTCGCTCAGGATGAGCACGCGGCTCAGTCCCTCGCGCTCGGGACGGCGGTTCATGAAGTCCAACGCGATGTCCAGACTGCCCAGGTCACTGTTGTAGGAGTCGTTGATGAGCGTGCAGCCATTGCGCCCGCTCTTCACCTCCAGCCGCATGGCCACGGGCTCCAGCAGGGCGGCCCGCTGCTCGATAACCTCCTCCCGCATGCCCAGGTGGCGGCACACGGTGCGGCATATCTCCTTGTTGTCCTCCATGGCCCCCCGGCCTGTGCTGTGCCAGGGGATGAGCGTTCCGTGAAATCCCATCCGCTCCACGCACTTGCTCACCGTGGGGTCATCGGCAGGATAGATGAGTGTCTGCGCGTCCTGGAACAGCCGCAACTTCTCGTCACACTTCTGCTCCATGCTCTCGAAGTTCTCCTGGTGTGCCGAGCCCAGGCAGGTGAACACGCCTATGGTAGGCTGTATGATGGCCTCCAGGGCCTCCATCTCGCCTGGCTGTGAGATGGCCGCCTCGAAGATGCCTATCTGGCTCTGCTCCCAGAGTCCCCACACAGAGAGCGGCACCCCGATCTGCGAGTTGTAGCTGCGCGGGCTGCGCGTCACGGTGTAGTCGTCCATGAGCATCTGGTAGAGCCACTCCTTGACGGTGGTCTTGCCATTGCTGCCCGTGATGCCTATGATGGGAATGTCGAATGTCTCGCGGTGCCGCTCGGCCAGCCTCTGCAGAGCCTTGCGCGTGTCGGGCACCAGCAGGAGGTTTGCCCCGGGCAGTTCCTCCTCCAGGCAGTGGTCCACCACGAAGTTGCGCACCCCCCGGCGGTACAGTTCCCCGATGAAGCGGTGCCCGTCACCCCGTGCCGTGCGCAGGGCGAAGAAGAGTGTGCATTCGGGGAAGCAAAGGCTTCGACTGTCGGTCAGCAGCCAGTCAATCTGGTAGTCCCGGTCACCCAGGCGGTGCGCGCCTGTCAGTGTGGCAATTTCCGATATAGTGTACATAAGTGTGTGTGTTGTGTTGCTATTGCTTGCCGGTGGCGTCGGTGGCGTCGTGTGTGGCCTCCTCCTCCATTCCGTATTTTCTTCTCAACTCAGCCGCCTTCTCCTCTAGTCCCCTGACGAATGCCAGGTGCTGCGGGCTGCCTGGGTCTGACGGACGGTGGGCCAGCCCCTTGCGCACTGGCTCATACTCCTGGATATATTGGCGTGTGCGCTCGCTCATGTATGCCTGGCAGAAGCGTTGCCAGATGTAGTCGGCTGCCATCTGTGAGGGATGCAGCATGTCATCGGCATAGAATCGGTAGTCACGCAGTTCGTCGAGCAAAATCTCATAGGCGGGGAAGTAATGGACAGCCTGCTGCCCCCGGCACACTTCCTCCACGGCCAGGAGCAGGACAGACTTGGCCAACTGGCTCCTGTGGAAGCCATACTTGGCGTATCGGTAAGGGCTTATGGTAAAGGTGATGTGCAGGCGTGGGTTCTCCTCCAGCAGTTCCCGGGTCATGTCCTGGAGCGTCTCGGTGCATTGGGCAAGGGAGAGCGTGTCCTCCTGGAACAGGCTTGCCGGCATCTTGTGGCAGTTGGTTACCACACTGCCGTCGCTATGCAGGCGGTAGCAGACGTTTGTCCCCAGGGTCACAAAGAGGTGTGACGCGCTGGACAAGGCCTGTCCGAGCCGCGACAACTCGTGCGCCATGCGGGTGGTGATGGCCTCCCGCGTGGCCTCCTCCACCTGGGTGCCCGCCAGCCAGCAGTGCCACTGGCCGTGTGTCTCAAGCACTGGCAATGGCTCCTGGCGGCCCTTGAGTGCATGATGCACCAGGCGTGCGATGCTGGCAGGGTTGTACAGCGTGCCCAGTGGGTTGCACAGGGCACGCAGCCCGTGTGCGGTCATGCGGGCACCCATCTCCTGGGCAAAGCATGAGCCCAGCAGCACGCAGTCCTCATAGGGCTGGATGGGATGGGCAGGTGGGGTCACCTGCACGGGAGTCCTGAAAAGCATGGTCTCGGACATGAGGTCTCTTTCTTCCTTTATGCAAAGGTAGAACGCTTTTCCGACATGGACAATAAACCCTTTGCCAAACTTTGTCCAGCGGTGCGTGACAGCGGAATTTGCTGGCCCTGCCGGGGCCCTGCGGAGGAGTGGATTGCCGGGCTCGCGTGCAGTTCTTTCTCCCTGCATGAAGGAAGCCATGGTGAACGTCAATAAGTTAAAAAGTTGAAAACTCATTGCGGAATGGATGCTTTTTGCTAACTTTGTAGCCGTTTGGGTGAACAAAGTAACGTTTTGCACCCGGCAACAGAACAAAAAGAGATATGGAAAGAACCCTTGTGCTGCTGAAGCCGAGTGCTGTGCAGAGAGCGTTGATAGGCGAGGTGATAAGCCGGTTTGAGAAGAAAGGACTCCGCATCGTGGGCATGAAGATGCTGCAGTTGACGGACGAGTTGCTGGCACAGCATTACTCTCATCTGGTGGACAAGCCATTCTTCCCCGCCTTGAGGGACTCGATGAAGAAGACTCCTGTCGTGGCCATGTGCCTGGAGGGAGTGGAGGCCATTGAGGTCGTGCGCTTCATGACTGGCTATACCAATGGACGCAAGGCTGTGCCTGGCACCATCCGTGGCGACTATTGCATGAGCAACCAGCAGAATATCGTACACGCCTCGGACTCCCCCTCAGCCGCAGCCGTCGAGTTGGCACGCTTCTTCAAGCCAGAGGAACTGTTTGACTTTGGAAGCCTGAATCTGGACCGCCTCTATGCGGTCAGCGAGGTGTCACAAGGATAAAAGTACAAAGGCTAATGTATAGAGAAAGACTGAAAAGAGTAAGACGATTATTCACCATAGCCCTGTTGGCAGTCACCACCGGGGCACACGCGCAGGACCAACTGGCCAGCATGGCTCCCATCGACCGCAAGATGAGGGCTATCGACAGCGTCTCCATCATGCGCCTCATGCAGAAGGAAGAGGTTTACCAGATGCCCGCATCGGCCCTCTATCCCAGTTGGAACAACGAATATGTGCGTAACTATGGCGTGGACCTTCCCCGCGAGTACCGCATTGACCTGCGCGGCTTCCGCATGCCCACCGACAGCAGGCTGGTCACCAGTCACTTCGGTTACCGCCCGCGTTTCCGTCGCCAGCATTTCGGTACCGACATCAAGGTGTATGTGGGTGACACCATACGCGCTGCCTTCGATGGCAAGGTGCGCGTGGTGAAGTATGAGGGCAAGGGCTATGGCAAGTACGTCATCATCCGTCATCCCAATGGCCTGGAGACACTCTATGGCCACATGAGCAAGCAACTGGTGGCCGAGGACCAGGTGGTGAAGGCGGGCGAGCCTATCGGACTGGGAGGAAACACCGGACGCTCCTATGGCTCACACCTGCACTTCGAGACCCGCTTCCTGGGGCAGTTCATCGACCCCGAGAAGGTGTTTGACTTCGCGGCCCAGGATGTGTTGGGTGACTATTACATGTTCCGCTCCAGCGGGCACAGCGGTATCCTGGCCGTGCGCAACGCTGTGGGTGGCGAGGAAGAGATGACCCCCGAGCAGGCAGCACTGCTGGAGGCTGAGGAGAAGGCCGATGAGAGCCGTGCCTTCCAGGAGGAGCGCAAGGCACAGGTCAAGGCGCGCCCCAGGACGCAGGTGCATAAGGTGAAGAAGGGCGAGTCGCTCTACACCATAGCCAAGAAGCATGGCGTGACGGTAGATAAGCTCTGCCGCATGAACAACATCGGCAAGCGCACAACGCTCCGTCCGGGACAAATCTTGAAATACAGCTGAATGTAACATAACCATACCCCCCCCCCGCTGCCTGGCACTTGTGGCCAGGTCGGGGGGGGAGGCAGACAAGGGCAGCATGCTGGGTAACACCGGCATGCTGCCCTTTGCGTTTTGGGGTCGCTCCCGGTGGGGGAGTCCCCCATGGTGTGGCTGTGAGGGAGGTCATGGCGGACTTGCACAATGCCGGGCCGGAATACGGTGGGACATGTCCTGCGGAGGACATGCCGCTGCGACGGCCGGTGCATGCCGCTGCGTGGAGCATCGCATGCCGCTGCGATGGCACATGCATCGCGCTGCGTTTGGTGCCGCACCGCACTCCTTTGTTCGGGCCAAATTTGCATAAATGGCAAAGTAGCCGTAACTTTGTCCCCGTACTTATATTATAATAAGGTATAATGGACACACAGGAACAGTTCCGCAGCGTGATGGCGGAATGCAGAGACTTGTTCGCGAAGAAGTTGCATGACTACGGCGCGTCATGGAGAATACTGCGTCCCACTTCGCTGACTGACCAAATATACATCAAGGCACACCGCATACGCACGCTGGAGACCTGTGGAAAGGCTCTCGTCAATGAGGGTGTGAGGCCCGAGTTTGTGGGCATTGTCAACTATGCCATCATCGGACTCATCCAGTTGGAACTGGGCGCGGCCGACACCGAGGACGGCATGACCGCCGAGGAATGCCTGGATGCCTATGACCGGCATGCCCACGAGGCCATGGAACTGATGCTGCGCAAGAACCATGACTATGGCGAGGCCTGGAGGCAGATGCGCGTGAGCAGCTACACCGACCTCATTCTCATGAAGGTCATGCGCACCAAGCAAATCGAGGACCTGGGCGGTGACACCCTCGTGTCAGAGGGCATTGACGCCAACTACATGGACATGATGAACTATGCCGTGTTTGGTCTCATTAAACTGACATTCGGTGAGGACAAGGTGGGAGAGTAGGCTCCTGTGGCTGGCGGTGAATGTGGCGCGGCTCCTGGTGGTGGCCACGTTCATCTTCTCGGGAACGGTCAAACTGATTGACCCCCACGGCACGGAGTACAAGATACAGGACTATGCCCAGGCTTTCGGACTGCAGTCACTGGCCCAGGGAGTGACACCCCTGGTGCTGGCGGTGGCTCTAGCCATGCTGGAGTTCTCGGTGGGCATCTATCTGCTCTTCGGCATCCGGCGCAGGCGCACCGCGCTGCTGGCACTGCTCTTCATGCTCGCCTTCACGCCCCTCACGCTCTACCTGGCCATTGCCAATCCCGTGCGGGACTGCGGCTGCTTCGGTGACGCGCTGGTGCTCACCAACTGGCAGACCTTTGGCAAGAATGTGGTACTGCTGCTGGCTACCATACTGATGGTGTGGCGCACGCGCCTCATGACGCGCCTGATTACCGAGCGCAACCAGTGGACGGTGTCCCTCTACACCTGGGCCTATGCCCTCATCTTTGCGGGCATCAGCCTCTATGGCCTGCCACTCATCGACTTCCGCCCCTACCACATCGGCATCAACCTGCGCGAGCAGTTGGCCAGGAGGGACAGCGTGACTGGCACGGCGGAGACCTACTTCATCATGGAGAAGGACGGTGAGCGCAGGGAGTTTACCGCTGCCAACTATCCCGACAGCACATGGACCTTCGTGGACACGCGCGTGGAGGGTGACCTCGCTGACGCAGCCTCGCCCTATGCCGACCTGTGCATGCAGGCACTCGACGGCGAGGACCTCACAGAGCAGGTTGTGCAGGACACCTCCTATGTGTTCCTCCTCCTCTCGCCCTATCTGGAGCAGGCTGACGACGGGGTGCTCGACCTCATCACCTCGGCCTATGACTATGCCCAGGACCACGGCTACCAGTTCTACTGCCTCACCTCCAGCGGGCAGGAGGCCATCAGCACCTGGCAGGAGATGACGGGGGCCGAGTACCCCTTCCTGCAGACTGACGCCATCGTGCTCAAGACGATGATACGCTCCAACCCCGGCCTCATGCTCCTGCATGACGGGCGGATAACGGGCAAGTGGCCCTCGACGGGACTGCCCGACCTCACCGAGGAGGTGCGCCCGCTGGAGCAGACAGAGTGGGGAGTGCCCCAGGAGCGGTCGCGCATGGCCAGGGTGCTCACCATACTGCTGTGGTACGTGCTCCCGCTGCTGGCCTTCACCCTGGCCGACCGCCTGTGGGTGGCATGGAAACTGAGAAGATTACACAAGACATCTATAAACTCTAAATCGACTGTATTATGAGAAAGAAGATTGTAGCAGGCAACTGGAAGATGAACAAGACCCTGCAGGAAGGTGTGGCCCTGGCCACTGAGTTGAAGGACATCCTGGCTGCCGAGAAGCCCAATTGCGAGGTGATCATTGGCACTCCCTTCATCCACCTGGCCACAGTGAGCGAACTGCTCAAGGGCAGCGTGATTGCCGTGAGTGCAGAGAACTGTGCCAACCACGAGAGCGGTGCCTACACCGGCGAGGTGAGCGCAGCCATGGTGAAGAGCACTGGTGCAGAGTATGTGATACTGGGCCACAGCGAGCGTCGCGAGTACTATGCCGAGACTCCCGAGATACTGAAGGAGAAGGTGGACCTGGCACTGGCCAATGGGCTGAAGATTATCTTCTGCATCGGCGAGAGCCTGGCACAGCGCGAGGCCAACGAGCAGGAGGCTGTGTGCAAGGCCGAGCTGGCTGGCAGCGTGTTCCATCTCACAGCCGAGCAGTGGAAGAATGTGGTGATTGCCTACGAGCCCATCTGGGCCATCGGCACTGGCAAGACCGCTACCGCTGAGCAGGCCGAGGAGATCCATGCCTACATCCGCAAGTGCGTGGCCGAGGTGTATGGCCAGGCTGTGGCTGACGAGACCAGCATCCTCTATGGTGGCTCATGCAAGGCAAGCAACGCTCCCGAGCTGTTTGCAAAGCCCGATATCGACGGTGGCCTGATAGGCGGTGCCTCACTGAAGGCTCCCGACTTCAAGGGTATCATCGACGCCTGGAAGTAATCTCCCCACAACACAACATCCGCCTTGCCAGACTGGCGGCACCCATCGGGCATGCCGCTGGCTGGCAGGGCTTTTTATCCCAACTCACAAGACATGCGCACATCCCTTGTCACACTCACCATGCTCTCCTGCCTGTCCCTGGCGGCACAGCAGCGTTACACTGACTTGCTGCAGAGGCCCGTGGAGGGACTGGGCAAGATAACCCTGTACCAGAGCGAAAGGATAACATCGCTGGTCAATGGCACCTCTTCCCCCCGGGGGACAGATCCTGCGGCCAGGCGGGGCACGCAGCCTGTGCAGCCGGTCACGCGTCACCAGCCTGACTCGGTAGAGGCCGTACCGGCTCCCGTCAAGACGAGTGGCCAGAAGATGCGTGTCAATGGCTACCGCATACAGGTCTATTCGGGCGACAACTCGCGCAAGGGAAAGAACGAGGCGGCGGCCATGGGACGGCGTGTCAGGGCCATGTTCCCCGAACTGCCTGTCTATACGCACTTCGCCTCACCCCACTGGATATGCCGCGTGGGTGACTTCCGCACCTATGAGGAGGCCAACGAGTACTTCCGCCAGATGAGGGAGTCGGGACAGTTTGCCGAGGCGGTGATGGTGCGCTGCAAGGTGACGGTGTATTATTGAGGCGTTGCCCGTGCGGCACTTGCGGGGCATACATATTATTATATATATAAGGAGAGAAGATGATGAACGACGAGAGGATGGTTGCTGACGAGAACTCCGCTGAGCCCAGTTTGACTGGACACACGGGCACGGACAGTGCTGCCACCCAGGTGGAACGTGAACTTTCGGCCAACGTGCGGCGCGTGCTCGAACTGATGGGGGAGGACCCCGAGCGTGAGGGACTGCTCAAGACACCCCTGCGTGTGGCGCGTGCCATGCAGTATCTCACCAGCGGCTATGGGCAGGACCCTGTGGCCATACTCAACTCTGCCAAGTTCCGCGAGGAGTACAGCCAGATGGTCATCGTGCGTGATATCAACTTCTATTCGCTCTGCGAGCACCACATGCTCCCCTTCTACGGACGTGTGCATGTGGCCTACATCCCCAATGGCGAGGTCACTGGACTGAGCAAGATAGCGCGTGTGGTCGATTGCTTTGCCCGCCGCCTGCAGATACAGGAGCGCATGACCAAGCAAATCAGGGAGTGCATCCAGGAGGCCCTGCACCCGCTGGGCGTGATGGTGGTGGTGGAGGCGCAGCACATGTGCATGCAGATGCGTGGGGTGGAGAAGCAGGGTAGCCTGACCACCACGAGTGACTTCTGTGGCGCGTTCAATCAGGCCAAGACCCGCGAGGAGTTTCTCCAACTCATCAGCAGAGGCTGATTTTCCAGGACTTTCCACTCCCCCAAACAGGCAGATCCAATGCTGTGTGGCATCCCGATGGCAGGCGAAAAGTGGCCTGCCATTTGTGTATGGTGTCGTCAGTTGGCCCTTTTCCTGTTCTATCCCTATCTGTCCCCAACAGGTCAAGAACTTCCCTGTAACCATGCCCCAATGCCGCCCCTTTCCCACAAACTGTACAATAGAAACGCCACAAATTGTATAATGAAAATGCCACAAATTGCATAACGAAGACCGCAAGGTGCTGTGGGCTAACAAAATCTTCGTACCTTTGCCATGAAGTTAAAGTAATGTCTAAATGGGTAAATACAAGTCTCGAATAGCCGACAAGATGCTGGAGCGCTGCCTGAAGGGTGTCGGGGCAGTCTTGGTGCAGGGACCCAAGTGGTGTGGCAAGACCACGACAGCGGAGCAGCATGCCAAGAGTGTGGTGTATATGGACGACCCGGAATACATCGACCAGAACATCGAACTGGCAAGTTTGTCCCCCAAGAAGTTGCTCGCCGGAGCGACTCCACGACTGATAGACGAGTGGCAACTTGCCCCGCAGTTGTGGGATGCCGCGCGCTTTGAGGTCGATCACGGGGACGGCCTGGGTCAGTTCATCTTCACGGGGTCGGCTGTGCCCGCCAACACCGACAAGATTCACCATACGGGCACAGGTCGCTTCGCGTGGCTTACCATGAGGACGATGAGCCTCTTCGAGTCAGGAGACTCCACAGGCGAGGTGAGCCTTTCCACTCTTTTCAATGAGGAAGGGGCAGACGTCTTCGCCACCAACAACCTTAGCATAGACGGCCTCGCTTGGCTGATATGCAGGGGAGGTTGGCCACAGGCAACCAATGTGGAGAAGGATGTGGCACTGGATATGGCCTACAGATACTACGAGGCAGTGGTCAACAATGACATTTCGAGGGTAGATAGTGTGAACCGTGATGCGGAGCGTGCCAGGAGAATTCTGCGCTCGATAGCGCGTAACCAGTGTGCTCAGACCTCGGTGAACACCATCTGCCAGGACATCGAGAGTAACGACGCGATTGCCTCAAACCGCCAGACCATCACCTCCTATGTGGATGCGTTGAAGAAGATATTCGTACTGGAGAACTCGTTGGCCTGGAATCCGAACCTGAGAAGCAAGACGGCCATACGCACTTCGGAGACCCTTTATTTCTCCGACCCCTCCATTGGCATTGCCGCTTTGGGCGTGGGGCCAGCCGACCTCATTGGTGATCTGAACACGATGGGCTTGTTCTTTGAGTCAATGTGTGTGCGCGACCTACGTGTCTATGCCGATGCGTTGGGAGGTACTGTCTATCATTATCGGGACGGGAACGGGCTGGAATGTGATGCCGTCATACACTTGCGTAATGGTAGTTATGGGCTTGTCGAGGTGAAGTTGGGTGGTGAGAGAAATATCGAGGAGGCTGCCAAGAACTTGAAAGCCTTGGCTTCGAAGATAGACTCTACGCGGATGAAGTCCCCCTCGTTCCTTATGGTTCTGACGGGTGCATCCCGATATGCCATTCGTCGTGAGGATGGGGTCTATGTGGTGCCTGTGGGCTGTCTGAAGGATTAGGTGGATGACGGTTCACGCTCCTGCGTGTGGGACGTGTTCGTGCATTACCTTAACCAGCCAAATCCCTGGAGCACATTTCGTGCGAGTGTGCGTTGGGTGACCATGGTGAGAGGCGGGAGTGAGAAAGGCAGAAGGGCTGTGCCATTGACGTGGCACAGCCCTTCTGGTGTTATGTGTTGTAGGGGGCTTTCACCTGGCCTCAACAAGGCTTCACGATGTAGGTGAAGTCATAGTCGAGATAGTTGAGGTGGTACTTGCGGATGGGCCAGGTGCCCCAGCTGTTCACACCGCCCACGCCAAACTGCCTCTGCTGTATCTGCAGCACTGAGAACGGACGCTCCACGAGGTCACCACTGTGGCTCTGGTGTGCAGTCTTCTCGGGGCCGTCATCCAGGTCCTGGGGCAGATAGGGCAGCGTGCTGCACTCCATCTTGCCCGTTGCCAGGAACTCCAGTCCGTGTCCTGCCGCGTCGGTCACCGCCCAGGTGCGCACGTCGGTGTGGTTTCCGCTCTCCTGCGGACGCACATAGGGGTGGTACATCTCGCTCACCTTCTGGGTATAGATGCCCAGTGGCTGTGCGTCCCTGTCGATATAAGTCTCCACGGGTCCGCGTCCGTAGTAGGTCACCTGGTTGTATTTGCCGGGCATCACCCACTGCATGCCATAGCGGAACATGTTGTCGTCCTTCTTTGCGGGGTCACCCTTGAGTTTCTGTCCCACGATGAGCGTGCCGTCAGTCGTCAGCGTGTAGGTGAGCGTGAGCTCGCCCTTGACAGCCGTGAGTTCAATCACCGAGGTCACGGCCACGCCGCCGTCCACCTGCTGGATGCTCACCTGCTTGGTCTTCAGTCCAGGGTTCTTCCATGCCGCGAACCTGCGCTGCAAGCCTGCTCCATAGTCATTGTCGGTGGGAGCGCGCCAGAAGTTCGGGGTCACGCTGTACTCATCCTGCAGCATCGGCTGGCCGTTCACGTCCAGGTAGTCTATCATGCCCGAGTGGCGGTTGACCGTCACGGCGAGCCCGCCGGCTGTCATCGTGTAGCATGCCAGCTGCGAGTCCACCTTCACCGTCTGCTCCTGGTCGGCCTTGGCCTGTGCCAGCACCTGTGCGGGTGAGGGGAATGAGTAGCCCTGCAGTGTCAGCTGCTGCTCGGCCACCACCCAGCCAGCAGGCAGAAGCGGCTCCGAGTCGCGCAGGCGGAACTGCACGTTGGCCAGCACCTCGCTGGAGGGATGCTGCCGCATGATGTCCAGCACCTTCTGGGCCATGGGCAACTTGGCCAGGTTCACCTGGCGCGTCTCTTGCGGCTTCAGTCCGGTGAGCTCAGGCACGCTCTGTGTCATCACAGGCTTCCCGTCCACCAGTATCGTCACCAGTCCCTCCACATTGTCCATGCTGCGGAAGAAGTCCTCGTTATACACCTCGGCTGTCCCCTTCTGCATGTCGATGCCCTTCACCCAGTAGTTCTGCTGGTAATGGCGGAACTCGTAGGCGTGCGGGTTGGGCGTGCGGTCAGGCAGGAGCACGCCGTTGCAGTTGAAGTTATGGTCACTTGCAGGGTAGCGTCCCTCGTCGCCTCCGTACAGCCACACCTGCTTGCCAGTGCGCTTGCTTGTGCCGCGCACGCCCTGGTCGATGAAGTCCCAGATAAATCCTCCCTGGTAGTTGGGGTACTTGCGGATGAGTTCCCAGTACTCCTTGAAGCCGCCGCCGCTGTTTCCCATGGCGTGTGCATACTCGCACTGGATGAGGGGCCTGGGGTTGCTTCCCTGGCAGTACTTCTCACACCAGTCGTAGTCATAGTACATCGGGCAGAAGACCTCCGTCTTGCCCTCCTGTCCCATTTGCTCATACTGCACCACGCGCGACTGGTCGAGTGCCTTCACGGCATCAAATGCCGCGTCGAAGTTATCGCCCGCGCCGCTCTCGTTGCCCAGGCTCCAGAAGATGATGCTTGGGTGATTCTTCTGTATCAGCACGTTGTTCTCGTTGCGCTCCACGATGGTCTTCTTGTAGCGCGGGTCCTGTGCCAGGCGCCGGTCACCATAGCCCATGCCGTGACTCTCGAAGTTGGCCTCGGCCACGAGATAGATGCCATACTGGTCGCAAAGGTCATACCAGCGCGGGTCGTCGGGGTAGTGGCAGGTGCGCACGGCATTGAAGTTGAGTTTCTTGAGCATCTGGATGTCCCCTATCATGCGCTCCAGGCTCACCACATATCCCCCGTCGGGGTCTATCTCGTGGCGGTCGGCTCCCTTGAAGAGGACAGGCTTGCCGTTGACCAAAATCTGGTTGCCCTTGTGCTCCACGCTGCGGAAGCCCACCTTCTGCGGGATGGACTCTATCACCCCGCCCTTGTCCGAGAGCGTGGCCACCAGTGTATATAAATAAGGAGTCTCGGCACTCCACACCTTCGGAGCCTTCACCTGTGTGCCGAAGGTCTGCGTGCCCTTTCCCTTGAGTTGCTGCTCGCCCTTCCACACCTGCCTTCCGTCAGCGTCGGTGAGTGTGAGCGTGAGTGTCTTGCCTGCAGCCTGCGGCGCGTCCACCTTCACGTCCAGTGTGCCGTCGGTGTAGTTGTTGGTCAGTCCGGCAGTCACATGCAGGTCCTGCACATGGGCGGTGGGACGGGCATACATGTACACCTCTCGCGCGATGCCCGTGAAGCGCCAGAAGTCCTGGTCCTCGCCATAGGAGCCGTCGCACCAGCGCATCACCTGCATGGCGATGACAGCCTTCTGCCCTGGCACCACATAGCGCGTGATGTCGAACTCAGCCTCCACTTTCGAGTCCTCGCTGTAGCCCACCTCCTTGCCGTTGACCCACAGGGTGAGGTTACTGGTGGCCGAGCCCACGTGCACATAGATGCGGTCACCCTTCCAGTTGGCGGGGATGGTGAACGTGCGCCGGTACGAGCCCGTGTAGTTGTTCTTCTCCTCCACCATGGGAGGGTTGTTGGCAAACTGTGTCGCCCAGGCGTAGCCCACGTTCTTGTAGATCTTGTCGCCGTGTCCGTTCATCTCGAAGAGCCCGGGCACGGGGAAGTCCTCCCACAGGGAGTCGTCATAGCCAGGCATCTGGAAGCCCTTGGGGGCCAGGTTGTGGTCCTTGGCAAACTGAAACTTCCACATTCCCTCCATCGAGAGGAAGCGTCCGCTTCCCTCCTTCACCCCCTTCTGGGCCAGGTCCTGTGACTCATAGGCGAAGAACGAACTGCGCGCCTTCTCGGTGTTCACCCTGTTTACCTGCGGGTCCAGCCAGCGGGGAGTCTGTGCCATGGCCGTCTGCGAGCACAAGGCCACAGAGAATGCCGCTGTGAAAAATAGATGTTTGAGCATCATGAAACGTTAGTATAATTAGTAATGAATGATTTCTCGCACTCTCGGGCGGGGCGTGGCCCCATCC
>CAVKOT010000011.1:0-25994 GCA_963658045.1 Opitutia bacterium UBA4654
AAGAAGAAGATGCCGGGGAACGGCAGCAACAGGCTCAGCAGCACCGAGGGCCACGTGTGTCCCAGCACCACTCCCACATGGTCGGCAGCCATGCCCAGTCCCTGTCCGATGCACCTCGCATAGGAGCGTGCCTCGCGCACCTCGATATGATTTTCTGTGTTTGTCTCCATCGTATAGTATATTTGTTCGGAACAAAGTTACTGCTTTTCCCCCTTTCCCTGTTCCCTTCCGTGGCAAAATGTGCGTGTGCCGCTTGGCACTCTTGCCAAATTCCTGTAATTTTGCAATACGAAGAAGACATACGCTTATGCAAATCCATACCAGTTTTACACGAGAAATCAGGTGGGGCTTTATAGGCTGCGGTGAGGTCACCGAGAAGAAGAGCGGCCCCGCCTTTGCCATGATACCCGGTTCCAGGATACGTGCCGTGATGAGCCGCAGCAAGGAAAAGGCCCAGTCCTATGCCCAGAGGCACAATGTGGAGCGGTGGTACACCGACGCGCAGCAGCTGATAGATGACCCCGAGGTGAATGCCGTGTATATCGCCACGCCCCCCTCGTCACATGCCACCTATGCCATCATGAGCATGAAGGCGGGCAAGCCAGTGTATGTCGAGAAGCCCCTGGCAAGCAGTTACCTTGACTGCCAGCGTGTCAACCGCGTGAGCGAGCAGACCCAGGTGCCCTGCTTCGTGGCCTACTACCGCCGCTGCCTGCCCTATTTCATCAAGGTCAAGGAACTTGTGCAGCAGGGGGCCATAGGCCGCGTCATCAATGTGCAGATACGATTTGCCGTGCCTCCGCGCGACCTGGACTATAACAGCACCAATCTCCCGTGGCGCGTGCAGCGCGACATCGCGGGCGGGGGATACTTCTATGACCTGGCTCCCCACCAGATAGACTTGCTGCAGGAAATCTTCGGCCCCATCGTGCAGGCCAAGGGTTACCGCACCAATCGCGGTGGGCTGTATGAGACCGAGGACTCGGTGAGTGCCTGCTTCCAGTTCCATGACGGCCTGCCAGGCAGCGGGTCATGGTGCTTTGTCAGCCACGAGAGCGCGCGCCAGGACCGCATCGAACTTATAGGCAACCAGGGACAGCTCTGCTTCTCCGTCTTCACCTACGACCCCATCGTGCTGCACAATGCCCAGGGACGGCAGGAGATGGTGGTGCCCAACCCGCCCCATGTGCAGATGCCGCTCATCGAGCAGGTCGTGCGACACCTGCAGCACCAGGGCTCTTGCACGGCCGACAGCATCAGTGCCACCAGTGTCAACTGGGTCATGGACCGCATCCTGGGCAAGATATGACTCCGGGATGCAGGCGGCAGGCCGGCATTTCCCATGAGAGTGTTGCCTGACTGGTAATCTCACACAGCCTGTCCTTTACACATTATATATACACACATGCGTGCACGCGATGAGGGCACAGGCGGCCTTCCTCACGTGTCACCCCATCTCATTGACATTCCCATGCAACAAGTGACTCACCTCTTCATCGACTTTGACGACACGCTCTATGACACCCACGGCAATGCCACCATAGCCTTGGGTGAACTCTTCGCACAATTCTCCCTACAGCGGTACTTCCCCAGTGAAGAGGCATTCACTGTGCCTTACTGGCAAACCAATGCTGAGTTGTGGGAGCAGTATGCGCGTGGTGAGATTGACCGCGACTACCTCATGGTGGAGCGTTTTCGCCGTCCGCTCGCCCTGGGGCAGGGACTTGTTCCCACCCGCGAGTTCTGCCTTGAGGTGAGCGACAGTTTCCTTTCGCTGTGTGCGGTGAAGACTGGAGTGGTGGAGGGGGCGCACAGCCTGATGGACTACCTGGCGGAGCGTGGTTACAGAATGAGTATTTGCAGCAATGGGTTCCATGAGGTGCAGTACAGCAAACTGAGGGCAAGCGGACTCTTTGATTACTTTGACCACATCATCCTGAGCGAGGATGCCGGGGCCAACAAGCCCAGCGCGCTTTTCTTTGACTATGCTTTCCGCACGACGGGAGCCTGTCGTGAGCACACGGTGATGATAGGTGACAATCCCGAGACGGACATCCATGGGGCACATGATGCCGGGTTGCGCACCATCTACCTGCGCCGCCCCGATGCCAGTCCCGAGCCGATTCCCTGGGCCGACCACACGGTGACCGCCCTGGAGCAAATCAAGGGGCTGCTGTAGGGGATTGATGCCGTGTGTGTGCCTTGAGAGTGAAAGGCCCTGCCCCGGTCACCCGAATAGGTCACCGCAGATGACGGCCTCCATGTCGATGTCATGAGCCTCGTGGGGAATCTCCGGGAGTATCTGGAATGGGAAGCATACCCCCATGAGGTGGGCTGATGGCATGCACCTCAGCAGCCGGTCATAGTAGCCCTTGCCGCGCCCCAGGCGATGCCCGTGGCTGTCGAAGCCCATCCCTGGCACGATGGCGAGGTCAATCCCCGCATATTCCTCCTGGCCGATGTCCTGGCCCGATGGCTCCAGGATGCCGAAGGCCCCAGTCCGCATGGCCGCATTGGGTGTCCAGCGGCGCACCTCGATGCTCTCGGCCCCGGTGACCACAGGCAGATACACTCGTCTGCCCAGGCGGTGCGCCTCGGTGAGCAGCGCGCTCACATCCACCTCGTCGGGCAGTGGGTGGTAGAGCAGGACACTCCTGGAGGCCTGCCACAACGGGGAGCGGCACACCCCCCTGCATGATTTCTCCGACAAAGCGTGGAGTTCATCAGGTGAGTGTGCCGCTTTTCTCTGGCGCACCAGGGTGCGCAACTCTCTCTTCAGAGACATTTGCCTGGGGCTTACTTCTTGGCAGTCTTCTTGGCCTTCTTGGCTTTCTCCTTGTCGTATTTCTCCCAGAGTTTCTTCTTCAGTGTCAGTGCCTTCTGTGCCTCGGTGCTTGCCTTGGCCGCAGCAGCCGCATGGGCCTCGTCCTCGGGTGAGGCATAGGCGTGGTGGAATCCCTTCTCCACGTTCCAGTAACCTCTGGTGAAGTCGGGGAAGGTGACCGATGCACAGTTGTTGTCCATGCTCAGCGTGCCCAGTTCGGCCAGGCAGCACCACTCGGCCAGGTCATACACGTCCATGTCCAGGGGCAGTCCGTTCTGCAGGCAGTACACCAGGCGTGCGTCCATGATGAAGTCCATACCTCCGTGTCCACCCACTTCCTTAGCCATCTCGCCATACTTCTTCAGGATGGGGTGCTGGTACTTGGCCACCAGGGCATCCTGCTGTTCCTTGCTCATGAAGGTGTGTGTGTCCAGTTTGTCAACCTGTGGCACACCACTCTCCTTGATGGCTCCACCATCGAGTGCGAAGTGCTCCTCGGGATATTTTGTCGCGTAGCCATTGGTGCCGATGAGCTTGTACAGGCGGTTGTAGGGCTGGTAGGTCATCACGTTGTGCTGTATCTGTACCATCTTGCCATTCTCTGTGCGCATCAGTGTGGTAGTCTGGTCACCATTGCGGTACTCGGGACAGTCCTTGCCCGTGTGCTTCTTCACATACTCGCGTCCCACCACGCTCTTGGTGTCCATGGCCACCAGTGTCTTGAAGCGGTCGCCCCTGTGTATGTTCATGGCCTGTGCCACGGGGCCCAGTCCGTGTGTGGCATACACATCGCCACGGTTCTCCATGTTGTACTTCATGCGCCATCCCAGTTTGTCCTTGTCGCTGCCGTCCTGGTTCTTCCAGTATGCGTCCCAGAAGGGCTGCAGGTTGTGGATGTAGGCACCCTCGGCACTGACAATCTCGCCAAACACGCCATGCTGTGCCATGTTGAGCGCATTCATCTCATACCAGTCATAGCAGCAGTTCTCCAGTATCATGCAGTGCTTGCGTGTCTGTTCCGAGAGGTTGATGAGCTCCCAGCACTGTTCGAGGTTCATGGCGCTGGGCACCTCGATGGCCGTGTGCTTGCCGTTCTTGAGCGCGCATACAGCCACGGGGAAGTGGTGGTCCCAGTCGGTGGCCACATACACCAGGTCGATGTCGGGCCGCTTGCACAGCTCCTCGTAGCCTGTCGCTCCGCTGTAGATGGCTGCAGGGGGCAGGCCCGCATTGCGCAGATACTGCTGGCAGGCCTCGGCGCGTGCCTCCTCATAGTCACAGAGGGCCACTATCTGCACACCGGGAATGTGGCAGAAGCGCGACACAGCCCCGGGGCCACGCATGCCGAGTCCCACAAATCCCACTCTCACGGTGCTCAGTTTGGGGGCGGTCAAGCCCAGTACATTCTGCTGTCCGGCAGGACGCTCGGGAGTCTCCACTACGATGGTGCCCTTGTCCCAGTGCCATTTGGTGCTGGGGCTGATGCTCTGTGCGGATGTGCCCAGGCAGGCCGTGGCGGCCATGAGAACCGTCAGGGCAAATTTCTGAAAACTTATCCTCATTTGTGTAATAAGTGTTGGTAGATTAGTTTATTTATTTGGTACAAAGATATGAAAAGTTCGCCTATGCGCGCGCATGTAAATTAAAAAGATGTGTAATGCCGGCTGATTTGCGTCTGGAAGCCGTGTTTTCTGCCAGGAATGACGTATCTTTGCATATTGCAAGTATTATGGAAAAGAAGGCACTCTTGGGAATGACCCTTGACGAACTGCGGTCGGTGGCCGCAGAGATGGGTATGCCCGCATTCACGGCAGGGCAGATGGCACGGTGGATATACAAAAACCATGTGGCCAGCATCAGTGAGATGAACAACATCTCACTGGCCAAGCGTGCGCTCCTGCAGGAGCGTTATACCATAGGGTGCCAGTCGCCCACCGACTGCCAACGCAGTGTCGATGGCACAGTGAAGTACCTGTTCCCCACGGCCAGCGGGCAGATGGTGGAGTCGGTGTTCATTCCTGATGGCGAGAGGGGCACTCTGTGTGTGAGCAGCCAGGTGGGCTGCCGCATGGGCTGCCGCTTCTGCATGACGGGCAGGCAGGGCTTCCAGGGCAACCTGGAGGCGACTGACATCCTCAACCAGATTTACTCCCTGCCCGAGCGTGACCGGTTGACCAACGTGGTCTTCATGGGACAAGGGGAGCCGATGGACAACTATGACAACATGCTCCGCGCCACGCGGCTGCTGACCGCCGACTATGGGTGGGCCTGGAGTCCCAAGCGTATCACGGTATCTACCGTGGGTGTGAGGCACAGGGTAGAGCAGTTCCTGGATGAGAGCGACTGCCACCTGGCGGTGAGTCTGCACAATCCCTTCCCCGAAGAACGCCAGGCCATGATGCCTGCCGAACATGCCTGCCCCATAACGGAACTGGTGAAGATGTTGCGGAATCATGACTGGACGCACCAGCGCAGGCTCAGTTTTGAGTACATCGTGTTTGGTGGGCTGAACGACTCACCTGCCCACGCACGTCAACTTGTGAGGCTGCTGGGTGGGATGGAGTGCCGCGTGAACCTCATCCGCTTCCATGAGATACCCGACACGCCCTATCACGGGGCGATCGAGGACACCATGGTATGGCTGCGCGACTATCTCACTCACCACGGCGTGACCACAACCATCAGGGCGAGCCGTGGGCAGGACATCTACGCAGCGTGCGGTCTGCTGCATGCCCACAAGGGCGTGGCGGATGGCTGCCTCCCAGACACGACTTCACTGGGAGGACTGTCGCTGGGAGATGGGAACCAAGTGTGAAATGATATAAAACAGGATAAGATGATGAAAGAAAATAGAATGTGGCATGTGGCTATGTCATTGCTGGTTGCCGTGCTCCTGCTGTCGGGATGCACCAAGGAGGCCATACTGCCCAAGGCAAGCGGGCGCCCCTATGAGGTGCTGGTGGTCATGGACGACGAGATGTGGAACGCACCGGCCGGTCGTGCCCTGTTCGACATCCTCGACACCGACGTGCCAGGACTCCCGCAGTCAGAACGCTCGTTTCACATATCACAGGTGGAGCCCAAGCATCTGAGTGACGGGATGAAGATCTTCCGCAATATCATACAGGTGAACATGGACGCGACGCAGTTTACCCAGACGCGCATGCGCTTCACCAGGGACAAGTATGCCATCGGACAGATTGTGCTCACCTTCAACACGCCCGATGCCGAGAGTCTGAGGGCATTCTGCAAGGCGCACCGCCAGGAGGTGGTGGACTTCCTCACACACACCGAGATGAACCGTCTGATACAGGAACTCCAGGTGCATTACTCCAAGGTCATCTATGACTTGGCATGGAATGAGTTTGACTGCAAATTCTATGCCCCAAAGGAAATCAAGGCGTACAAGAAGGGCAAGCAGTTCTTCTGGGCCAGCAACAATACGGCCCAGGGGATGGTGAACATCTGCATGTACAGCTATCCCTATGAGGGCCCACAGACCTTCAACAAGCAGTATGTGCTCCACAAGCGCGACTCTGTAATGCGGATGAACATGCCTGGCGAGTATCCCGGCATGTTCATGCAGACTGACACACTCCACACCGACGTGAAGGCCATAAGCGTGCATGGGAAGTATGCCATGGAGACTCGTGGCCTGTGGATAATGAAGGAGGACAAGCAGGAACACCTATGGGAAAGCATGGGTGGCCCATTTGTAAGCCACAGTCGTGTGGACACAGAGGCCAACAAGGTGGTGGTGGTCGAAGGTTTCGTCTATGCGCCCGAGAAGATGAAGCGTGGACTGATGCGCCGCCTGGAGGGGTCACTCTATACCCTGCAGTTGCCCGAGGAGCAATACTCACTTATTGATACAGGTGTGGAGGAGGACAAGCCCGACTCTGCCAAGGCGGCTGGCAAGGACGAGGGCCGGACTGGGAAGTGAGAGAAAAGTAACTGAGGTTGCCAGTTTGCCCCTCTTGGTGGCAGATGCGACCTGCATGAGACATAAACTGAAAAGAAATGAAGAGATATAAGATAGGTATTGTGCCGAGTGCCAAGGACGACTCGGCATGCCTTGTAGCCATAGCCTCACTGGAGGAGCCACTGATGACCGACCTGCTTATCCCTGTGCTGTATGACAGCCACGAGCGGATAGAGAGGTTGCGGGAAGGGCGCGATTCTGACACGCAATTCGCCTTCCTGTCCTCGGCAGAGGAGGCCAGGGAGGATTGTATGTGCGTGATTGATGCCTCGCAGGTCCCTGTGGCAGAGGGAGATGATAATGCTGCGGACTCGCTACCTGTATGGCAGGACGACTTGCAGAAAGGCTTGATAGATGCCCTGGTGTATGTGGGCGATGCCGACATGGATGCCTGCACGACTCATGCCAGTGCGGTCGTCTATCTTTCAGAGTCGGACTGCATGGCCCTGGTTGGCAGGGAGCACATCGCTGACGAGTTGGAGAGAATGGTCAAGTTGCTGGAGCGTGACCTGGACTACAGCAGGCCCCGCATGGCAGTGGTGGCAGATACCGACCGCCAGAAAGAGGAGTGGGAGGCCAAGGCCAACGAACTCGGTGCATTCCTCTACGGCCCCTTCCTCACAGAGACATTCTTCGAGGAAGAGCAGCAGAGGAACTATGACGTGACACTCGCATTTGACCATGCCACAGCACGCAGTTGCTTCCGTGAGGCCGCGCATTCCTGGGGAGTGTGCCTGACAGAGGATGCCGAGGGACATATCACTCTGTATCCTGCCTACAACACCCAGCCCATGGGTGAGGATGCGGCCAGTTTCAACGCCATCAGCTTCAACCGCGCCTTGTATTCGGCAGTGGATGTGCTTCGTGCCAGAGAACGTTATGACGAGGGACACCGCTCACCGCTTCCCAAACTCTTCTTCGAAAGGAAGGAAGAGCGAAGGGGCAACAATATAGAGTAAGGAACGGACACAGGAGGGACGATTGAAACCGGCATACCGAAATCTCTTTCTCGCACTGGGCATCGCGGCGGTGTTGCTCATGGTGCGCAACCTGGATGTCACCTGGGCAGAGGCTGCTATGGCCGCGCGCAGGGCTGGCATCTGGCTGCCAGCATGCCTGTTCCTCTGGCTCGTCATCTATCTGATGAACGCCTGGGCATGGAGTCTCATCATCCGTGCCGGACAACAGGGGCACTCCCTGCATGGCCTTGGGTTCTGGCGGATATGGAAATACACGGTCACGGGATATGCGCTCAACTATGTAACCCCTGCGGGCGTACTGGGTGGGGAACCTTACCGCATACTGGAACTGAAGCCTTTCCTGGGCACAGAGCGTGCGGTGAGCAGCGTCCTGCTTAACTCCATGATGCACATATTCAGCCACTTTTGTTTCTGGGGATTTTGCGTTGTCCTGTTCCTCGCGACCTACTCGACACGTCTCACTTGGGGCATGACCGCGATACTGCTGCTTTGCTCTGTGTTTATCGCGGCAGGCATCTATGTGTTCGTCATCGCCTATCGCAAGGGGATGGCTGAGCAGGGTGTGGCATGGCTTACCTACATCCCCCTGTTGGGCCAGCGTGTCGAGCGGTGGCTACAGGAGCACCAGGAGATGCTCCGCACCATAGATGTGCAGATTACCGCCCTGCGCAAGCATAGTCCCCGCACCTTCTATGCCACACTCCTCCTGGAGTTCCTCGCGCGCCTGCTGGGTTGCCTGGAACTGCAGTTTGTGCTCTTTGTCTTTACCGACAAGGTTGCCTTGGCTGACTGCATCCTGATGCAGGGCTTCACCAGTTTGCTGGCCAACATCGTGTTCTTCATCCCCATGCAGGTGGGAGTGCGCGAGGCCGGGATGGCAGTCTTTGCCAATTTCAGCCTCCTCAATGGCGGCTATGGCGTGCTGACAAGCCTTATTGTCAGGATTAGGGAAATAGTTTGGATTACCATAGGCATGTGTCTGCTGAAGGCGGGAAACTCGCAGCCCATGCCTGCTCACCAGTCTAATGTCAGCGTATCATGAGAGAGTCATTGGAATTGCAGAGTCTTAAAAACAGGTATGGAATAGTTGGCAGGGACGAGGCATTGGACGAGGCCTTGCGTACCGCCGTGCAGGTGGCTCCCACAGACCTCTCTGTCCTGATTCAGGGAGAGAGTGGCGTGGGCAAGGAAGTCATTCCACGCATCATCCACGACAACAGCCGACGCAAGGGGAAAACCTACATCGCCATCAACTGCGGCTCCATCCCCGAGGGAACCATCGACAGTGAACTCTTTGGGCATGAGAAGGGCGCGTTCACCAGTGCCGTGGGCGAGCACGAGGGCTACTTCGGTGCGGCAGACGGAGGGACACTGTTCCTTGACGAGGTGGGCGAGTTGCCCATGAGCACCCAGGCTCGTCTGCTGCGTGTACTGGAGACGGGCGAGTATATCCGAGTGGGCAGCAATACGCCCCGCAAGACCAATGCGCGCATTGTGGCAGCCACGAATGTCAACATTCCCCACGCCATACGTGAGGGACGCTTCCGTGAGGACTTGTACTACCGTCTCTGCACCATCAACATACAGATGCCCCCCCTGCGTGAGCGCAAGGGCGATGTGGTGCTGCTCTTCAAGAAGTTCGCCATAGACACTGCCGACAAGTACAACATCCCCGAGCCCATCCGCCTCTCCCCCGAAGCCGAGCAGGTGATGCAGAGCTACAAGTGGCCGGGAAATGTGCGACAGCTGCGCAACATCACCGAGCAACTCAGCATCCTGTCCCCTGAGCGCATCATCACGCCCGAGATGCTGGCCAAGCATGGCATCGTGCCCAATTCTGACGAGGAGACCTCTATGGTGACAGTGGGTGGTCCCTCACGTTCAAGTGCCCATGACTATGGCCAGGAAATCCAGTTCCTGGCCAATGCCGTGCAGGTGCTCACCCAGGAGGTCAACGAACTGAAGCAGAAGGTTAATGGCATGAGTCCGCACTTGCCCGTGCGACTGCCAGCCCCCTCTCATCCAGCCCCAGTTGCCGCCTCGTCAGTGGGAAGCAACTCTTCGCCAGTGCCTTACAGCCGTGTGGGGGGAGTCGAGACTGACATACAGACGCCCGAGGAGGTGCTGGATGACGAGACACTGAACATCAACAGCATGGAGAAACGCAACATCCTGAAGGCTCTCCAGCGTAACCATTACAGGCGCAAGGCCGCTGCCGATGAACTCGGAATCAGCGAGCGCACCCTGTACAGAAAGATAAAGGCTTATGGCATTGAGGAATAAACTGCGGATGTGGCGCGCTGCCCTGTGCGTGGCATGCCTTGCCGCTTGCGCGGTTGTGTGTGCGTGCAAGGTCTCCTATAAGTTCAACGGAGCCAGCATTGACTACACCAAGACGAAGACCATACAGATAGACAATTTCCCCATAAGGAGCGCGTATGTGTGGGCTCCCATGCAGAGTATCTTCCAGAACAGGCTTACCGACATCTTCGCATCGCAAACCAAGTTGCGGCAGGTGAAGAGGAGTGGTGACTTGCAGCTCGCTGGAGAGATAACGGGATTTGACCAGTACAACAAGGGTATAAGCAGTAGCGGATACAGCAGTCAGGTACAGTTGAAGATGACCGTCAACGTGCGCTTTGTCAACAACAAGAATCACACTGAGGACTTTGAGCGTCAGTTCACCGCCACCACCGAGTATGACTCCTCGCAGCAGTTGACTGCCGTGCAGGAGGAACTGGTGACCCAGATGGTGAAGGACATCACCGACCAGATATTCAATGCCACCGTGGCCAACTGGTAATCGCCCCGCTCCCCATCACTCATTATAATATATAGTACAATCACTCCGCCTGCCCCCGGCTGTGCCGCGCACAGTGCCAGGACAGGGGACAGCATTCACAGACAGATGCCCCAGAGACCACTGATAGACTTCATACGTCGTCCCGACAGCCTTGACCAGCATGCCATCGAGCAACTTACTGACCAGGTCGGGGAATATCCCTATTTCCACGCGGCGCGCATCCTGCTCCTGCAGGCCCTGCACAAGCATCACTCACCCCTCTATGACCAGGAACTGCGCCGCAATGCGGTGATGGTGCCCAGCAGGGCCTCCATCTTCCACCTTACCGAGGAGGCGCACTATAAGGTCAGGGAGGAGCGCAAGCGCTATGACGGCAGCCAGCCAGGGGAGGGCAGCCAGCACTCAAGCACCGACCAGTTGATTGACAACTTCCTGGGCAGCCTGCCACCCAACCAGGAGCCCACGCCAGGTCTGCCAGTGGATGCCACCAAGGACTATATCTCCTATATGTTACAAGCCGAGCAGGACGAGGAGCACACCGACGCAGCCCCCATGAACGGAGGCGGTGTGGTGGAACGCTTTCTTGAGCAGGGAGACGGGCGCATTTCCCTCACGTCAGAACCCGCTGCCGCCAGTGAGACAAAAGTGGAGAAAGCGGAGCAGAAGAGCGAGGAAAAGGAGATTTTCACCGAGATAATGGCTGGCATATACATCAAGCAAGGCAAATATGAGAAGGCAGTTAAGATTATCCGACAACTTTCCTTGAAATATCCAAAAAAAAACCGTTACTTTGCAGACCAGATACGTTTCCTCGAGAAACTGATTGTAAACGACAAGAACAAGTAAATAACATAAGACATGTACACATCTATCGTCATCCTGGTAGTGCTCGCATCCATACTGATGTGCCTCATCGTACTCGTCCAGGAATCCAAAGGAGGCGGCTTGGCAGCCGATTATTCAAGTTTCAACCAAATGGCAGGCGCGCCCAAGACCACCAATTTCATTGAGAAGGCAACCTGGGGGCTGGCCGTTGTCATGATTTTGCTCAGCGTGCTGAGCGTGGCTTTCCTGCCCAAGTCTGGCGCAGCCGACTCTGTCATCATGCAGCAGGCTACAGAGCAGAAGGCTACCAACCCCGGCAACGTTCCTGGCATGGCACAGCCCTCTGCCACTGAGGAGAATCCCGCAGAGGCACCTGCCCAGGCACCCGCTCAGAATACAGAAAAGACACAGTCTGGCGTTCCCGCGCACAGGTAATAGTAATTGAGCATCGGGAGTCATGAGCAGCACAGACATGATATTAGTGGCTGACAGCGGCTCCACAAAGACAGACTGGGCATTGTCCAGTCGTGAGAATGGCATCGTGGAAGTGCGGACATCGGGCATCAACCCCGTCCGCGACTCCCAGGATGCCATTTTTCGTGTCCTTGAGGAGGAACTCGTGCCAGGCTTGCCTGTCGGGTGTCAGCCGTCAGAGGTATTCTTTTACGGGGCCGGATGCCTGCCCCCTTATTCCCAGTCGGTGACCAGGGCTTTGGCCCGCATCTTCCCTGGTGCCGTGGCACAGGTCGATAGCGACCTCGTGGGTGCGGCACGCGCGTTGTGTGGCTGCCAGCCAGGCATCGCCTGCATCCTGGGCACGGGGGCCAACAGTTGCCTCTATGATGGCCGTGTCATCACGGCGCATGTCCCTCCCCTGGGCTTCATCCTGGGTGACGAGGGCAGTGGCGCGGTGCTGGGCAGGACACTCCTGGGCAATCTGCTCAAGGGCGTCTTCCCCAGCGAGATGCGTGAGGAGTTCCAGCATGACTATGCCCTGTCAGAGGCAGACATCATTGACCACGTCTATCGCAGGCCACAGCCTAACCGTTTCCTGGCATCGCTCACGCCCTTCATCGCCAGGCACAGGGAGCACCCACAGGTGCATGCCATGCTTGTCGAGGCGTTCCGCCAGTTCCTGTCCAGGAATGTGTGCGCGTATGGGCATGCCGAGATGCCAGTCAATTTTGTCGGTGGCATTGCATACGCTTTCAGCGACGAGTTGGCTGAGGCTGCCAGTGCCGAAGGTATGGCGGTTGGCAAAATCTTGCGGGGGCCCATACAGGAGATGGTCGCATACCATTGCACAAAGAGATAAAGTAGATGATTGGGCAGGAAAAACGTCAAAGTGTGTTAAACAACATATCCACACACCTTGCAAAATGTTAAAGGATGTTGTAACTTTGCCAAAGATATCCTGAAGACAATCTTTCGCCTTAGACAGAGGCTGATTACTAAGAGAGTGACAGGGGAATGCTGTGAAGCATTCCCCTGTTTTGCGTTTGTACATTGTCTGGCATGGTGCGAGAGGGGGGACGGGAGGTGATGCCGCCCTCTTACGAGTCCAGGAGGGAGGGGCATGTCATGGATATGAGGCATCCTGTGTAGGATGCCTTGATGCTGTGGCTCACTGGCATTTGTCGCGTCACGATGCTGCTGGAGCGCAATGGTGGTTGCCTGGGTGGGGAGATGAGGAGTCTGCTGTGCTGCTGGATGCATGCCCATGCGTTGACCGGTGTATGCCCTTGCGTTGACCGGTGCATGCCCCTGCGATGGCTGGTGCATGCCCCTGCGTTTGGGGGTGGTGCATGGCATGTCTTTTTGGGGCTGGCGGTGCGGCGTTTTTGATGGAACCCCAGGAGGGAGTTTCGTGGTGGGATTGATGTCTGTGTCGTCAGTGTCGGGGTGGATGGCGCTGGCTCTGTGCGGTGAGCGCTATGTGCCCTGGGAATGTCGGGAGAGAATTCTCGTGAGGTTAGTCAGAGGGGCTTGGCGCGTCCTTCTTGACGCATGATGGCCATCCGCAGGCTGTCAGTTTGCTGTCCGCTCCAGCGCAGTTTGCCCTCCCTGTCCACCAGCACCATATAGGGGATGCCGTGCAGTGCCACGGCATAGTCCTCACATGCCGCGCCACGCCAGTCGCGTCCGTCGAAGAGGTGCGTGCCACGGAGGTGGTGCTCGCGCAGGTATTGGCGTGCCTTGGCAGCCTCGTTGTCCAGCGACACCGTGAACCAGGGCAGGGCGGGAAACTCCCTTTGCAGGGCTACCAGGGCAGGTGTCTCGTCGCGGCAGTCGCTGCACCAGGATGCCCAGAACAGGATGACGTGGGCCTGGTGGTTGATGGAGTCCAGATATTGCTGGGCATCCTCACCTTGAGGAAAAAGGAATGGCAGGCGCACGAGTGGCGCATAGGTGCCAGGCATGAGCCGCCTGTCACTCAACTCCCATTGTTCCTGGGGCGATGGTGCGGGATGGTCGGACTGCTGTTGGGACGGCTGCATGCGTCCGCCACCCGTGCATGAGCCGAGCATGAGGAGCGCGAGTGCCAGCCAGGCTGTCTCGTGCAGTCTCGTGTGGGAGTGTCGTGACGTGTGTCGTGGGTGTGCCATCTGGTCATGGTTTGGGTGGAATGGTCAGAGGCCATGGATGAAGGTCATCCACAGCGCGTCACGCATCAGGTTGGAGTCCTGCTCGCTGATGCCGTTGGCGGTGAGCACCCTCTTCTCCTGTTCGTAGCAGTCCAGGAACTCTGCATAGGTGCTGTTCTTCTTTCTGATGAACTCCTCGGCCGCAGCCACATAGTAGGTCTTGGCCTTCAGCCAGTTGCCCTGCACGAAGTTGAGATGTGCGCAGAGCATGTGCGACTGCCAGCTGGGCATGTCTGGCATGTCCAGTAGTTTCTCCAGGTATTTCTGTGCGGGCCCCAGGTTGCCCAGCATGAGCTCACAGCGTGCGATGGCCTCGGTGGCCACCTTGTCGGTGGCGTCATCATAGACCAGGCGGTAATAGAGTTTCAGCGCATCGGGCCAGCGCCCGTCTTCCTCAAGCAGGGAAGCCTTGACATGCAGGTAAGTGTTGTTCCCCGGGGTGAGCTCGATGATTTTGTCCAGCCAGGCATACCGCTCCTCCTTCTTGTCCAGCTTGCCGCAGCAGCGGTACAGCAGCAGGGCAAGTTTCAGGTCGGGCTCCTCCAGGAACGTGGCTTGGGTGTAGCAGCGGTAAGCCTTCTGGAAGTCCCGCATGCGCTCGTGGCAATTGCCCCTGAGGCGCAGCAGCCGTGCGCTTGCCCCGTACTGGTGCTGCATGCTGTCCAGTATCCTGGCTGACGCCTCGTATTCTGTCGCGTCCTGCAGCGTCTCGGCGCAGGCGAGGCATGCCTCCTCGCTCTCCTGCGTGCGGAACCGCTCCTGCCCGATGAGCAGATGGGGGGATGCGAAGGGGTTGCATAAGTCGTGACATACGGATGACTGGGTGAAGAATCGGTAGAGGTTCTGTACGATGTGCCGCAGGGTCATGTCGGGCAACTGGGTGTCCCTGGGGCCGATGCCCGACTGCTCCAGTTGCTCTGACATGGACTGCGCCAGCCTCTTGTTGCCGTCTATCATCTCGCACATGGCATATTTGTCCACGTCACAGTCGGCGCTCACCTGGGTCATCTTGCGCAGAGCCTGGTTCTCCTGGCCACTCGTCCCCAACGTCATTGACTGCACCAGGGGGTGTGTGGAGTCGAAGGGGAGGAACCAGTGGGAGCACTTGCCCAGGAACTTGCAACTGTGCAGGGCGCTCAGGCGTGAGAGGTTGGGGTCGTAGCCTATGGCCAGCCTCTTCCTCACATATTTCAGTTTGATTTGCAGCGCCTGCTTGATGGCTGTTGCCATGTCGCTGGGTCTGATGGCGTCTATCTCCCTCTGCTCCACCTCGGTGTCCACCTTGGAAGCCAGGATGAGTGCAATCTCCATCTGCACAGAGGTGGACAGGGAGAGCAGCGAGGTGCATAGTGCGTCAGGCCTGTAGCCCCCCAGGGACTCCAACTCCTGGCCGTAGGTCTGCTCGACGAGAACCAGTGCCGTTGCCGCTGTCATGCGGGTGCGCCTCTCGTCAGAGTCGGCCATGAGGGTGATGAGGGCGAGTTTCTCCAGGTCGGGATACTCCCAGGTGGAGAGGAATACAGCCCCGATCAGATGCTGCTGCACCATCGAGTCCTGCCGGCAGATGAAGTCATGCCACAGGGTCGTGTCGGCATGGGTCCACAGGGGTGATGTCCACAGGAAGTCAAAGAGGGTGTCCTGCAGGGCAAAACGCTCCTCGGAGGGGAGGGTGTGTGCCCACTGCTGCATGATTGAGCGTGCGTCGTCCACCTCCTGGGACATGCTCATGGCGGTCTTGCTGTAGGTGTCATCGGCCGAGAGCAGACGCACGGAGCGACGTGTCCTCATGAGCAGAGTCCACGTCTGCCGCACGATGTCGTCCTGGATGCTGAAGCGATTGTTGTCGGTGCCACCATGCGTCAGGAATGACAGCATGGCGACATAGTTGGCACGCAGTTCCTCCAGCTCAGCCCTTATCTGGCCGTCCTGGCAGTACTGTGCGAGTACACTCAGTTTGTCAAGAGCCTCGCTGATGTGTCTTTCTTTCAGATCCTCATTGACCGACTGGGCCAACTGTCTCATGGTGGAGGGGTCGATAGCGCGCTTCATTTGATTTGCTGCAATAGAAAGTCTTGTGTGGAGTATTTCTTGGGCAGGCGGTTCTGCTCACGTAGCCAGGCGGCGGCAGTGTCCATTTCCTGGGCTGTGACGGTGCGTGGCTTGGGCATCTCGGGGAGCTGGATGCTGTCGGCCAGCAGGGGGGGCAGCCCGTACTCGCTGGTCAGGATTGCGCGCAGGGTGTCGGCTTGCGTGCTGATGGCCATGCGCTCGATGGCCTCACGATAGATGCGGGCAAAGGCTTGCGCCTGTGCCTCGTGGCTGTTGTGGTCCCTCTCCCGGTGTGGGGCTATCCACAGTGCGTTGCAGATGCACGGGGGCTTCGTGCGCCTGATGCGCTTGTGCCCCTCCATCGCTGCCCATGTGGCATAGGGTTCGGGGAGCATGGCCGCGTCGAGCAGTCCGTTGCGGAGCATGTCGGCGCGCAGGTAGATATCGTTGACCTGCGGGCGGAATATCTGGCTCAGGTCAATCCGCGCGTCGGCTGTCATGCGCTGGCACCAGTAGTCGGTGCAGGAGAGGCGGCACACAGCCACGGTCTTCTCCTTCATCTGCTGCATCTGCTTCACGCGCTTGCCCTTGAGTGCCATTAGTGACAGGGGTTCGTCCATGGCCAGGAGCGGGGAGATGCAGAGGCTGTCGCTCTGCAGTCTGATGGCCCGGAAGGGGTCAGAGACGGCCAGTTGCACGTGCCTGCGCAGCACGCTGGTATCGACATCCATCTGTGCACGGTACCGCCACAGACGCACACTCACTCCCGCAGAGTCAAACATTCCCATGCGCTGCGCATAATAGACCGGCAGGCAACTGAGTGTGGGGAGTACGGCCACGTTGAGCGTGGCACTGTCTGCCGGGGCAGCGTTGTCCACATACGGCAAGGCCTCCTGTCTCTGTGTACAGGAGGCCATAGCCAGTATTGTAGTCAGTAAGAAAACTGCGCAGAGTCTCATTCACCCTTGATGGCAGCCACACCGGGGAGCACCTTGCCCTCGATAGCCTCGAGCAGCGCACCGCCACCAGTGGAGATGTAAGATACCTTGTCGGTCAGGCCAAACTTGGTGCAGCATGCCACTGAGTCGCCACCACCGATGAGTGAGAAGGCACCCTCGGCTGTTGCCTTGGCGATAGCCTCGCCGATGGCCTTGCTTCCTGCGGTGAACTCATCGCACTCGAAGCAGCCGGCAGGACCGTTCCACAGGATGGTCTTTGCACCCTCGATGGCCTTGGCAAACTTCTCGCGGCTCTTGGGACCTGCGTCCAGACCCTCGAAGTTGGCGGGTATGGCGTTAGAGGGGAACACATCAACCTTGGCACCCTCCTTGACGCAGAAGTTGGCGAAGTCGTAATCGGTGCAGCACACTGAGTCCACGCCCAGCACGAGCTCCACGCCGTTCTCCTTGGCCTTCTTCTCCACATCCAGGGCCACATCCAACTTGTCCAGCTCGACAATTGACTGGCCGATCTCGCCGCCATGAGCCTTGGAGAAGGTGTATGTCATGCCGCCGCACAGGATAAGCTTATCTACCTTGCCCAGCAGATTCTGTATGATGCCAATCTTTGATGACACCTTTGAGCCACCCATGATAGCCACGAAGGGACGCTTGATGTCGCTCAGCACGTTATCCACAGCCTTCACCTCCTTCTCCATCAGGTAGCCCAGCATCTTGTTGTTGGCATCGAAGTAGTCGGCAATCACGGCTGTCGAGGCATGCTTGCGGTGTGCGGTGCCGAAGGCATCCATCACATAGCAGTCAGCGTATGAGGCGAGCTTCTTGGCGAAGTCCTTCTGGCGAGCCTTCATCTCCTTCTTGGCTGCGTCGTATCCGGGGTCTTCCTTGTCAATGCCCACGGGCTTGCCCTCCTCTTCGGGATAGAAGCGCAGGTTCTCCAGCAGCAGTGCCTGGCCCATGGGGAGTGCCTTCACGGCCTCGTCAGCATGGGCGCAGTCGGGGGCAAATGCCACGGGAGCACCCAGTGCCACCTCTACGGCCTCGCGTATCTGGCCCAGTGACAGTTTGGGGTTCACCTTGCCCTTGGGCTTGCCCATGTGGCTCATGATGATGCATGCGCCACCATCAGCGATAATCTTCTTCAGTGTGGGCAGCGCGCCACGGATGCGCGTGTCGTCTGTGATGTGACCGTTCTCGTCCAGGGGCACATTGAAGTCCACACGGACAATAGCCTTCTTGCCGGCGAAATTGTACTCGTTGATAGTCATAATAGATGTATGTTAACAGTTCCTTTTGTCTTCGTTGTCTTGCTTGTGCAAAGTTATGCCATTTTTCGCAAATCAAGCCAAATTTCTCTGGCAAATATCATGCAGGCCGCAGTGTGGGCAGTCGGGCTTGAGCGCGGTGCACACGTATCGCCCGTGCAGGATGAGCCAGTGGTGGGCGTCGGGCAGCACCTCGGGGGCAAAGTGGCGTGTGAGCATGCGCTCCACACTGAGTGGGGTGGTGCAGGACGGCGGCACGAGTCCGATGCGGTGGCTCACTCTGAACACATGGGTATCCACGGCCATGGCCGCCTGGTGGAAGACAACGCTGAGCATCACGTTGGCTGTCTTGCGCCCCACACCGGGCAGGCGGGTGAGCTCCTCCATGGTGGAGGGCACCTCGCCGCCATAGTCACGCTGCAGCATGGTGGCCATCCCCACCAGGTGGCGCGCCTTGTTGTTGGGGTAGGAGACACTCTTGATGTACTCATAGATGACCTCGGGCGTGGCCAGGGACATGGCCTCGGCATTGGGATAATCGTGCAGGAGGGCGGGGGTGACGGTGTTGACACGCCTGTCGGTGCATTGCGCGCTCAGGATTACGGCCACAAGCAGGCCGAAGGGGGTGTCATAGTGCAATTCGGTCTGCACGGATGGCATGGCCTTCTGGAAGTACTCCGTCACTTGCTGGTAGAGTTCCTTTCTCTTCATCTTCTTTGTTGTCGTGTCTGCCGCGCTCCCTCCTGGCCCGGTTGTCGGGCTTGTGGCCCCATATATCCTTACGATACTTGGGGGAGTGGGACGGAGGGGTAAAAGTAAGGGGACCGCAGTGTGCAGCCCCCTCACAAAAGTCGCGACGTTGAATGATAATTAATCAAGCACTACAAAGTTAGTGCTTTGTTCCGAACCAGCCAACTGCTTGCGCATCTTTTTGCCTGCTCTTGGCAAATTTGTTCTTCCTTGCCGCGTGGGGGCGGCCATGCGGCTGTCACACGTTGGACAGGGGGAAGCCGAAGCCGAAGGAGACGCTGTTGTTGGCCTTCTTGAGCGGCACTCCGTACTTGCCCATCTTGCTCAGGAAGCAGTCGGTGCCCACAAAGAAGTTGAAGCGCTTGGCGTGCAGGTCGAGTACCATGCCGCCACTGACACCGGTGGAGGAGGCCGCTCCGCTCAGCGAGACCTCAACGGCCTTGACAGGGCGTATGTTGGCTGAGATCATTCCCTGGTGCCATGCAAACTGTCCGGCCATGCGGCTGGTGTAAAGGAAGCCGAAGCGCAGTTTGTCATAGCAGGGCAGCGTGTATTCGGCACCCAGGTGCAGGGTGGGCGAGAGGGCATGGCCCTTGTTCTTCGTCCCGTCGTAATAGAGTGAGAACATGTCCCCCAGGTCATCACCGATGTCCTCCAACTGGTCGCCCAGGTCTTTTCCGTTCTCCTTGCTTCCGCCAGCGTAAATATCCTCGTCAAACCCGTCAAACGTCCACTCGCCCTTGGAGGTCATCTGGTGGTTCTTTCTCCACCTGATGCCACCCAGGTCGGTCAGTGAGGCACTTACGGTGAGGTGGTCGATGGGCTTCCATGTGGCACCCAGGTCAATGGCCGCGCCGAAGCCGCCCAGCCCGCCGAAGTTGTCGTCGATGCCGTCCACGCGATGCCGGTCGGGGTTATCGGGGTCCACCTTGCTGCTCTCCTTGAGGTCAACGCCCAGTGCTGCCATCTCGGCCGTCACCTTTCCGCTTACGCGCCAGTAGTCCTCATCCAGGTGCAGTGTGATGCGGTCCGTGTTCAGGTTGGCATAGCCGGCACCGAAGAGGAACTTCAGTTTGCCGCCTACGGTCCACTTCTCGTTCACCTTGTGGGAGTGCCCCAGGCCAAGCTCCACGAAGTTCTCCGTGCGCACGCCCAGGTCAGAGATGTCATAGTCGGTCTTGCTTCCCGTGGTCTTCATAAACTCGAAGAGGGACTTGGGCAGGCTGGCGCTGGTGTTGGAGCGGAGGCTCATATCCACAGAGTTGAACCCTCCAAAAGCCTTGAAGGCAAAGCCAAATATCTGGTACTTGAGGTTTACGCCCAGGCGGTTATTGTTCTTCAGTCCCCCAAGGAACTCAGCGGCATCCACGTTGGGGTGCATGAAGGTGGTGCGCGTGCGCCCCTTCACACCGTATCCTTCCCAGCCGGGCTGCATGTCATAAATGAATGTCTTGGCACCGAAATTGCCTGTAGTGCCGATGTTCATGTTGCCGAATAGGGGCATGGAGACGTAACTGTGGTCGAGCAGTGCGGGATTCATCTCGTGCCGCAGGTCAGACGTCTGCATAAAGTAGGTTGTTCGCAGTTCCTGTGCGGTGGTGCCCAGGGATGTGGCCAGCATGGCGGCCACGGCCATTATCTTGTATCTCATGAATGTTTCTGTGTGATGCGTTTACTCTTCAGTGTGCGTTCTTGCTTTGTGTGCATGTGGTTGCATGGGGCTGGTGGTCAGTTGAGGTCAGCTGTCACACGTCCCTTGAGCCTCAGCCGTATGTCGGTCAGCCGTATGTACTGCTGTGACGAGAGGGGCAGAGCGGTGCTTTCCTGCGTGCGCTCGGCCTTGACGACAAAGAGGAAGTGGTCGATGAGTTGCAGGTCCTTGGGGTTCTTGAGCGTCCCCTCCATGGTCATCTCTGATTTCGTGGGTGCCTTGTCCGTGCCCTGTCCAGGCTGGGCTACGGCCTGCGTGAATGTGATGCCTGGAATGCTCCTGCCGTTCTGGTCGCATGCCTCAATGGTCAGCGTGAGTCCGAGCGGTATGGTGTTCTCGGCCACGGTCTTCAGTTGTACGCCCTCGGCAGTATAGTCCTCCAGGTCGTCGCTAAGGCTCTCGGTGGAGTCCTTATATATTATGGTAAATCCTTCCTCGACCTCCAGGGGCACAAACACGTTGTAGTTGGCCCTGGCCCTGTAGGTTCGTCCCAGGCCCAGGGTGGCCTCCTGCTGCAGCAGAGCCACCTTGCCGTCCCTCATGTCCACCTCTATGCGGTCGGGCAGTCGCTCTATCAGGTTGCCCAGGTCGTCCACGCGCTGCACGATGGCATCCGCTGCGATTGCTGACTCAGGGTCATAGGGCTTGTCCCCATTCCTGTGGTAATAGGCGATGTTGTTGCGTCCGCCTTGCATGATAGTTGCTGGCAAGGTCACCCGCTGGCTCCAGCCTGACTGGCCGTCCTTTACTGAGGTGAGAGCCGCGCTCACACTCACGCTGGTGGGCAGTGCCTTCATGTCCACGTCAAACTTCAGTGTGGGATTGGACACTTTTATCTTCGTTGCCTCGTCCTTGAGGAAGTCGGGCAGGTTGGACGAGATGTCGATGGGTGTCACATCGGGATTGATGGTGGGGTCAAAGAGTCCCTTGATGCTGTCCACAACGATGTGGCCATCATTGAAGAACTTGATGTTCAACTCGATGTCAGCATAGTCCCCTTCCCTCATCGTGAACTTGCTCTTGCTGCTGAAGTAGGCTGTTCCGCTCATGGCAGCGCGTGTCATGTTCTTGTCCAGGGTGATTTTCCCGTTCACGGGAGTGCCCTGCTCCTTCATGTCGATATAGTCGATGGCCACGGTGCAAATATCCTGGTTGGCCGATGTGAAGTTGATGTCACCCTGGTGAGTCAGCGTGTTCCCCTCCAGTCTCCAGTCCTTGGGCACCTCGCGCAAGTGCACATACTGGGGCAGGGTGACAGCGAAGTTCTCCAGCCTGTCCAGTCTGAGGTTCACGTTTTTGCTCGTCTTCATGTTCACGATGAGGCTTGCCCCGAAGTTTCTGGGATAGACGCGTGAGATGCGCTTCACCTCACTGCCGATGTTCGTGGTGTTGAAGTCCGCCTTGTTCTCGCCCTCGGCATACCCGTGCAGGGTGTAGTTCTCGGGCACGTTTATCTCGGTGACATTCTCGGGCAAGTCAAATTGCTTGCGTAGGTCTTCGCCCCAGCGTAGCACCTGGAATGTCGTGTTCACAGTGGCCAACTTGTCCACCGTTGAGTTGACAGTCTGTATGCTGTAGCTTATCTCCGTGCTCCCCTGCTCGGTGAGGTAGAATTGGTTGCTCGCGTCGGTCTTGGTGTTGCCGTCGGTGTCAATGATGTCCTTGAGATAGATCTTCTCTGTGTTGCCCAGTTTGACCTTGAGGCCGTCGGCTCCCAGGCCTATGGTGGCATCGACGTCGCTCACGTCATAACTGCTGTCATAGCACCCGGTGAGCATGCAGAATGCCGATGCGTACAGCACTCCCCGCAGCAGCCTCCCGCTTCGATGGCCGTAGTGGTGTGTGTGACAGGCGCGCTGGACACTTGCCTTATGGCGGTCCAGGTCTTGGATGGTTTTTGTTGAAATTAGCATTGTATAATGGTGTTATGTTGTTTGTCGCATACTTGTTCCTCTCCAGGGATGTCCTTACTCTCTCCCGCTGGAGGGGGTGGCATGGGGATACGGGGGTGGCGTGTCCGCCTCTGCAGTCTGATGTGCAAAGATATGTTAATTACTTTGAATAAAGATGAAAAAGGCGGTATTTTTTTTGTTTGCGTGCCTTCGTTTACCGAATTTCTTGCCTTCTGGTTCGTGTCATACATTTTGTTATGTTGCTCGGGGCATGCTTGTCCGTTTTGTGCAGGTGCACGACGGAGATAGTACCCCCTGGTAATATACTCGGTATAGCCTGCAAACGTGTAATACATAGGGAAGTACATGAGGTGGGCCAATAGTCCGTAAGCGCGTGAAAATAAGTTTTTCTACAGGTGCGGATTAAGGGTGCATCCTGTCCGAAACGAGACTGGAATGTGTCATTTGACCAATTGACACATCGATTTGGTGCTGCTGATGGGCCAGGATTGAAATAAATTCCTTAATTTTGAAGCACGATAGGTGACTCCGCGGTGCAGGCTGTCGGATTACGTGCTACACAATTTTCAAGACTTCAAGATGGAGAGAGAAACCTTGGCCGCCCTTGCTGATTTCTCGGCAGGCTGCTTTTTTGCCTCGCTGCTGGCTTCCTGTGTCGTGCTTTACATGGTGCGTCGCAAGTCGAGGCTGCACGCCTTGGCGGTCGGATTGTTTGGTTGGCTTGCGCTGATGAACGTGGTTCTGTTCGTGCTTATCTATGTCAAGAATGTGCTGGGAGAGTATTTCGTTCCAATGGCCAACCTGTACCAGGCCACCTGCATACCCATGTGTGTGTGCCTCCTGTATGAGATGGCTCGTCCAGGGCGGCTCACGCGCCGTGCCTTCTGCCTGCACATTATTCCAGCCTTTGTCGCCCTGTTCCTCTATGCTGTCACACTGAGCCATGCAATGTATGTGGCATGTATGGGCGCACTGGCCTGCTACGGACTCCTGGGGATGCTGTGGGCCGTGGTGGAGTTGTGCAGATACAACCGCAATATACGCCAGTGGAGTTCCTACACCGAGGGCGTGGATGTCAGTTGGGTATTCTATATCCTGGCTGCCCTGTTCCTGCTCTATGTGGTGTGGACGGCTGCTAGTTATTGCGGTGTGAAGTGGTTGAACGCTCTCTACAACTTCTCCTGCTGCGCCATCTTCACCTCGATCGCCTGCTGTCTTAGGACGCATGAGGTGGTGGCGTGCGGAGATGCTGCCGAGGGGGAGGCGCATCCCCTGGAAACTTGCAGTGACGCGCCGCCTGCCTACCACTTCGTCGAGGAACTTCACCGTGCCTTTGAGGAGGAGAAGATATTCCTGAACCCGCGTCTGACCATCAACCTCCTGGCCGAGCGACTGGGCACCAACCGCACTTACCTGAGTGCCTACATCAACCAGGAGCTCAACGCCTCCTTCTTTGAGTATGTCAACCGCTATCGCATAGCCTACGCCAGGCAACTGCTCATCTCGCAGGAATACACGTTGGAGGTGGTGGCCTCCATGTGTGGGTTCAACAGCCTATCGGCCTTCCGTCGCACTTTCTCTGCCGAGGCGGGAATGACTCCTGGCCAGTATCGCAAGGCACATGCTGGCCAGGCGACTTGCGATGGCTGAGGCACCGCTATATTGCAGATATTGCGTACCTTTGTACCATGAAATGTGCCCCGGGGCTCTCCCTGGGACGAATGATGACGATAATGCAACAGAACAGAGTATGTGCGGGCAGGCTCGCTGCCGCCCTCCTGGTCTCGCTCCTGGGTGTGGGAGCGTGGGCCCAGACGCAGGATGTCACGGTGGTGGAGTATCATCCCGCCCCGGGGCAGTTTGTCAATGTGCTGCCCGAAGCCAGCGAGGGCGACACGCATGAGCAGGTGTGCCAGCGTGCCACCGAGGCTTTGCGTGAGGGAGGCCTGGTGTGCCTGGGTTCCTTCGGTGGGTATGTGACTGTCAAGTTTGACCATCCCGTGCAGAATAAGCCTGGGTCTGACTTCCGCGTCCTGGGCAATGGTTTCTATGCCCAGGATGACCCTGTGTATGGCAAGGCGACCACCGGGGGCAGTTTCGAGCCGGGCATTGTGCTCGTGGGCGTGGGCGATGACCCTGCCACCTGCCAGTGGTACGAGTTGGCTGGCTCGGAGTACTACACCACACAGACTCACGGATTTACTGTCACTTACCACAAGCCCGCGGCCGAGAGCGGAGCGCACAGCCTGCCTTTCTCGTCCTATGACCACTATCTCAAGTGGGAGGCCACCTGGACTGACCGTGACGGCACTCCCCGCGACTCGGCAGGCTATCACATGAAAGCCTCCTCGCACACGCAGTCGTTCTGGCCCTTGTGGGAGGATGGGGGGACGCTCACCTTCACGGGCGGACGGTTGCCTAACAATGCCATTGACTATTCGGGCAAGGGCACAAAGTGGGTTCTTTACCGCTATGCCAGCGACTCATACGGATATGCTGACGCTTCGCTGAACAGTGACATCTACTCCACATTTGACATCGACTGGGCGGTGGACAATGAGGGACGGCCAGTGACCCTCAGGGAGATAAACTTCGTGAGGGTTGTGAGTGCCATGTTCCAGTATTGCGGATGGATAGGCGAGACCTCCACAGAGGTCACGGGCTTCCGGGACCTGCACCTCATCGAGGGGTATGACCGCAATCCCATTGTCATCCCCACGCGGCCCATCCCATCGGGAATTGCCTCCACATGGAGTGGCATGGCAAGCTGCGGCGGCACCTATGACCTCATGGGCCGTCGGGTGGAGTGCTCCGCCAGGGGTATATATATAAGGAATGGGCGAAAGTTCGTGGGCAGGTGACATATGGCACGAGAAGAACTTTTCCATAATAAGGGCACCCGTCTTTCAGAAGAGGGTGCCCTTGCTTTCTGTGGATGACAGTCTCGCTTCCGACGAGAAGCATCCCCCCCCCCTTGGAGGAGAGGGGGGCTTTTCCTATGGCAGAGCCAGAATGTGTCCTGGGTTGATGCCCTTGACCAGATACTTGTTGAGCTGTTGTCCGTCACGGTCGAACTCATACAAGTAGCCGTTTGTGACATAGGCGCGGGCATCCGTGACATAGAGGTGGCCCGAGTAGGGCGAGATGTAGATGCCATAGGGCGACTGCATCTCCTTCACCACATCCACAGCGGGCTGGTACTGTGAGAGCCCATCGTCAACGGTCATGTCGGGCAGGGTGATGGTGTGCGTGCTGAAGGTGTATGAGTCGGTGAGGTGAGAATAGGAC
>CAVKOT010000012.1:0-25849 GCA_963658045.1 Opitutia bacterium UBA4654
TCCCATGCCCGCCACGACACAGAGCATATATGGACAATCAGGAATACATACTCAGGCATCGGACTGATGACGTGCGCATGCTGGCATTGCATGCTGCCGCAGATGGCGTGGACATGCCCTTCTGCCTCCGCCAAATAGAGGCTTGGCAGAAGGCACGCACCAAACTCCCGCGCTGGGCGGAGACAGAGGGCGTCCTCTTCCCACCCCGCCTGAACATGGAGCAGTGCAGCAGCCAGCCCACGGCAGAGTACAAGGCCCGCCAGACCCAGCGTCTGCTGGGCGGGGAGCGTGCCTCGATGGCCGACCTTACGGGAGGCTTCGGCGTCGATTTCAGTTTCCTCGCCCCCCTCTTCGCGCAGGCCACCTATGTGGAACGCAACCCCGAACTCTGCCAGATGGCACGCCACAACCTGCCCCTGCTGGGTGTCGCCCATGCCCGCGTGGAGTGTGCCGGGGCCGAGGACTTCCTGGAGGATGGCGGGCACTGGGACCTGCTCTACCTCGACCCGGCCCGCAGGGACGATGCCGGGCGCAAGGTGGTGGCCCTGCAGGACTGCTCGCCCGACGTGGAGGCACTCTCGCAGCGGCTGCTTGTCCAGTCCAGGCTTGTGATGGTAAAGCTCTCCCCGATGCTGGACATTGGGCAGGCCTTGTCCGCTCTGCCCGCCGTGCGCGAGGTGCATGTGGTGAGTGTCGATGGCGAGTGCCGCGAGCTCCTGCTCATGCTCTCGGCTGTGGAGTCGCCGCTCTCTTGCCATTGCGTCAACCTTGGCCGCCAGCCCCACACCTTTGTCACAGCCGCGCGACATGCCCAGCCCAGCATCGCCACGGGTCTTGGCCAGTTCCTCTATGAGCCGAATGCCTCTATCCTGAAGGCCGGCGTGCAGGATGCCCTGTGCGAGCGGCTGCGCGTGAGCAAGTTGCATCCCTTCAGCCACCTCTTTACCTCCGATGAGTTCCGTGCCGACTTTCCTGGCCGTCGCTTCCGCGTGGATGGCTTCTCCACCTGCGGCAAGCGCGAGCTGAAGTCCTTCCTGCGTGATGTGCGCCAGGCCAATCTGGCTGTCCGCAACTTCCCCTCCACGGTGGCCCGCCTGCGCCAGCAGTGGCACCTGGCCGAGGGGGGCGACATCTACCTCTTTGCCACCACGCTTGCCGACGGCACCCACGCCCTCGTCCGCTGCTCCAGGGTGTAGCCTCCCTGGGACGTCCAGCCCATCTCCCACGCCTGTGGGGCCCATCCTTTTCTCCTTCCCAATATGCAGCCCATGGCAGTCATGCGCACTCCCCCGGATACCCCCTCCAGGATGGGGTGTCCAAGGCAGCGCGCTGCATGTGCGGATGCATGCCGCTGCGATGACTGATGCATGCCGCTGCATCGGCCAACGCATCGGCATGCAATCGCCAACGCATCGTGCTGCATCCACAGGGGGTGCCACGCTGTGCCGGATGGGGCAGCGTGAGGCATGGGGTAGGGGAAAACGTCTCCCTGGCTGTCCCGGCATGCAGGATAGCGTGCGTCATTTGCAATTTTTGCCCAAAAGATGATGTTGGGTGGGATTATTTTTGCTAAATTTGCGGTGTAGATAAACCAAAATGACTCCCTAAGAACATTAAAGTATGTCCACGAGAAGAGATTTCCTCAAGGGTGTGGGCTTGGCTACAGCCGGGCTGACACTGACCCCAGGCAACGTGTTCGCCATGACGAGCAAGGAGACCAAACGTGCCAAGGGTGAAAAGGTGAAGATAGCCTACATAGGCATCGGAAACCGTGGTGAGCAGAACATCAACGAGTTTGCCAAGACCGGTATGGTGGAGGTGGTGGCCTTGTGTGACGTTGACCTGCAGGGCAAGCAGTGCCAGAAGGTACTGGCCATGTACCCCCAGGCCAAGCGCTACACCGACTTCCGCAAACTCTTTGAGGAGTATGCCGACCACTTCGACGCGGTGGCGGCCAGTGTGCCTGACCACATCCACTTCTTTGTGGCCATGATGGCCATGAAGTACGGCAAGCATATCTATTGCGAGAAACCCCTTACGCGCACCTTCCAGGAGGGCGAGCTCCTCATCCAGATGGCCAACCGCCATCCCGAGGTGGTCACCCAGGTGGGCAACCAGGGGCACTCCGAGGCCAACTACTTCCAGTTCAAGGCCTGGCAGGATGCGGGCATCATCAAGGATGTGACCTCGGTGGTGGCGCACATGAACAACGACCGCCGCTGGCACAAGTATGACTGGAACATGATTAAGATGCCCGAGGGCGACCCCATCCCCGAGGGTATGAACTGGGACGTGTGGCATGGCGGCGTGCGCTACCACAACTTCAGCAAGCTCTTCCACCAGGGCGATTGGCGCAGCTGGTACGATTTCGGCATGGGCGCACTGGGTGACTGGGGCGCGCACTTGCTGGACACCGTGCACGAGTTCCTCGATCTGGGCCTCCCCTATGAGATAAACATGCTCTATGCCAAGAACCACAACGAGTTCTTCTATCCCTACAGCAGCACCATCCTGTTCCGTTTCGGCGCGCGTGGCAACATGCCTCCCTGTGACGTGACCTGGTATGACGGCGTGGATAATCTGCCTCCCCTGCCCGCCGGTTACGGCGAGAGCGAGCTGGCCGAGGGTATTCCTGCCAGCGGCCAGGGCGAGTACACCAAGCAGAAGCTCAACCCGGGCAAGATCATCTACAGCCGTGACCTCATCTTCAAGGGCGCGAGCCACGGCAGCACCCTCAGCATCATCCCCAAGGAGAAGGCCGAGGCCATGAAGGACAAGTTGCCCCAGGTGCCCAAGAGCCCCAGCAACCACTATGTCAACTTCCTGCGTGCCTGCCAGGGCATAGAGAAGACCCGCTCGCCCTTCCAGATAGCAGGTGTGCTGTGCCAGGTGTTCTGCCTGGGCGTGATAGCACAGAGGCTCAACACGCAGCTCTTCTTTGACCCGCGCACGAAGCAGTTTACCAACAACGACTTTGCCAACGCCATGCTCTCGGGCATGCCCCCGCGCCGTGGTTGGGAGGACTTCTACAAGATTGATTGACATCTGCGGCTTGGCGGTTGTATGGTTGTGCGGTTATGCGGTGGTGTGGACAGCATATTTATGCTTGGCTCTCTGCGCACAACCGCACGGCCGCATAACCATAAAACCGCACAACCGTGCAACCGCAAAACCATATAACCGAAAAGAATAAATGAAAAAGATTGTATTTGTCATGATGCTGCTTGCGGTGATGCCCGCAGCGGCCAAGAAGAAGGTGACCACGCCCGCCCCCGCCGTCGAGCAGCAGGCCGACAATGTGCTCACCGAGCAGGAGCAGCGTGAGGGCTGGAAACTCCTGTGGGACGGCAAGACTACCCAGGGATGGCGTGGTGCCAAGCTCACCACCTTCCCCCAGAAGGGCTGGCGCATCGAGGAGGGTATCCTCAAGGTGGAGGCCGCCAATGGTGCCGAGAGCGGCAATGGAGGTGACATTGTCACCGAGAAGGCTTACCACAACTTCATCCTCAAGGTTGACTTCAAGATAACCGAGGGTGCCAACAGCGGTATCAAGTACTTCGTGGACCCCGACATGAACCGTGGCGAGGGCAGCGCGATAGGCTGTGAGTTCCAGATTCTGGACGACCTGCGCCATCCCGATGCCAAACTGGGCGTGAAGGGAAACCGCAAGCTCGGCTCGCTCTACGACCTCATTCCCGCCCCGGATGACAAGCCCTTTGACATCACGGCATGGAACACCGCCACCATCATCGTCAAGGACAATCACGTCGAGCACTGGCTCAACGGGGTGAAGATGCTGGAGTATGAGCGCGGCACCCAGGAATGGAATGCCCTGGTGGCCTACAGCAAGTACAAGAACTGGCCCGACTTTGGCAACCGCGATGGACGTATCCTGCTCCAGGATCACGGCAACGAGGTGTGGTTCAAGAATGTGAAGATCAAAGAACTCTAAGTTACGCCCATGCCCCTGGCCCGCCTCCCTCCTGGAGGCATGCCGGGGGCATGGTGTATGAAGGCGGATGTGTGTCATGGCGCGCATCCGCATAACCTTATTTATAATGGGCCGCTGCCCGATAACCGACAAGATGAAAAGAATTATCCTTATCCTTGCGTGCGTGTGTGGAGCACTGGCCGCTCATGCACAGAGCACTTACAACGACTCTATCCAGTGGCAAACCTACGATGACTTCAACCGGGTGTTTCTCGATACCAAGAAGCACATCTATCGTGACCACTCTGATCGCGTGAATGCCGTGGACCGCTGGGGCGGGGCGGCTGCCATCTGGTGCCAGGCCATCTACTATGACATGGTGCAGAACGCATACCGACGCGCCGTGGCCGAAGGTGACCAGGCCAGGCAGGACAAGTACAAGGCACTGCACAGCAGAATATACCGTGGCGAGAAGGCTCAGTACGTCAACTTCAACTTCGATGACTGTAACACCAACACGGGATGGTTCGTCTATGACGACATCATGTGGTGGACCATCGCCCTGGCGCGGGCTTACGAGACCTTCGGAACGTCTGAGTACCTCCGTTATTCCGAGCGAAGCTTCTGCCGCGTGTGGTATGGCTCGGCCCGGGTGGGCGATGACGGCTCCTATGCTGACCCCGCGCGTGGCCTGGGCGGCGGCATGTTCTGGGAGTGGCAGCCCATTGACAAGCCCAACCCACACAAGGCCGGCGACTTCCGCTCGGCCTGCATCAACTTCCCCACCGTGATAGCCGCCTGCACGCTCTACAACAACGTGCCCGACGGGCGCAAGTCCCCCACATCGGCCCATCCCATCCAGCAGACCAGGGAGTGGTATCTGGAGAAGGCCAAGGAAGTCTATGCCTGGGCCGATGGCACGCTGGTGCAGAACGGACGTGTGGCCGACGGCATCCATGGTGGTGGCCCTGAGTTCACCGACCACCTCTACAACCAGGCCACCTATATCGGCGCGAGCTGCCTGCTTTACAAGATTACGGGCGAGGACAGGTACCTTACCAAGGCCCGCCAGGGTGCCGACTATGTGTTCCAGAAGATGTGCTCCGGGGGCATCCTGCCCTGGGAGTCGGGCGTGGAGCAGGGTGTGTATGCCGCCATCTTCGCCCAGTATCTGCACATGCTGGTGTATGACTGCGGCGTGACACGCTATCTGAGTTATGTCAAGCGCAACCTGCAGCGGGGCTGGAGTTACCGTGACAAGACCCGTGGCATCTCCAACGGCAACTTCCGTAAGGCCACCGTCGAGGGCAGCCAGATAGACAGTTACAGCGCGAGTGCGCTGCCGGCCCTCATGCTGATGTTCCCCGCTGGCGACAGCGCGGACGCAGTGGAGGACGTGCCTGCTGACCTCCAGGACGGGGCGCAGGCCGATGTCTTTACCCTCGATGGCAGGTGCGTGGCACGCCAGAGCACGCCCCAGGAGGTGGGACGGCTCGCCAGCGGCATGTATGTTTATGGCCACAGGAAGATGCTCGTGCGCTGACCGGGGCACGGGAGACAACGCGGAACGCGCGAACCACTTACTCTCTCACTCGTGTGAATGCCCTCCCTGGGGAGGGACGCACACCCAGGAGAAGTAGGTGGTTCGCGCGTTCCGCTTGTCATACAGCCTGGCCAGCCCGTGGCCTCATGAGCCATGAGCCGGGGCCCGGCCTTACCTCATCGTGAACTCCAGCGTGCCTCCGGCCATGATCTGCTGGTGCGTGATGGTGTTGCCCTGCAGCCTCTTGCCATTGAGCCGCACGCTCTTGACATACGGCCTTCCCTCCTTCTTGCCACGCGCCTTGATGGTGAAGTCATGGCCGCCAGCCAGGTGCAGCGTGGCCTCGGTGAAGAGCGGCGTGCCCAGCACATACTCGGCCGAGCCTGCGTTGAAGGGATAGAAGCCCAGTGAGGAGAAGATGTACCAGGCCGACATCTGGCCGCAGTCATCATTGCCTGCATATCCGCAGGGTGTGGCATTGTAGAATGAGGTGCGCACCTGCTCCACCAGTTCCTCGGTGCGTGAGGGTTTCCCGGCCATGGTGTAGAGATACACCGTGTGGTGGCTCGGCTCGTTGCCGTGCGCATATTGTCCTATGAAGCCACTGGCATTGCCGTTGCGCTCGCCGCTGGTGGCCGTCAGCGTGAAGTTCTCGTCCAGTTTCTTGAGGAAAGCCTGCCTGCCGCCCATCAGTTCGATGAGGCCCTGGGGGTCCTGTGGCACAAACCACATGTACTGCCAGGCATTGCCCTCGATGAAGCAGGGTTGCTCATAGCTGAGCGGGTCAAACGGCTCGACCCACTGCCCCTTGTCGTCCTTGGGGCGGAAGAAGCCCGTCTGCGGGTCATAGAGGTTCTTGTAGAACATGGCCCTGCGGCTAAATCGCTCGTAGTCTGCTGTGTGTCCCAGTTTCTTGGCCACCTGCGCCACACACCAGTCGTCGAAGGCCTGCTCCAGCGTGATGCTCACGCTCATCCCCTGCAGGTTCTGCGGCATGTAGCCATACTTCTCCCACAGGCCGAAGGGGCTGTTGAGGTGAGGCCTGGTGCTGCTCTCCACCATGGCGCGGTAGGCAGCCTCCTGGTCGATGCCGGGCAGCCCGGCCATGATGGCGTCTGACAGCACCGGGATGGCGTGGTTGCCTATCATGCAGTAGTTGTCCTGCCCCCACAGGTCCCAGATGGGCAGGTATCCGTAGGTCTGCTCATGCAGCACCATGTCCCTGACAAACTGTGCCGCCACGTCGGGGCAGAGCAGGGTGTAGAGCGGATGGGCCGCGCGGAACGTGTCCCACAGGCTGAAGGTGCTGTGGTACTGCTGCCCCTGGGGCATCTGGGCCACCTCATAGTTGGTGTTCATGTAGCGGCCATCCACGTCGCTGATGATGTTTGGCTGCATGAGCACATGGTAGAGGCCGGTGTAGAAGATGGTCTTCTGCTCGTCAGTGCCGTTGATGTCGATGCGTGCCAGTTCGCGCTCCCAGGCATCGTGTGCCTGGGTCACATAATGGTTGAAGTCCCATGACTTTGCCTCGGCCAGCATGTTCTGCCTGGCCCCCTTGCTGTCAACTGCCGAGATGGCCACCTTCACCATGAGCGGCTCCTCCTGCTTGCCGCCAAACTCCAGCACGGCCTTCAGCGCGCGCCCGTTCATCACATCCACGTCATCGAGCAGGCGGCTGCCGTCCATCATCACGCGGCGCGTCATGGGGCGTGAGAACTCGGCGCGGAAGTAAACGTGCCTCAGTTTGGCCCATCCCGTGATGACGCGGTAGCCCTCTATCGTATGGTCATCCACCACGCGCATCTGGCTCTGCAGTATGTTGTAGCCTCGCTTGCCGATGTAGTAGGCATCATCGCCCCGGTAAGTGCTGCGGTTCAGGTCCAGGATGACCTGCTGCCGTCCCCCCTGGGGGAATGTGTAGCGGTGTATGCCCGCATGCACGGTGGCCGACAGCTCGGCCTTCACCCCGCTCTCCTTCAGCATCACCGAGTAGAAGCCCGGCATGGCCACCTCCTCGCTGTGCGTGAAGTGCTGGGGAAACTCCCCCTTGGCCAGCATGGCCGTGCTCACCTCGCCCGTCCAGGGCATTAGGCTGATGTCGATCAGGTCGGTGCATCCCGTGCCGCTCAGGTGCGTGTGTGTGAAGCCGTAAATCTGGTCCTTGTCATAGTCATAGCCGCAACAGGGGTCCCAGGTCACCATCTGCTCCGTCTCGGGGCTCAGTTGTACCATGCCCTGCGGCATGGTGGGGCCAGGGAAGGTGCTGCCGCTCAGCGCGCCCGTGGAGTCAGTCTGCGTGCCGATGAGCGGGTTCACATACTGTGTGTAGTCAGTTGCTTGTGCGGCCATGCCCAGCAGCATGGCCACCATGGGGAAGAGGAATATCCGTCTCATGTGAATAAAGTGTAAAAGTCATTCTGAATGAGTTGCAAAGTTCGCCAATTCTTTTGTCTCCTGCAAAAGAAGCGGTAATTTTGTGACCCATGAGGTACTACTCTCTTCTGCTCACCGTCATCCTCGGATGCCTCCTGCTGCCCGTGGCGGCAGAGGCCAGTGTGGGGCGTTGCGGGGCCCATGCAGGTGCGGTGTCTGGCCCATGCCGCTGCGATGGCCCACGCATGCCGCTGCATCCGTCATCGCATGCCGCTGCATCAGCCATCGCACCGGCATGTCCCCCGCCGGACAGCATACGGCGTGACAGCGTCCTGGCCGACACCCTGCGCGAGGTGGAGGTGCGCCCCGACTCGGTGCTGCCCGTCATGCGTGCCCTGGGGCAGGTGCTGCCCCGCACCGTGCCCCGCAGCAAGTCGCTGGGTGACATCATCGAGAAGGTCGCGCCCGGGCTTAACGACAAGATCACACACCCCTTTGCCATCAAGCAGCGTAAGGCCGAGCGCAGGAAGAAGAGGATGCGCCGGGCCCTCGAGCAGTATGACCGCGCCCGGTCATTCAACGACCTGCTTGACGAGGCCGTGAGGCGGCAGCAGATCGAGGACGAGCGCGCGAGGCGCGAGGCGGAGCATGGCGACTGACACGCCCGCCCGCATCCCTCTGGCGCAATATTTGCCCCATTCACCGAAAAGCAGTAATTTTGCACGCGAAACGAGTACACATTATTATATACACACACTTTAGACAACGATGACAGACCAGATAGTGAAGGCCGTGGAGGCCGGTATAGAGGAGTTGTATGGCCAGAGCGCGCCCCAGGGCTCGGTGGTGCTGCAGGAGACGCGTGAGGGATTTGAGGGTGAGCTCACCCTCGTGGTGTTCCCCTTCCTGCGCCTGAGCCGCAAGAAGCCAGAGGACACCGCCAATGACTTGGGCCAGTACCTCGTCACGCACCTGCCCGATGTCGTGGGCGGGTTCAACGTGGTCAAGGGCTTCCTCAACCTGAGCATCCAGCCCGCCTGCTGGGTAGGTCTGCTTGAGGAGATATGGGAGAGCCCCAAGTACGGCTTCGTGGCTGCCACCGACCAGTCGCCCCTGGTGATGATAGAGTACAGCAGCCCCAACACCAACAAGCCCCTGCACCTGGGTCACGTGAGGAATAACCTGCTGGGATGGGCCTTGGCCAACATCATGGAGGCCAACGGTAACCGGGTGGTGAAGACCAATATCGTCAACGACCGAGGCATCCACATCTGCAAGAGCATGCTGGCCTGGCTGCGCTGGGGCAACGGCGAGACACCCCAGTCGAGCGGCAAGAAGGGCGACCACCTCATCGGTGACTACTATGTCGCATTTGACAAGCACTACCGCGAGGAGGTGAAGGAACTCAAGGCGCGCTACATCGCCCAGGGCATGGAGGAGACCCAGGCCGAGGAGAAGGCCAAGCAGGACTCGCCCCTCATGCGCGAGGCACACGAGATGCTGGTCAAGTGGGAGCAGGGCGATGCCGAGGTGCGTGCCCTGTGGCGGAAGATGAACGAGTGGGTGTATGCCGGATTCGACGAGACCTACAAGGCACTGGGCGTGTCCTTTGACAAGATATACTATGAGAGCCAGACCTACCTGGAGGGTAAGGAGAAGGTGGAGGAGGGGCTCCGCAAGGGACTCTTCTACCGCCGCCCCGACGGCTCCGTGTGGGCTGACCTCACCAAGGAGGGACTTGACGAGAAGCTCCTGCTGCGCTCCGACGGCACCTCGGTCTATATGACCCAGGACATCGGCACGGCCAAGCTGCGCTTCCAGGACTATCCCATCGACAAGATGATATATGTGGTGGGAAACGAGCAGAACTACCACTTCCAGGTGCTCTCCATCCTGCTGGACAAGCTGGGCTTCAAGTGGGGAAAGGACCTCGTGCACTTCTCCTACGGCATGGTCGAGCTCCCCAACGGCAAGATGAAGAGCCGCGAGGGCACGGTGGTCGATGCCGACGACCTCATCGAGAGCATGATAGAGAATGCCGCCCAGATGAGCGCAGACAAGGTGAACCGCCTGGAGGGCATCACTCCCGAGGAGGCGCATGAGATTGCGCGCCGCGTGGGACTGGGTGCCCTGAAGTACTTCATCCTCAAGGTCGATGCCCGCAAGAACATGCTGTTCAACCCCGAGGAGAGCATCGACTTCAATGGCAACACGGGCCCCTTCATCCAATATACCTATGCCCGCATACGCAGCATCCTGCGCAAGGCCCAGGCCGAGGGCACTGCCATCCCCGACACGCTGCCCCGCACCGCAGGGCTCACGCCCAAGGAGGTGAGCCTCATACAGCACCTGCAGGGCTTTGCCGCCGTCGTGCGCCAGGCAGGCAGCGACTATAACCCCAGCGCGATAGCCAACTACTGCTATGAGCTCGTCAAGGAGTACAACCAGTTCTACCACGACCTGAGCGTGCTCCATGAGCCCGACCAGGACAAGAAGGTGCTGCGCCTGGCCCTCTCGGCTGCCGTGAGCCAGGTGGTGAAGAATGGCATGGGACTGCTGGGCATCGAGGTGCCCGAGCGCATGTAATCCAGCCACTGACCGCAAGCAGGAGCAACGGATGGCTGGCAAGAGCAAGTTCTATGTCGTGTGGGTGGGTGTCTGTCCGGGCATCTACACCACCTGGGAGGAGTGCCTGCAGCACGTCAAGGGTTACAAGGGAGCGCGCTACAAGTCCTTTGCCACCCGTGCCGAGGCCGAGCGCGCACTCGCGTCCCCCGATGCCTTCCAGCCGCATGCCACAGCCGTGAGGGTGGCACCCGCCCCCAAGGCCCTGCCTGCTGACATCGACTACAACGCCATCGCCGTGGATGCCGCATGCAGCGGCAATCCCGGTCCCATGGAGTACCAGGGCGTGTACCTGGGCAATAACCAGCGGCTCTTTCACTATGGCCCCGTGCACGGGACCAACAACATCGGTGAGTTCCTGGCCATCGTGCATGCCCTGGCACTCATCGACCAGAAGGGGTGGAGCATGAGGGTGTACAGCGACAGCCGTAATGCCATCAACTGGGTCAGGGGCGGCAAGTGCAAGACCAAGCTGGCGAGGGATGCCCGCACAGAGCCCCTCTATGCCTTGATAGCCAGGGCCGAGGAGTGGCTCCGCCAGCATCCCCAGCATGCACAAGTAATCAAGTGGGAGACGGCCCAGTGGGGTGAGATCCCTGCCGATTTCGGTCGGAAATAACAGACAAAGCCTTTTATGAGGGAATTCTTCCAGACAATGGGCGGCTACTTTGCCCGATACAAGCGCTACATCGCAGGCACCTTCCTCCTGAACGTGCTGGCCGCGCTCTTCAATGTGTTCTCCTTCTCGGTCCTGCTTCCTATCCTGCAGATACTCTTCAAGGTCAATGACAGCCATTTCTCATTCATCCCCTGGGGCACGGGGGGGCTGGGTGCCGTCATCGATGTGGCCAAGAACAATGCCTACTACTACTCGCAGGAACTGATTGCGCACTATGGCCCATCGACCACCCTGCTGCTGCTGGGCCTGCTGCTGTGTGTGCTCACCTTCTTCAAGACGGCCACCTACTTCGGCGGCACCGCCATGCTCATGCCCCTGCGCACAGGCATCATCCGCGACATCAGGGCCGACATTTACCGCAAGATACTCTCACTTCCCCTGAGCTTCTTTTCTGACGAGCGCAAGGGCGACATCCTGACGCGCGTGTCCACGGATGTCAATGAGGTGGATGCCAGCATCAGCAGTTCGCTCGACATGATAGTGAAGAACCCCATCTTCATCATCGTCTATCTGGGCACCCTCATCTGCATCAGTTGGCAACTTACCATCTTCACGCTGCTCGTCGTGCCCCTCCTGGCCTGGGGCATCGGCTCGGTGGGCAGGCGGCTCAAGGCCCATTCCCTGCTCATGCAGTCACGCCTGAGCGACAGCATGAGCCAGATTGAGGAGACCCTGGGAGGGCTGCGCATCATCAAGGCCTTCATCGCCGAGAGGAAGATGATGCAGCGTTTCACGGCCGTCAATGACGACTACCGCCGCATAGCCACCCGCGTGGCCATACGCCAGAGTGCCGCCCATCCCGTGAGCGAATTCCTGGGCACCGTGATGATTGCCTTTGTCCTGTGGTTTGGCGGGTGGCTCATCTTTACCGGGGCCAGCAGCATCGATGCCAACCTCTTCATCTATTACCTGGTCATCCTGTACACCACCCTGCAGCCTGTCAAGGACTTGAGCAAGGCGGGCTATGCCATCCAGAAGGGTATGGCCAGCATGGAGCGCATCGAGAAGATACTGCATGCCGAGAACCCCATCAAGGAGGTGGCGCACCCCGTGCAGATACATGGCCTGGAGCGCGAGATATGCTTCAGGGATGTCAGTTTCAGCTACCAGGATGACCGCGAGGTGCTCTCCCACATCAACCTCACCATCCCCGTGGGGCGCAGCATCGCGCTCGTGGGGCAGTCGGGCAGTGGCAAGAGCACGCTGGTGGACCTCATCCCACGCTACCATGACGTGCAGCACGGCAGCATCACCATCGATGGGACTGACGTGCGGCAACTCTCCATCCATTCCCTCAGGAGCCTGATAGGCAATGTCAACCAGGAGGCCATCCTGTTCAATGATACCATCTTCAACAACATAGCCTTCGGTGTGGAGGGTGCGACACAGGAGCAGGTGGAGGCTGCCGCGCGCGTGGCCAACGCCCATGAGTTCATCATGCAGACCGAGCAGGGCTACCAGACCATGGTGGGTGACCGTGGCTGCCGACTGAGCGGAGGCCAGCGCCAGCGCATCAGCATAGCGCGCGCCATACTCAAGAACCCGCCCATCCTCATCCTGGACGAGGCCACCAGCGCGCTGGACACCGAGAGCGAGCACCTGGTGCAGGAGGCTCTGGAGCGGTTGATGAAGAGCCGCACCACCATCAGCATCGCCCACCGGCTGAGCACCATACGCAACTCTGACGAGATCTATGTGCTCCACGAGGGGCGCATCGTCGAGCACGGCACCCATGAGGAACTGCTTGCCAGGGGCGGCTATTACAGGCGGCTGACCGCGCTGCAGCAACTCTGATGCCTATTACAGATTATTTCCCAAGATGATGAGACAGCGACCGCATTTCCTCGAATATCTCTTCTGCCACCTCCTGCTGGTGTTCCTGGTGGGCAGGATAGGCTTTATCCTGTATAACAGACACATTGAGACACTCTCCCTGGCCGATGTCCTGGGAGCCTGCCGCTCGGGTCTGATGGCCCATGACCTCAGCGTGGCAGCCCTGTTCCTGCTGCTGCCCGCACTGCTGACATTCCTGGCCGCGCGCCGTCCGGGGCTGCCCCTGCGTGCCGTGCTTGCACCTTATTATATAGTGGCGGGCTTCTGCGTGGCTGCCATCATGGTGGCCGACACGGTGATGTATGAGTTCTGGCAGTTCAAGCTCAGCGCGGTAGTGCTCAAGTATGCCGCCCATCCCGAGGGCGCGGCCAACAGCGTGAGCCCGTGGTTCATAGCCACCCGCCTGGCCACGGCACTGCTGCTCTTCCTGTGGATAGTGGTGCCCTGCCTGTGGCTCACACCCCACCGCATCCCCCGTGACGAGCCCGTGTGGCGGCCATGGATGCGCAACATGCTGCTCATCATAGGCTGCTTCTCGGCCGTGAGCATCTTCAGCGTGCGTGTGGGGGATGCTTATAGCGAGGGCAAGAGTCTCTTCCGCAACCATGCCTCGGTAAACCCTGTGTGGGGCTTCCTCTCCTCGTTCCCCTGGACCAGCAACGATGCCAGCCGCTTTGACTATCTGAGCGAGGAGGAGCGTGAGAGCACCTTCCGTGGCCTTTACCCCCAGGATACCGAGGACATCCAGGACACGCTGCTCCGCACCGACCGCCCCAATGTGCTCATCGTGCTGATAGAGAGTTTCGGCGGACGCTTCATCCAGGAACTGGGCGGGCTGCCCGACGTGGCCCCCAACTGGAGCCGCCTCATTCCCCAGGGCATCTTCTGGGACAACTATTACAGTTGCAGTTTCCGCACCGACCGCGGCACAGTGAGTGCCTACAGCGGTATGGTCTCCTATCCCGACGTGTGCCTGATGGAGAAGTGCAACCTGCACCCCGGCATGCCCTCACTGGCGCGCAGCCTGGCACGCGAGGGCTATCACACCACCTACCTCTACCCGGGCGCGATGACCAACATGGGCAAGCGTGACTACCTGTCCGACATGGGTTTCCAGGAACTCATGGACGACAAGGCATTCACCCCCAGTGAGCTGAACAGCACCTGGGGAGCCAATGACAGCACCTCGGCCATGAAGACTTTCCACCGCATCGCCCGCATGGACAGCACCCAGCACTGGCTCATGGCCTACCAGACGGTATCGAGCCACGAGCCCTGGAAGGTGCCCTATCACCGCCTGGAGGATGAGAAACTCAATGCCTTTGCCTATACCGACCATTGCCTGGGCATGCTGATTGACAGTCTGAGGACGCTTCCCCAGTGGGACAACATGCTGGTCATCATGATACCCGACCATGGCATCCTGTACAAGCAAAGTTACGAGGACCCCGAGTTCTTCCACTCGCCCATGCTCTGGCTGGGTGGTGCCCTGCGCCATCCGCGCCGTATGAGTGTGCTGATGAACCAGAGCGACCTCTGTGCCACGCTGCTCAGCCAGATGCGGGTGAGCCACCGCGACTATCCCTGGAGCCGCAATGTCCTGAGCCGCAACTACACCGAGCCATTTGTCTATTGCAACTTCCCCGCCGGTATCATGTGGAAGGACCACACAGGCGAGACACTCTTTGACATCACGGCCAACATGGTGGTGACCGACCATGGTGCTGGCGGTGACCTGCGTGTCAGCAAGGCCCAGGCGGTGCTGCAGACCAGTTATGACTGGCTCGCGGACCTGAAGCGCCGGTCCCGCAAGGAAGCGCGTTCTCAAGGCCACAAGGCTGCCCGGCCATAAGGAAGCGCACCCTTGCATGACATGCACGACCGTAAAACCGCATAACCACAAAACTGTAAAACCGCATACAACCATGTCCCGCATACTCTACCTCCTGCGTCTGATGCTCAGCCTGCTGCTCCTCTTTGCCGTGGGCAAGTTGGTGTTCCTCATCTACAATGCCGATGTCTCCCCCTTTGGCTGCCTGGATGCCCTGCAGGTGTGGTGGCATGGGCTCACCATGGACATCAGCACGGCGGGCTATGTGGTGGCCCTTCCCCTGCTGCTCGCCATCATCTCCCTGTGGTGGAGGGGCATGCCCCTGCGCTGGGTGCTGTGGCCCTACCTGGGTGTGGTGGCCGTGCTGCTGGCGGTCATCATAGGCGGTGATGCGGTGCTCTATGAGTTCTGGAAGTTCAAGTTGAACGCAGCGGTCTTTGCCTATATGCAGAATCCCGAGGGCGCGACAAGCAGTGTCAGCCTGGGCTTCATCCTCAGCCGCGTGGCAGGCATCGTGCTGCTGGCGGTGCTGGCAGGGTGGCTGCTCCTGCGGCGCACCCCCGCGCGCTTCCCCGCCGTGCGCCACCGCATGGTACACCTGGCGCTCCTGCTGCTGTGTGGCGGTGTGCTCTTCGTGGGCATCCGTGGCGGTGTGAGGCAGGGTGTGATGAATGTGGGCGTGGCCTACTACAGCCCCTCGCTCTTCCTCAACCACGCTGCCGTGAACCCCGCCTTCAGCCTCCTCTCCTCGCTGAGCAAGACCAAGTCCTTCGGTGACCAGTTCAACTGGCAGGACGAGGCGACACTGGCCCGCTCCTTTGAGGGACTTTACCCCGAGGACACTGAGGACATCCAGGACACCCTCCTGCGTGTGCAGCGTCCCAACGTGCTCGTTGTGCTGATGGAGAGTTTCGGCAGCAAGTTCGTGCGCGAGCTGGGCGGACTGCCCGATGTGGCTCCCGGCATGAGCCGCCTGATACCCCAGGGCGTGTTCTGGGACCACTACTACTCCAACAGTTTCCGCACCGACCGTGGCACCGTGAGTGCCTTCAGCGGCTGGGTCAGTTACCCCACCGCCAGCCTGATGCGCCTTCCCGAGAAACTCAATCACCTGCCCTCGCTGGCCCGCAGCCTGGGACGTGAGGGCTACCACACGGGTTACCTCTATGGCGGAGACATCACCATCATGAACAAGAAGGGCTACCTCGTGGCCACGGGATACCGCCAGCTGACCAGCGCATCGGACTTCCCCGTGCGTGAGACCAGCCAGAGCAAGTGGGGCGCCAATGACAGCGTGACCGCGCGGCGCACCCTGGACATGATAGCCAGCGGGCAGATGCCCGAGCCCTGGCACATGACCCTGCAGACGCTCTCCAGCCACGAGCCCTTCGAGGTGCCCTACCACCGCCTGCAGGACAAGAAGCTCAACGCCTTTGCCTTTACTGACCATTGCGTCGAGATGCTCATCGACAGCCTGCGCAGGCTGCCCGTGTGGGACAACCTGCTCGTCATCCTCATCCCCGACCACGGATTTCTGTATGACCTCACCTATGAGTCCCCCGAGTTCTTCCACTCCCCCATGCTCTGGCTGGGCGGGGCCATACGCCGTCCCCGCCGCATGCAGGTGCTGATGAACCAGAGTGACCTCTGTGCCACGCTGCTCAGCCAGATGGGCATCAGTCACCAGGACTTCCCCTGGAGCCGCAATGTGCTGAGCCGCAACTACCGCTATCCCTTTGCCTACAGCACCTTCCCCAGCGGAATCCTCTTTGCTGACAGCACGGGTGTGAGCGTCTTTGACATCACCAGCCGCAAGCCCATCACCGAGCAGCCGTCCCACTCTGATGACCGCCTGCACAAGGCGCAGACCATCCTGCAGGTGAGTTACGACCGCCTGGAGGAACTGAGGTAGGGCTGGACAAACGTGTTTACTAAAACAAAGGGGAATGCTTGCACAATGTGTCCAAGCGTTCCCCTTTTTGTATGGATATATCCCTGGCGAAATCCCGCACCGCACTGCATGGCTTGACGCATGCCGCTGCGTGGGCCCACACAGCGGCATGCAAAGGCCCACGCAGCGGCATGCGATGACTGTCCAGCCCAGGCTGGACGGTAAGTGTACCGCGCTGTGCCATTCTGTGTGGCGTGGCTCGCGCATGGGGCAACCCCGCTGGCAGGTGTCATCCACCTGCTTGGAAGAAGTGTGAGTGCCCTTCCGCCAGAGCCTCCTCCCCCCTTGGGGGAGGTCGGGAGGGGGCTTTTACCTCCTGAACACAGGCGCGTCCTGTGGCGTGGTGCTGGGCGTTCCGCCTGCTACCGAGGGCCATCCCTCCTGGTCCCACACCAGTTTGTCCAGCAGCAGCACACGCCCCTTGCCAGGGTCCTTGGCGTCAAAGGCATGGTACAGCAGCCAGGTGGCCCCGTTGTCATCAGTCACTATCTCGCTGTTGTGTCCCGGGCCGCGCCAGCGGTCATTGCCGCTGATGATGGTCTCGTAATGGTTGTCCAGCATGCGTCCCCCCTGCCTGTCGAGGTACGGGCCTGCCAGTTTGCGTGAGCGTCCCACCACCGTGCGGTAAGTGCTGCGTGCCCCCTCGCAGCAGGTGCCCACGCTCGCAAACAGGTAATAGTACTTGCCACGCTTGTACACCATCGCCCCCTCGAAGGCCTTGCCCGCCAGCTGCGTGAGTTCATCCGGGTGCTTCAGCCGCATGCCGTCACGGGTGAGCTCGCCCATGTACAGCCCGCTGAAACTGCCCCACACGAGGTATTTCTTGCCCTTGTCCTCCACATAGCAGGGGTCGATGCTGTTCTGCACCCCAATCTCCGTGCTGCGGAACATGCGTCCGCGGTCGGTGAAGTGGGTGGGTGACGTGCCCTCAGCCACGCCCAGTCCCGTGCGTGTCTCGTTGCCCCAGAAGGCCGACGCGTAATACACCAGATACTTGTCCCCCCTTACCCGGCTCACGTCGAGGGCCCACAGGCTGAAGCGCATGGGGTGCTGCTTGCCGTCCTTGTCGGTGCGCACGGAGTCGTTCCATGTGGGCCGCTCCAGGGCCACACCCTCGTCGGTCCAGTGCACCAGGTCGGTGCTCCTGCGGCATGTGCCCCCGGTGCCGTAGGCATAGAAGGCCCCGTCAGGAGCCCGCACCACGGTGGGGTCGGGCGTGTCCTGGTCAAAGACTGGGTTGACATACTGCTGCTGGGCCTGGAGTGGAACCAAGGCCAGCATGCCGAGCAGCGCGGCATAGAGTCTCTTGTGCATGTGAGATAGGAATTATGGATTTCAGCACGAAGTTACTCAGAAATTCCCACACGGGGATGTGGCGGGTGGGGGAAAATGCCTAACTTTGTCCAGTAGGGTGCATCTGGATGGGCAGGAGATGATGAGGAATGAGAAGTGGGCATCCGCATGCGAGACTATATCCTTGCGATTTGGAACAACTATATATATAAGGAGAAGCGATGAAGAGGCAGTATGACTATCTGATAGTGGGCTCGGGACTGATGGGGGCTACCTTTGCCCACCTGGCCACCCAGGCGGGCCGGCGGTGCCTGGTGGTGGAGCGCAGGCCCCACACGGGCGGCAATGTCCATTGCAGCCTGGTGGCCGGCATCAACGTGCACCAGTATGGCGCCCACATCCTGCACACGTCCGACGAGCGTGTGTGGCGGTTTGTCAACCGCCTCGCCCCCTGCAACCGTTATACCAACAGCCCGGTGGCCAACTGGCGGGGACGGCTCTACAACCTGCCCTTCAACATGAACACCTTCCACCAGATGTGGGGCGTGACCACTCCCGATGAGGCTCTCAGGCAGATTGAGGCTCAGCGCGCCCAGGTGCGTGACCGCCTGCAGGGACGCGAGCCACGTAACTTGGAGGAGCAGGCACTGCTGCTGGTGGGGCAGGACATCTTCGAGCGGCTCATCAAGGGCTACACCGAGAAGCAGTGGGGCCGTCCCTGCTCCGAGCTTCCCGCCTTCATCATACGCCGTCTGCCCCTGCGCTTCACCTTTGACAACAACTATTTCAATGACTCCTGGCAGGGCATCCCTGTGGGCGGCTATAACCGTCTGACCGACGCCCTGCTGCAGGGGGTGGAGGTGCGCACGGGCATCGACTTCCTGGAGCACCGTGACGAGTTGCTCCCCCTGGCCAGCCGCGTCCTCTACACGGGTGCCATCGACGCGTGGTATGGCCACTGTCTGGGGCACCTGCAGTACCGCACCGTGCGCTTCGAGACCGAGGTGCTCGACACCTGCAACCACCAGGGCGTGGCCGTGATGAACTACACCGATGCCGCTGTCCCCTACACCCGTGTGATAGAGCACAAGCACTTTGAGTGCCTGGGAGCCGACGTGGAGGCCAATCCCCGCACGGTGGTGAGCCGTGAGTACAGCACCGAGTGGCGGCCGGGAATGGAGCCGTACTATCCCGTCAATGATGAGGCCAACACCCGTCTGTTGGCCGGCTACCAGCGGCTGGCGGCCCAGGAGCGTGACACCATCTTCGCAGGTCGCCTGGCCGAGTACCGCTACTATGACATGGCACCCACCATAGCGCGCGCCATGAGCCTGTGGGAGAGGGAGGGGATGTGAATAACACATGACAGGAACACAGGTGAAATGACAAAAGAAGAACTGCTGCATAGAATCAATGATATAGAATGGGACGACTTTGAAATGAAGTTGGCCCAAGATCGCTTGCCCAATGATGTGTGGGAGACCGTGTCTGCATTCTCCAACACATCGGGAGGGTGGATCGTGTTTGGCGTGCATCAGCATGGGCAGAAATTTGATGTGACGGGTTGCAATAATGCGGAGAAGACTGAGTCGGACTTCCTGAATACCCTGCGAAATGGGCAGAAGTTCAATGTCAAACTGTCAGTGTATGGAAAAAGGTATGTCATTGAAGGCAAGACGGTACTGGCTTTCTATGTGCCATCGTCTATGATGAAGCCCGTATATTTTGGCAGTATGGTCAATACGTTCATACGCTCGGGCAGTGGCGACCGTCGCGCTACGGACATGGAGACAATGGCTATCGTGCGCGACCAGTCCTTCGGATGGAAGAGCGAACAGGTGGTTCCTGGCACCGGGATAGACTGCTTGAACGCTGGGTCGATGGAGACATACCGCAATCATATTGCACTCTTTAATCCTACGTTTCCTTATTTGGACTTGCCCTTGGACAAGTTTTGTAAGAAGGTGGGGATATGTACCGTGAATGGCGAACTTACCTTTGGTGGTATGCTGATGTTTGGTGGCAGGGATGTCGTACAAGGGCATTTGGGCAACTTCTGGATTGATTATCTTGAAATTCCTGGCACATGCTATGCTGATGCCAGCGTCAGATACAGTTATAGGTTGCAGGAACAGGACAACATTTGGGAGTCATACCAACTAATCATACAAAGGCTGCGCAATTTCTGCGATAACCCTTATGAGGCTCTTGCAAGTGGCGTGGGGCCCGAGGATGAGTCCCAACTCTTTGCCTTGCGGGAGGGACTCGTGAACCTGTGTGCCCATGCGGACTATTTCAGTCCAATGCATCCCACAATACGAGTGTATAGCAATCGCATAGAGTTCCAAAATCCTGGACGTTTCATGTTTCCGTTAGACGAACTTCGCAGTAAGATACACTCAATGCCTCGTAATCCCAGCCTTATCAAATTCTTCAGGTACGCGAGATTGGGCGAGAATGCAGGTTATGGCATAGACAAGATGCTTACCTGGCAACGGCTGACCGGGATGCCTGTGGATTTCCATACTGACTTGTCATGCTCTACTGTCACATATTGGCTGGGAGAAAAGGCAAGTGGACAAGGTGGTGAACAAGCAGGTGAACAAGGTGGTGTACAAGTAAGTGAACATGTACAGAGACTCGTGGACGTGATAGGAAGTGGGTACTATACCCTGTCAGAGATACAGGAAAGGTTGAACATAGCCAGCAGGAGGTATGTGTTGGCATTTATGCTGACTCCTGCAATAAGGCAGGGATATGTGCTGCGAACTTATCCCGATAAGCCCAGACACCCTCGTCAGAGGTATTATTTGAGTGAGAAAGGGTTGAGGAGCGTGACAGCGTAGGCTGGCAGTTGCCTGCGGGACTTCCTGCAAACGCGCTCTTATGGAGAGAGGCAGGCAGATGCCACATGGACATCTGCCTGCCTCTCTCGTCTTATGAGTCATGGATGAGGGTGCAGAATGTCACTCCTCCCCATCAGCGTCGGCGTTCTGCTCGTTGTACTCCCATTCGCCTTCCACCACCCAGCGGAGGTCTTCGGGGTCCCACTCGCCCATCTTGTCCTTCTTGGCCTGGCGTGCCAGGTAGGCTGCCGCGTCGTCGATGTCGATGTCCATCTCCTCGTCGTCCTTCACGCCCTTCTTGTCTGCCTTGTCCAGCAGGGCCACATAGTACTCGTCGATGACATCGATGAGGTAGTAGAGGTCATCCTCTGTGAACTTCTCCTTGACCTCCTGCGGCAGGTAACTCTGTATGAACTCCACGGTGAGGCGGTCGTCCTCAGCGTCGGCCATGAGGTCGTCTTCGAATGTTGCCATAGTCATGTCGTGTTAATGGGATTACAGTAAAGCCTTGAGTTTGTCCTCCAGCGTCTGGCGGGGCACCAGTCCCACCACCTTGTCCTTGACCTCTCCGTCCTTGATGAAGAGCACGGTGGGGATGTTGCGCACGCCGAAGCGCGTGCTCAGTTCCTCGTCCTCCTCCACGTCACACTTGCCTATGATGGCCTGGTCATGGTAGGCCTCGGCCAGAGCCTCGATGGCGGGCGCGAGCCTCTTGCACGGGCCGCACCAGGTGGCCCAGAAGTCCAGCACCACAGGCTTGCCGCTCTGGGCCAGCTCGTCGAAGTTGCTGCTGTTGATGATTTGTGCCATAGTCTTATTCCTTTATTGGTTGATGGTATAGGTGATGCTGCTGTTGTCCAGCACCTCCATGAGTTGTTTGGTCACTGTGATGCCCCCCTTGCGCTTCTGCAGGCACACGGGTATGCCGTTCTCCGCATCGATGATGTTCACGAAGAGGTCTGCCCTGCCTGGATGCTTGCGTATGGCATCGGCCATCTGTACGACCAGGTCCTCGCTGACCGACATCTCGGGCAGGTAGATGGTGATGTTCTCTATCAGGCTGTCCTTCACGTTGTCGAGGAACTGCACATTGCCGATGCTCAGTTCCATCTCGTCGGGCGCGAAACGCTTGCCCTGCACCCTGCCGGTGATATAGAGCGTGGTGCCGGGGGTCTCCATATAACTGCCGAAGCGTGCCCAGTTCTCGCCGAAGAGGGCTATCTCACCCGCCCCGGAGTAGTCCTCGAGCGTGACGATGCCATAGGGCTTGCCCTTCTTGGTCACCCCCTTGCGCAGCCCCGTGACGATGCCTCCCAGCCTCACCTCGCGGTTGGCCAGTGGTGTGAGGTCCTCCATCTGCGCCATCTGCAGGTTGCACAACTTCTTGAGTATCACCATGTACTCGTCCAGCGGGTGGGCCGAGAGGTAGATGCCTATGAGTTGCTTCTCCTTGTTGAGCCGCTCCAGCGCGCCCCAGGGCTCGGCGGCAGGCACGGCGGGGGTGCTGATCTCCACCTCGTCGAAGCCGAAGAGCGAGCATGCGGCGTCGGCCTTGCTCTGCTGGTACTGCACGCCGAACTTGAGCAGGGCCTCCACGAAGAGGCCGTCCTTGAAGGTGGGAGCGAAGAACTGCTCGCGGGTCACACCGCCCAGCGCGTCGAAGGCACCGCTCAATGCCAGGCACTCAAGGCCGCTCTTCTTCACCGCAGGCAGCGAGACACGCTGCACGAAGTCAAACACGTCCTTGTAGGCACCGTTCTTCTCGCGCTCGTCCACGATGGCCACGGCGGCCGCCTCGCCCAGTCCCTTGATGGCCATGAGCCCGTAGCGTATCTGCCCTTTGGCATTCACACCGAAGTCAGGATGCGACTCGTTCACATCGGGACCCAGCACCTCGATGCCCATCTGGTGGCACTCATCGAGCAGTTTGGCCGTCTCCTTGATGTCGTCCTTGCGCCTCGTGAGCAGCGCGGCCATGAATTCCGAGGGATAGTGAGCCTTCAGGTAGGCCGTCTGATAGGCCACCCACGAGTAGCACGCCGCGTGGGACTTGTTGAAGGCATAGGATGCGAACTTCTCCCAGTCGCCCCATATCTTCTCCAGCACCTTGGGGTCATGCCCGTTCTTCACGCCTCCCGCGATGAACTTGGGCTTCATGGCGTCCACGATGTCCTTCTTCTTCTTGCCCATGGCCTTGCGCAGCGCGTCACTCTCACCGCGGGTGAAGTTGGCCAGCAGGCGGCTCAGCAGCATGACCTGCTCCTGATAGACGGTGATGCCATAGGTGTCCTTGAGGTACTTCTCCATGATGGGGATGTCGTACTTTATCTCCTCGCGGCCGTTCTTGCGGGCAATGAACGAGGGGATGTAGTCCATGGGCCCTGGGCGGTAGAGCGCGTTCATGGCTATCAGGTCCTCGAAGACGGTGGGGTGCAACTCCTTCAGGTACTTCTGCATACCCGCCGACTCAAACTGGAAGGTGCCGATGGTGCGCCCGTTCTGGTACAGCTCATAGGTCTTCGCATCGTCGATGGGCAGGCGGTCCAGGTCGATATCCACCCCATGCGCCTCCTTGATCACGCGGCATGCCTCCTTCATCTCCGAGAGGGTCTTCAGCCCCAGGAAGTCCATCTTGATGAGTCCCGTGCTCTCGATCACGTGGCCGTCATACTGGGTTACGGCGGTCTTCAGCCCCGGAAAGTCTGGGTCATCGGCGGTGGAGACGGGCACATGCGTGCTGATGGGGTCGCGGCAGATGATGAAGCCACAGGCATGTATGCCCGTTCCGCGTATGGTTCCCTCCAGCTTGCGGGCGTACTTGATGGTGTTTGCCTCGCGCGGGTCCTGGCTCGCCTCGGCCGCCTGCAGCTCGGGAGTGCAGATGATGGCATTCTTCAGGTTCATCTTCATGCCGTCGGGCAGACGGTCAGGGATGGCCTTGCACAGGGCGTTGCTCCGCTCCAGCGGGAGTTTCTCCACGCGCGCCACATCCTTGATGCTGTTCTTGGTGGCCATGGTGGCATAGGTGATGATGTGGGCACAGTTCTCGTGCCCATACTTGTCCATCACCCACTGCAGCACCTTGCCGCGCCCGTCGTCATCGAAGTCCGTGTCGATATCGGGCAGCGAGATGCGGTCGGGATTGAGGAAACGCTCAAACAGTAGGTCATACTTCATCGGGTCCAGCTTCGTGATGCCCAGGCAGTAGGCCACCACCGAGCCGGCCGCCGAGCCACGCCCCGGGCCCACCCACACGCCCAGTTCCTTGCGCGCGGAGTTGATGAAGTCCTGCACGATGAGGAAGTAGCCAGGGAAGCCCATCGTCTTCATGATGTGCAGTTCAAAGCGTATGCGGTCATCCACCTCCTTGTCCAGCGGGTCGCCGTACAGGCGGGCCGCGCCCTCGTAGGCCAGTTTCTGCAGGTAGTCGGCCTCAAACTTGATGCGGTATATCTTGTCATATCCGCCCAGCTTCTTTATCTTCTTCTCCCCCTCCTCGGGTGGCAGCGGGTTCTCGCCGTTCTCGTCGCTGGTGAACTCGCGGTAGAGGTCCTCCTCGGTGAACTTTCTGCGCCACTCCTCTTCGGTGCCGAAGTCCTCGGGGATGGGGAAGAAGGGCATGATGGGGTCACTCTCGATGTTGTAGGTCTCCACCTTGTCCAGCACCTCGCAGGTGTTGGCCAGGGCCTCGGGGATGTCCTGGAACACCTCGTTCATCTCCTCGCGCGTCTTGAACCACTCCTGCTTGGAGTAGAGCATACGCGTGGGGTCGTCCAGGTCCTTGCCCGTGGCCAGGCACAGCAGGTGGTCATGCGCCTCGGCGTCATCCTCATCCACGAAGTGGCTGTCGTTGGTGCACACGAGTTTGATGCCATACTCGTGGGCCAGTTCAATGAGCACCTTGTTGGCCTCCTGCTGCAGGGGGAACGTCTCGCGGTTGGCCCGTTGGCGCGGGTCTTTCACCTCGTGCCGCTGCAGCTCCAGGTAATAGTCGTCACCGAAGACGCGCTTGAACCACTCCACACTCCGCCTGGCCCCCTCGATGTCGTGGTTCAGTATCTTGCTGGGCACCTCTCCCGCGATGCAGGCCGAGCAGCAGATGAGGTCTTCGTGGTACCGCTCGATGTCCTTGTGGTCAGTGCGCGGCTTGCCGTAGAAGCCATCCACCCAGGCGCGCGACACCAGTTGTATGAGGTTCTGGTAGCCGTGGAAGTTCTTGGCCAGCAGGATGAGATGGTTGCCGCCCAGGTCCAGTTTCTTGTCCGAGCGTTCCTCCTTGTCCCTCCTGGCCACATACACCTCGCAGCCGAAAATGGGCTTGAAAGGCTCCAGTCCCTCCTTCTTGCGCCCCTTGTTCACCTTGTTGCAGTAGTCAAAGAGGTCCTTGATGCCGAACATGTTGCCATGGTCGGTCAGTGCCATGCCCCTCATGCCATTGGCGATGGCCTTATCGACCATGCGGCTGATGGGGGCCTGCCCGTCGAGCAGTGAGTACTGCGAGTGAACGTGTAAGTGAACGAAATCCTCCATAGAGTCAGTGTTTTTTTTCGAAGCATAAAGGTAGGACATTTCTCCCGAACATCTCCCCTCAGTCTGACAAATTGTATCGTGGAAATGGGCATCGGCATAAAAAAGGCAGCAAACCTTGGTTGGAAGTGAAAAAACACATACCTTTGCCTTGAAGTAGGTAAACGTGTAAGAATGGGAAAACGACTCAAGAAACTGAAGAAAATCAGACTGCATCACGAGGGCACACACACCCTCCTGTGGGCTCTCTGTTCCCTGCTCGCCCTTAATGGCCTGGTTTACCTCCTCTTCCCGGCCAGCATCGCCTTCAAGGCCATCCTCGTCCTGAGCGTGGTGGCGTATGCCGTGCTGCTCAACTTCTTCCAGTGTCCCATACGCATCTATGCCGGCGAGACCGACGGCATAGTGGTGGCC
>CAVKOT010000013.1:0-25496 GCA_963658045.1 Opitutia bacterium UBA4654
TGCCCCGCAAGGACACGGCATCCGGTGAGTCTCTCACCCCAAGGTTGACAGAAAAACTGGATGTCAACAAAAACAGGGTGAGTCTGGGGAAAGTGTCTATCTGTCCAGGGTGACTTTGGCACTTGTGTCCACTAATCCAGTTTATGAAAGAGAAAAGTGTCTAGTGAATCCAGGAAAAGACAGAATGCCCCGTCATAAAAGGCAGTACAATTGAAAATGAAAGTTAGTAGTACTGCGTCGGCCTGGTCAGTATAATTGAAATCCCACTTTAATAATACTGCATTTTACATGCAAGGTTCTTTGTCTTTTCCTGGATTCACTAGACACACTTTTCTGTTTCATAAACTGGATTTGTAGATACAAGTGCCAAAGTCCTCCTGGACAGATAGACACTTTCCCCAAACCCACCCTGCTTTTGTTGACATCCAGGTCTTCTGTCACCTTGGGGTGGGAGACTCACTGTCTTTTCTTGGGCGTAGCATCTCTTAGGAGAGTCCCTTCCTTTCAAAATCGCATTCTTGTTTGATAACTTGGGAAAAAAAGACGTAACTTTACCAGGTGAAAGGCTGTATCCTTCGTGTTTCCAGTAAAAGGGGAATATTTCAAGCGTTCAACAATGATTCATGCGAAATTTTGTTGGTTTTGAAAAAACAAGGTAAATTTGCAGAGACAAAACATGGTCATTAAACAAGCACAAAGAATATGGGTAGGACTGTAGGAGTAAAAAACATATTAAACTATGCGCCGAGTTTCTGTTCTGGCATAACTTCCGTGCTTATGCCAACGAAGAGAAGTAAGCAGTTGTATAAAGCCATAAGGGCGGCAAGGCAGATGGATGGTTTGTATGATGACTGGATGGCTGTAGGGGACGACTTGCGAAATGCAATGGATAAATTTGAGAAAGAGATGGCATGGCAAAGAAAATAAATGCACCCAAAGAGAAAGAACGATTGGTGTCCACGACCATGAGCCAAAGGTTTGAGGGGCCAATTCCGCCTCCTGCTGTTCTGAATGCATACAAAGAGGTCTTACCGAGCGCACCTGAAAGGATTATCGCCATGGCAGAGAACGAACAGAGTTGGCGTCACAGGATTAACAACAAAGTCGTAAATTTCGGACTGGTTGAAAGTATATTGGGTATGTGTTTTGCCTTCGTGATTGTGTTGCTTTATTTGGCAGCAGCCCTATACTTGGCGTTGAATAATCATGAGGGAGTTGCTGTCGCCTTAATCGGAATTATTGCAGCCTTGGCTGCCATCTTTTACTTGAAAAAAGGTCCTTCCACGAAATAACTATGCAAAAATGGGGTCGGGGGAAAAATGAGTATCACCAAGTTTGGTTCCAGGGAACTGAGGGAGTACGAGGACAGCATGAAGGCCTACCGTGATCTCAAGAACTCCATAGACACAGCCCTGGAGAAGGGGCGCGCAGAAGGCCGCGCAGAGGGTCGCGTGGAAGGTCGCGCAGAGGGTCGTGAACAGCGCAATATTGAGATCGCCCGCAAGATGCTGGAGGCTGGTATGGAGATGGATTCCATAGCAGGGATAACTGGCCTGACAAAGGAAACAGTTGAAAATTTGTCCGAGAAGGAGGGATAGATCTCTTTTTTCTTCTTCTGTGCTGCGAGTTGTATTAACTGCAACTCCGTAACATCAAACTACCTCGGCATTCTCGCCAGTGGTGGTCAGGGCATGTGTCCCAGACGAAAATAATGGTCGAGAATGCGGAGGTGATATCGCTATGCATTGTACAAGACCCAAATAACAAGAGTGTTGTTTGGGATATATAAATATGAATACGACTTTATTTACCCCCCCCCTATTCGGGAGATACCAGAGAGAACTACTCCTCCCTGGATGGCTTACGCGCTTATGCGGCCATTGGCATTGTGCTGATGCATGTGCAGGCCAACATGGCAGTCAAGCCGAGTGTGAATGTTGTGACAAGTGATGTGATACCGTGGTTCACTAATTTCACCTTGCTCTTTATGGTAATCAGCGCATTCAGCATGTGCTGTGGTTATTATGAACGTGTGAAGAATGGAATGGTCACTCCTGCCAAATTCTATGCCAAACGGTATCATCGCACATGGCCGTTCTTTGCCATGAAGGTGGTGATAAGTTTCGTGGTGGAGCTATCGTGGAGCACGTTTGGCCAGAGTTTCGCCGACTTGACGATGTGCTTCAATCTCCTGCCCAATCCGCATATCGAGGTGGTTGGCGTGGGATGGTTCTTGGGTACGGTGTTTACCTTCTATATGCTGTTTCCGTTCTTCATATTCTTGCTGGATAATAAGAAAAGGGGATGGATGGTGCTGCTGCTGTCGCTACTCTTCTGTCATATTGCCATCGGACAGTTTGACAATGGCGGGGGATTCAACCGGGTAAATATCATCAATAGTGCTCCTTATTTCATTTCCGGTGGCATGATTTATCTCTATCGTCATAGCATCAAGCGTTGGGTGGAGACTCGTCGGGTCGTGGCCCTGGTGTCGTGCGCTATCCTGACGATGCTGAGATTTATTGCAGATGTCAAGGTGGTGCCCGTCTTGCCTGACTTGTTCGTCTTCACAGCTTGGTTGATGTATGCCATAGGGTCAAAGGATGTGATATTGAATAATCGTGTGGCGAAGTATCTGAGTGGTGTCAGCATGGAGATATATCTCTGCCACATGATGTTTTATCGGGTGGTGAGCATGATGCATCTGGACAGGTTCATCGAGCAATGTGACGTATTGTATGTGGTGACTTTCATCGTTACTTTTGGCGGGGCCGTTTGCTTCTCGCATGTGGTGAAATACTATGTGTTCCCGCTGGTGGAAGAGAAGAGTTCTCGTATTCTCTGGAAATCTTAGGAAAAGCCTACCCTCGCAGGATAATTAAGCGTGTGTGGGGAAGGCTGCGTTATTTCTCATAATTCTCATTTTATGAAGATTTTGTTAGTTAATAAGTTCTATTACCGTCGGGGCGGTGATTGTATCTATATGCTCAACCTGGAGCAGTTACTGAAGGCTCATGGGCATGAGGTGGCGGTGTTTGCCATGGACTATCCTGAGAATCTGGATACGCCATGGAAGAAGTACTTCCCGAAAAACATGAGCAAGTGGATGGCTTTTACCCGTCCGTTTGGGTCGGCAGAGGTGAGAAGTAAGTTCCTGAAACTGCTGGATGACTTCAATCCCGATGTGGTGCATCTCAACAATATACACACTCAACTATCGCCAGTGATTGCCGAGTTGGCACACGAACGAGGCATCAGGGTGGTGTGGACGTTGCATGACTATAAGTTGTTGTGCCCCAGATATGATTGTTTAAAGAATAATCATACTATATGTGAGGCCTGTTTCAATGGTGACAAGAAGGCTTGCCTGGACAACAAGTGCATGAAGGGCTCAAGGCTGGCCTCTTATATTGGATACAGAGAGACACAGACTTGGAACCGCAAACGATTGGAGGCCTGTACGGATGTGTTCATCTGCCCAAGCCTGTTTATGGCAGATAAGATGGTGCATGGAGGATTTTCCGAGAGTAAGATGAAGCCCCTCTGTAATTTCGTCGATGTGGAGAAATGCAGGAGAACAGACTATGTTAAGGAGGACTACTACTGTTTTGTCGGAAGGTTGAGTCACGAGAAAGGAGTGAGGACATTGGTTGAGGCTGCCAACCAGTTGCCTTATCGGTTGGTCGTTATCGGTGGAGGGCCTTTGATGGATGAGTTGAGGTCCATCGCCCACAGCAATATCGAGTTTGTCGGATTCAAGCAATGGGATGATATCAAGACGCTTGTTGGCAAGGCTCGCTTCTCGGTGATTCCCTCGGAATGGTATGAGAACAACCCCTTGTCGGTGATAGAGGCAGAGTGCTTGGGCACACCAGTGCTTGGCGCGAGAATTGGCGGCATCCCCGAACTCACGGACAACACCTTCAGCAGTGGAAGCGTCACAGACCTGAAAGCCCAAATAGAGAGGATGTGGAATGTGGAGTTCGACTATAAAAGAATAGCCGCAGAGGCACAAGCACGATATGATGCCGAGGCATACTATCGGGAGATTATAAAGATATACCGACAGGTTTCGCGCTGATTGCAACGCCCCCTTGTCCTTCCAGCGTTTGAGGATGGACATATATCCTGTACGTTCTACCATGCCCCACACTTTATTGCAAAAGACGTTAGAAATATAATACACAATATCTTGAATATTATGGCAGAAAAGAAACTGAACGGTACGGTCATCGTAACCTACCGTTGCAACGCCCGTTGCACGATGTGCAACCGTTACAAGGCCCCCTCCAAACCCGAAGAGGAAATTTCGATAGCGACCATCAGGAAGCTCCCGAAGATGTATTTCACCAACATCACAGGTGGCGAGCCTTTCATACGCACAGACCTGAAGGACATCGTGCGTGAACTTTATAAGAAGAGCGACCGCATAGTCATCTCGACCAATGGCTTCTTCACCGACCGTATCATAGACCTGGCTACGGAGTTTCCCCAGATAGGCATCCGTATCTCCATCGAGGGCCTGGAGAAGACCAACAATGAGATACGCGGCCTGAACAATGGGTTCAACCGTGGTTATACGACCCTGAAGAAGCTCCGTGAGATGGGCTTGAAGGATGTGGGTTTTGGTATGACTGTGCAGGACAAGAATGCACCAGACCTCGTTCCGCTCTATGAGTTATCCAACAAGATGGGCATGGAGTTTGCTACAGCCTCACTCCACAACTCCTTCTATTTCGTGGAGGCGAAGAACATCATTCATGACCGTCCGATGGTGGCAAAGAACTTCGAGAACTTGATTAATGAGTTGTTGAAGTCAAACTCACCGAAGAAATGGTTCCGTGCTTACTTCAACCACGGTTTGATTAATTATATTTATGGTCAGAAGCGTTTGTTGCCTTGCGACATGAGTTTTGATACCTTCTTTATCGACCCATACGGTGATGTGATGCCTTGCAACGGCACGAAAGACAAGGAGGTGATGGGTAACCTGAACCGCCAGAGTTGGGACGAACTGTGGAGCTGCCCAGAGGCAGAGGCCGTGCGCCAGAAGGTGCGCCATTGCGACCGGAACTGCTGGATGATAGGCTCTGTGTCGCCTGCGATGCACAAGTATATCAGGGTGCCTGCGATGTGGGTGGCCAAGCACAAACTGAAGTCAATGTTGGGCATGAGGTACTCGATGTATGAGAATCCCATCTGCCGTGAGTATCGTGATGGAAAGGTAACGAAGGAACAACTGGACAAGCTCTCGACCTGTGACGTGAATGCCGTGGTAAACAATGGCCTCTCAGCTGACTCAAAGGAGGCACTGAAGGGCAGGCGCGGTGAGGATATCGTGAATGCCGATGTTGCCCAACAGGGCTACGAGAAGACCGTGAGGGAAACGGGCAGAAACATCGAAATAAAGTAAGGATGAAAATCGTCGTGACAGGCACCCGTGGCATCCCCAATATCATGGGTGGAGTGGAGACGCATTGTGAGGAATTGTTTCCCCGCATTGCGTCTCGTGGTTTTGATGTGACCTTGATCCGCAGGTCGCGCTATGTGCATGATGACCTGAAGGAGTGGAAGGGCGTGAGGCTCATCACCCTTCCCTCACCCAGGAAGAAGTCGTTTGAGGCAATCGTCCACACCTTCCGTGCCATCAATGAGGCAAAGCGTCTGGGGGCGGATGTGCTGCATGTACACGCCATCGGCCCGGCCCTGCTGGTGCCCTACGCCAAGTTGTTGGGCATGAGGGTGGTGTTTACACATCATGGTCCAGATTATGACCGTGACAAATGGGGATTGGTCGCCAAGACTATCCTGAAGATGGGCGAAAGGATGGGATGCATGTTCGCCGATGAGGTTATTGTCATCTCTAATGTCATCCGAAATCTCGTTGCCAAGAAGTATGGCAGGACCAAGAATGTACACCTTATATATAATGGTGTGTCGGAGCCCGAGATCTGTGACTATCCTGAGTATTTTGAGGAATTGGGTATTGAGAAAGGGAGGTATGTGTTGGGCATGTGCCGCTTTGTGCCCGAGAAGAACCTGCATCACTTGGTAGAGGCCTATAGGCAATTAAGAATTAAGAATGACGAATTAAGAATTTCTGGAGTCAAACTGGTGCTGGCAGGTGACACGGACTTTGAGGACGCTTATTCCATAGGACTGAAGGAAATGGCCAGGAAAAATGGGGTAGTGCTGACGGGATTTGTCAAGGGAAGGAAGTTGCACTCGCTCCTGGCCAACTGCCGTTGCTACTGCCTGCCCTCCTCGCATGAGGGTTTGCCAATCGCCTTGTTGGAGGCGATGAGTTATGGCGTAAAGGTAATCGTGAGTGACATTCCCGCCAACCTCGAAGTAGGTTTGCCCAAGGAGGATTATTTCCATTGTGGAGATGTGGATGAACTTTCCCGAAAACTTGCGAGGGTAGTGAGTGGACCAGTGCAGCATGTCGGCTATGACCTGAGCAAGTACGACTGGGACCGAATCTCGGATGAGGTGGCAGAGGTGTACAAGGGCACGGAATGACGGACAAGTTCTTCCAACTGTTGCGCCTCTCAATCGGCTCGTCAGACGTAATGCCCGAAATAGGGCGAGACGAATGGGGAGAAGTCTATGAGATAGCCCAAAGGCAGTCATTGGTCGCATTGCTCTTTGATGGTGTCCAGAAGATGGGCAAGTGCGCGGGAATGGACACCGGACTGCTGATGACATGGATGGGCAAATGCCTGCAGACAGAGAGGCAAAACCAGCGGGTGGATGTGGCTGTCGGGAAAGTCTCGGCTTGGTTTCGCAGCAGAGGATTCCGTGCTTGCATACTGAAGGGCCAGGGCAATGCCCTAATGTATCCCAATCCCCTGCACCGCACACCTGGAGATATTGACATTTGGGTGTCAGGCAAGCCATCTGAGGTCATTCGCCTGGTACATTCCATAGTCCCTGGAGAGAAGGCGACTTATCATCATATCGATTTTCCCGCCATCAATGGCATTCCAGTGGAGATACATTACCGGCCTGGCTATATGCAGAACCTGCTGCACAACCATCGGCTGCAACGGTTCTTCAGACAGAATGCAGATGGGCAATTCTCGCATCAGGTGGACATTGCTGGAAGGGCCGTGGCGGTGCCCACCTGCCAGTTTAATGTCGTTTATCAGTTAACGCATATCTACAGCCATCTGTTTCAGGAAGGCATCGGACTACGGCAAATCATCGACTATTACTTCGTGGTGTGTAATGTGAGAGACCTACATCCCTTCCTTGATATTCAACATACGCTCAAGCGACTTGGCCTGTGGAATTTCGCAGGGGCCGTGATGTATGTGCAGCATGTGGTACTGGGGTTGCCTGAGGACAGAATGATTGCGCCGATGGACGAGAGGCGGGGGAGGATGCTGATGGATGAGATACTGCGAGGTGGCAACTTCGGGCAATATGACGGGAGGCATGTTTTCGGGAAAGGAGCCTTGGGACATAACCTGCAGAGACTGTGTCGGGACATACGCTTGTCCTGGGCCTATCCCAGTGAGGCATTGAGCGAGCCCCTGTTCAGGGCATGGCATTTCTGTTGGCGGATGACACACTGAAAATACCAGTCTGATATAATGAGAGACAACCTGCTTTTTGATTATCAAGAGGAAATGGTGGAGCGGGTGCAGGAGGCATTCACACACCATAACTCTGTAATGGTGCAGATGCCCACAGGCACTGGGAAAACACATGTGCTTGCTGCTATTGTAGGCTTGTTCCTGGAGCGGAAAGTCTGGGTGGTGGCTCACAGGCGTGAACTGGTGTCCCAAATCAAGGACACGCTGGAAAAGTTCTTTTCCGCACGGGCATTGGACTCCATCAGAGTGATGTCTGTCCAATGGCTGTCGAGGCACTACATAGAAATAAAGGAGGAGCCTGGGCTGATTGTGATAGACGAGGCGCACCATGCCCTGGCCGAAACATACGCTGAAGTGATGAATGCCTATCCTAACGCCAGGAAATTAGGGCTCACGGCCACCCCTTTCCGGTTGAATGGTAAGGGGTTCGGGGATTTATTCGATACCTTGCTGTGCTCGTGGGACATGGAACGCTTCATTGCCGAGGGAAGGCTGAGCACCTATGACTACTACTCCATCAGGCCCGACAGTGCCGACCAGCACTTGATAGACTCACTACAGAAACGTGGCGCAGACGGAGACTACCAGACAAAGGAACTGGGCGAGGTGCTGGATGTGAGACCATCACTTGAAAGGCTTTGTCAAACCGTCAGTCAGTATGTGCCAGGGAAGAAAGGCATTGTGTATGCCGTCAGCATACAGCATGCCGAGCATATTGCGGTGTTTTACAGGGAGCATGGCATAAGGGCTATGGCGATTAGCAGCAAGACTCCCCTTGCTGAACGCAAGGCACTCATAGGGAGGTTCAAGCGGTCTTCCGTTGGCTGTGGGGATTTCCAGGATGCCATGGACGTGCTTGTGAGCGTCGATTTGTTCAGTGAGGGATTTGACTGCCCGGATATGGAGTTCATACAATTGGCGAGGCCCACCCTGTCATTGGCAAAGTACTTGCAGATGGTGGGCCGGGGACTGCGCGTGTCCCCAGGCAAGGACTTTTGTGTGATATTGGATAATGTGGGACTTTACAGACGCTTTGGCCTGCCATCGTCCTGGCGTGACTGGCAAGGCATGTTTGAGGGCCAGAATGCCCGTGCCTGTGCCTTGCGTCAGGCTTCGGCACAAATCTATGATTCGGTAATTCACCATGACAGGCTGGCTTTTGGCGATGACGGGGGAGATATGATGCGCATCATGCGGCATGAGGTCCTGGGCTGGAGTTGCCACGCTTACCAGGTTCGTGCGGATGCCGAGGGCATGCTTGGTGTGGCGGACAGGGATGGGCAGTGGGTGCCCGAATGCCGTTTCCGTCATGTGGAACTGACAGAAGATGGTTTTGCGTGTTGCTATAACCAGCGCATGAGCCAGAGGCCATGGCTGGACTTAAAGAGCGGACTGCGCTTCCACACACGCCCGCAGGCTGTCATGCTGATGGGGATAGAGTTCTGCACCGAGGACGGATGGCACCTGTTTCCGCGCATACGCTCGGCCCTGATTGACAGACAGGCCTGGCTGACAGTCAAGACACTGGAACTGCAGGTGGGATGCGGACTGTCCTGGGGACACCGCTTCATTCCCTGGGACGAGCCCGGAAAGGTCTATTGGCTGGCCGATGAGGTGAAGGGCTGTGGCTCGCGACTTTATCGGGATGATGCGGGAAGGCATTATGTGCAGGCCGATATCGAACATCCGCTGAGGCCTGTGAGCGGACAGGTAGAACTGACCGACTTCCAGGACCGCTGTATGGAGGATGCCAGGAGGTGGCAGGCGGCCTGGCGGAATGCGGGAGCCAGGCGCATGAATCTCATGAGTTACTCGCAGGACGAGAGAAACAGATGTTTTGAGTCTGTCACTCCTTGGGGTGACGGACTTTATTATATAAGCAGGAGACCTGCCCATACAATGGCTGGAGCGGCCAGGCAATTCTGGCTGGACTCACTCACCAACACCATTCACTACCTGAAGCCCGAACTCTTCAGGCGTGGATTTGTGAAGATGTTGAGGGAAGGGGATGTGTTCTTCGTGCGGAACATCAAGGGAGTGGAGGGAGTGCCGCTGAAGAACTGGCAGGTGCGTGCGGATGACAACATCTGTGTGATAGATGACTGTCTGTTTCTGAGAGAAAGGCCACACAGCAGTTATCTTGTGCTCAGGCGCAGCAGTGACTTCTCCTACTTCCTGACATCTCCCAATGAGAACGATGGGGAGGGACATGCCAATCAGCACTTGCAGATAGTGCAGTTTCGCGATGGAGAGGTGAAATGCACGTGGGTGACGGCATAACGTAAAATCAGGAAAGGAGGTTGTGGCGGTTGTTAGGGAAAGCCCTAACTTTGTGCCGCGTTAGGATAAGAGATAGAGAGAGTATGAGGAACTTCATGTTGCTGTTTACCCTGCTTGTCAGCCTCTTCTGGCTGCTTGTGCCACAGGTGCTCTATGCCCTGTCATGGCTGGCGGGGCGCATGTTGCACTGGCATGTCGTGTGGAAACCATTCGCCTGGGGAAGCCTCGCGTTGCTGGCAGTGTGGTGGGGAGCATACGCCTATGGGCACTGGCTGGGACGGTTCCGCTGGGAGGTGAAGGAGTGGACTTACGCCAGCCAGCGTGTGCCGAAGGCTTTTCGAGGCTATCGGATAGTACACATCAGCGACCTGCACCTGGATGGATGGCTCGGCCATGAGGGACAGCTGCGCCAGGTGGTGAGGGACATCAATGCCCTCAACCCCGACCTCATCTGCTTCACAGGTGACCTGGTGTCGCTGGACTATAGGGAACTGGAGCCCCTGCTGCCCGTATTGAGGGAACTGAAAGCCCGCGATGGGGTAGTGAGCATCATGGGCAACCATGACTATGACCCCTATGAGACGAACATCCCAGCCAGTCAGAGGGCACTGAAGGTGCAGCGGCTGGAGGATATGGAACGCGATAGCCTGGGCTGGCACTTGTTGCTCAACCAGCATCTCGCCTTGCATCGCGGGACTGACAGCCTGGCCATCATAGGTGTGGAGAACCAGAGTTGCGGCGCGCACAGGATAGTGCGCTGTGGCCGTCTGGCAGAGGCTATGGCTGGCACAGAGGGGATGTTTGCTATCCTGCTCAGCCATGACCCCTCGCACTGGCGTGCCGAGGTGGTGGGGCATACCGGCATCCCTCTCACGCTGAGTGGACACACCCATGCCATGCAGATGCGCCTGCTGGGCTTCACCCCCAGCAAGTGGATTTACCCAGAGTGCGATGGCAGGTACGACGAGGGCGGACAGACGCTCTATGTGAACATCGGGCTGGGTGGCACTCTGCCCATGCGCATTGGCGCACAGCCTGAGATTACATTGCTCACGCTTGCGGGCGAGTGAGGTTGCCTCGCTTCATAGATTGTTGGCTTGGTGGCGATGGTCAAGACTCCCTTTGCGGACGACCAGCGATATTGTCCAAGTTCTTGGGCAAATGTTTGATAAAGACGATGGCGTGTCAAAACGCAAAATAATGCGCCCCAAAGGGGCAATCTGCTTATAGCCCAGGGCAACGCCTTTGGTAATTCCAATATATTATTCAAGCACGCCCTGAAAGGGCAAAAGCACAAATGTTCTATGCTTTTGCCCTTTCAAGGCGTGCTTGTTTTATCATCCGTTTCACCCAGGGCGTTGCCCTGGGCTATGGTCTTTCAGGGCTTTCAGCCCGCATTGTTTTGCGTTTTGTCACCCCCTCTTCTTTATCCCTTCTACCTTTTGGGGCGAGGGTGCAGGGGACTTGCTTTACTTCCAGGACAGCAGGCGGCCTATCTGGTCATAGATGTGGGCCCAGTGTGCGCGGCTCTCGGCATCGCGGGCACTCTGCTTGGCCTGCTTGGTGAGAGTCTCCAGTTGCTGCAGCGTGTAGAGCACGGCAGGCTGGATGTCCTCGTTGTTGTTGCCCAGGGCTCGGCTGAGATGGGTGAACATCTCGTTCTGCAGGGCCTTGCGGTAGGGTGAAACCTTCTCGCCGGTGCGAGCCTCCGAGAACACCATGCGGCTGAGGTCGGTCAGGTAGGCCTGTGGCGAGTAGAACTCGTTCATGTAGTCCAGGCGGTTCATCAGCATACTGATGGCATTGGTGCCCACCCGCTTGGTCAGTTCGACAGGATCGGCGGTCAGACGGCGTGCGTAGCTCACGTCGCGCAGCCACACCGGCTCATGCAGGATCTGCTCATCCATAAACTTCAGCGCGGCCTTCTGCTTGTCCAGGGGCTGTGGCTCATACTTGTCGCCAGCCTGCTCCTTGGTCCGGTAAGTGATGCGTGTGCCGCCTATGTTACGTGTCACATGTCCGCAGTAACGCAGCAACTGCCCGCGTATCTGGTCGTACATGCGGTTAAGAGCCTCGCCGTAGATGTCCTTGGGGTCATCGGCAGTCCACTCGCTGAGCCGGCTCACCTCATACTTCAGGTTCCGTATGCCATAGGCACTTGCCTTCATGGCATCGTCGCCCAAGTCCTCAGTCTGGCGGCGGGGATCCAGCCTTCCCTCGTAACTCTCGCCGTCGCCCCACCACAGGCGTGGGTTCTCCTGGCTCTTGGCGGTCATCTCCTCCATGCGGCGGTGGTCATCATCCTCATCGGTGGCGTCGGGCAGGTAGGTGTAGCCCCAGCGTATGGCCCACTCGTCATAGTCGTTGATGCGGGGGAAGATACCCGCGTGGCCGATGTTGTCCTCGGGCTGTGCCACATAGTTGAAGCGTGCATAGTCCATGATGCTGGGCGTGTGTCCATGGGCCTCCACCCAGGCCTTGTCGCGCAGACTATCCACAGGCACTGTGCTCGATGCCCCGAAGTTGTGACGGAGTCCTAGTGTGTGTCCCACCTCATGACTGCTCACGAAGCGTATGAGTTGTCCCATGAGTTCCTCGCTGAAGTTCATCGTGCGTGCTGCCTCGTCGATGCTGCTCGCCTGCACCATGTACCAGTCATGCACCAGGCTCATCACATTGTGGTACCAGCAGATGTGGCTCTCCAGTATCTCGCCGGTGCGCGGGTCATGCACGTTGGGGCCGTAGGCGTTCTCGATGGGGCTGGCCAGGTAGCGTATGCAACTGTAGCGTGCGTCCTCCATGCTCATCGTCGTGTCATTCTCGGGCCACTCCTTGGCCATGATGGCATTCTTGAATCCAGCCTTCTCAAAGGCCTTCTGCCAGTCGTTCACACCCTGTATCAGGTACTTGCGCCACTGCTTGGGCGTGGCCGGGTCTATGTAGTAGATGATGGGCTTCACGGGCTCCACCAGTTCGCCCCGCCGCATCTTCTCCACGTCCTCGGGGCGTGGCTCCAGCCTCCATCGTGTGATGAACTTCTTGCTCTCCACGCGCTGCTGCTCGTCGGTGAAACTCGTGTAGCTGTCGGTGAAGTAGCCCACGCGCGGGTCATAGTACCGCTTCATCATGGGATGCTCGGGCAGGAGTATGAAACTGATGTTCAGTCCCAGGGTCACCTTGCCCGTACTGCGTGCTGCGGGCAGGCTGGATGTGGGGCCTGCGGCAAAGGTCTTCACCATGCGCACCTCGGTGTTCATGGGGAATGACTTGATGTCCTCGATGTAACTCATGTCGCCCAGCATCCCCTGCAGGCCATACTGCTGCTTGACGTACTGGGGCAGTCCCAGGGCCGCGTTGTCCTGGTTGAAGAAGGAGGTCACCTTCACCTTATATGCCCCGTCCTTGTGGCTCTCAATCTTGAAGGAGCCTATGATGGGGTTCTCGTTGCTTATCTGTATGGCGCGGCTTATCTTCTGTGTGGAGTCGGCCACGTTGATGATGAGGTTGGCGCGCAGCAGCATCTGCTCGTCCTTGCCCACCTGGAAATACACCGTCTGCTCGTTGACCTGCTCGCCGCCGAACTTCCCGCTCTCCGAGGGAGTGGTCGTGTAGCGTGTGGTGGTCAGGAAGTCACGTCCGATGAGGCTGTCCGCTATCTGGAAGTACCACTCGTTCTTCACCTTCGTCACATGGAAGAGTCCTGCGCGGTCCACTGATGGCTTCTCCTCCTGTGGCTTCTGCTGCTGTTCGGGCTGCTGCCCCTTCTTTCCTTTCTTGCTCTTCTTGCTGGCTTTCTTGTCCTCCTTTTTCTTGCTGGAGTCCTTGTCCTTCGCTTTGTCCTCCTTGCCTTTCTTCTTCTGGGAGGCCTGCTCCGTCTTGTCCTTTTCCTTCCTGTCCTTGCCCTCTGAGGGAGATGCTGTCAGCAGGAAAGCGGCCACCAGCAGGGTCAGATACTTAATCTTCATTGTTGTCGTGTGTTGTTTGTGTTGTCGTGTGTCTTGCGTCTGTTCGGGCATGCGTGCGGACAGCCGCCTGTCATCACGCTGCAAATGTACACCTTATTTCGCACATCGGTGGGTCGTGAGGCGAAAAAAGTGTAATTTTGCACCTTGTTCTATGGGAGACTTCAAACTGATATCCAAGTACAAGCCTACGGGCGACCAGCCCGAGGCCATACGCCAGCTCACCCAGGGCGTCCTCTCGGGTGTGCCCGCACAGACCCTCCTGGGCGTTACCGGGAGTGGCAAGACCTTCACCGTGGCCAACGTCATTGCCCAGGTGAACAAGCCCACGCTCATCCTGAGTCACAACAAGACGCTCGCCGCACAGCTGTATGGCGAGATGAAGCAGTTCTTTCCCGAAAACGCCGTGGAGTACTACGTCAGTTATTATGACTACTACCAGCCCGAGGCCTACATCCCCAGCACCGACACCTATATCGAGAAAGACCTGGCCATCAACCAGGAGATAGACAAACGGAGGCTCGCCGCCACCAGCGCGCTGCTCTCGGGGCGCAAGGACGTGGTGGTGGTGAGCAGCGTGTCGTGCATCTATGGCATGGGCAACCCTGCCGCCTTCTACGAGAACATGATTGAACTGCGCGTGGGGCAGCAGATGGACAGGCAGGTGCTCCTGCGACGCCTGACTGACAGCCTCTACGTGCGCAATGACGTGTCGCTCGCGCGTGGGCAGATGAGGGTGAAGGGCGATACCGTGGATGTGGCCCTGGCCTATGCCGACCAGATATTGCGTATCACCTTCTGGGGCGACGAGATAGAGTCGCTGGAGGAGCTCGACCCTGTGAGCCTGCACCGCATCGCCTCGTTTGAGGACTATAAGGTCTATCCCGCCAACCTCTTCATGACGAGCCACGAGGCACAGGAGCAGGCCATACGCAAGATCGAGGATGACCTGGCCAGGCAGGTGGCCCTCTTCGAGGAGGAGGGCAAGCCCCTGGAGGCCAAGAGGCTGCATGAGCGCGTGACCTATGACATGGAGATGATCAGGGAACTGGGGCACTGCTCGGGCATCGAGAACTACAGCCGCTACTTCGACGGGCGCGAGCCGGGCACACGGCCCTACTGCCTGCTCGACTTCTTCCCCGATGACTATCTCACCATTATCGATGAGAGCCATGTGTCAGTGCCACAGATCAGTGCCATGTATGGCGGTGACCGTGCCCGCAAGAACAACCTGGTGGAGTATGGCTTCCGCCTGCCAGCCGCCCGTGACAACCGCCCCCTGCGCTTCGAGGAGTTCCAGGAGATGACCCACCAGGTCATCTATGTGAGCGCGACCCCCGCTGACTATGAGTTGGCACAGAGTGAGGGCATCGTGGTGGAGCAACTTATCCGTCCCACGGGTCTGCCTGACCCTGTCATCGAGGTGCGTCCCACGCAGAACCAGGTGGATGACCTCATGGAGGAGATACAACTTCGCATCGAGCGCGGAGAGCGCACCCTGGTGACCACCCTCACCAAGCGCATGGCCGAGGAACTCACCGAGTACCTGCAGAGGCACGGCATCCAGACGGCCTACATCCACAGCGATGTCGATACCCTGGAGCGTGTGCGCATCATGAACGACCTCAGGGCGGGCGTGTATAACGTGCTGGTGGGCGTGAATCTCCTGCGCGAGGGGCTTGACCTGCCCGAAGTGAGCCTGGTGGCGATACTGGATGCTGACAAGGAGGGATTCCTGCGCAGCCACCGCAGCCTCACGCAGACGGTGGGCCGTGCGGCGCGCAACCTCAACGGACGCGCCATCATGTATGCCGATGTCATCACCGAGAGTATGGCCCAGACCATCGATGAGACCAACCGCCGACGCCAGATCCAGTTGGCCTACAACGAGGCTCATCACATCACCCCCAGGCAGATAGACAAGGCGCAGACCATGACAGACCTGCTGCAGGCGGGCGATGCCAGCGAGCAGCGTGCCTATGTCGAGCCGCAGGCCACAGGGCCGGCCATGGCTGCCGAACCCGATGTCCGTCTGCTGACACCTGAGCAGAAGCAGCGGCAGATAGAGTCGCTGAGGAAGCGGATGCAGAAGGCGGCCAGGGAACTGAACTTTGTGGAGGCTGCCCTCCTGCGCGATGAGATGCTGCGCCTGCAGGCCGAGCTGGAGTCCTCAGCCGCCTCCCCCAAATAAGGCATGCCGCTGCATCGGCCCACGCATGCCGCTGCACCCTCCCACGCATGCCCCTGCATCGGCCCCTGCATCGGCATGACCCGTACAGGTGATTACTCCTCCCCCTCGTGGGGAGGTGGGGGAGGGGGCGCACCTGGCCTGGCCGGGGAACGGTAACGCCCGCACATGCGTTAATGCGTTAAAAAGTGCAAGCGCGCTCCTTTTCGCGCGTATGTGGTACTCTATTACAAGAAAAAGTGCTACCTTTGTGCCAACTATGCGCTGGAATATGAAGAGAAACATGCTGCTCACCCTGCTCTCCTCGGCTTTGCTTGCAGGCTGCGGGGAGTACAATGCTGTGCAGAAGTCGTCTGACTACGACTATCGCTACGAGGTGGCCAAGGCCAACTTTGCCGAGGGACACTACAACCGGGCCTCGCAGTTGCTGGGTGACTTGATTGCTCCACTCAAAGGGACGCAGTATGGAGAGGAGAGCCTCTACATGCTCGCCCAGAGTTGTTTCCGGCACAAGGACTATGAGTCGGCCTCCACATTCTTCCGCAAGTACTACCAGAGCTATCCCAAGGGGGAGTATGTGGAGCAGGCCCGCTATGGCTGTGGCTACGCACTCTACAAGATGACTCCCGACGCAAGGCTCGACCAGAGTAGCACCATGGAGGCCATCACCGAGTTCCAGAACTTTCTCGACTATTATCCCCAGACCTCCCTGCGCGAGCAGACCACGCAGATGATATACACCCTGCAGGACAAGTTGGTCGAGAAGGAGTTCCTGGCGGCCAAACTCTATTATGACCTGGGCAGTTATGTGGGCAACATGTCTTATGGCGGCAGCAACTATGAGGCGTGCGTGGTGACTGCCGAGAATGCCCTCAAGGACTATCCCTATGCCTCGGCAGAGCGGCGCGAGGAGTTCTCGGTGATGATTGTGCGGGCCAAGTACCACCTGGCCATGAAGAGCGTGGAGGAGAAGCGCATCGAGCGTTTCCGCGATGCCGTGGACGAGTGCTACGCCTTCAAGAACGACTATCCCGAGAGCCGGCACCTGAAGGAGGTGAATGCCATGCTGGCCAACGCCGAGGCTATCGTGAAGAAGAAGCACATCCAACTGCAGGATGTGAGCGAGGAAGAATAACCCATAAACAGGAAGTTTATACATTATATATTATATATGGATTACAAGAAATCTACCGCACCCACCAATACGGTGACACGTGATGTAATGGACTTGTGCAAGGACACAGAGAATATCTATGAGAGCGTGGCCATCATAGCCAAGCGCGCCAATCAGATATCCGCTGACATCAAGGCCGAGCTCAACAAGAAACTCCAGGAGTTCGCAAGTCCCACCGACACGCTCGACGAGACCTTCGAGAACCGTGAGCAGATTGAGATAAGCCGCTTCTATGAGCGTCTGCCCAAGCCCACGCTGATGGCCACAGAGGAGTTCATCGAGGGCAAGATATACTACCGCAACCCCAGCAAGGAGACTTCGCTGGAGTATTGATTTCCCGCTCCCGTGAGTCCCGCGCGGAGCCATATTCCTGGTAACGATGATTCAACGCATACAGAGCATATACCTCTTCCTGGCCGCTGTGGCCTGTGTGGCCTGCATGAGCATGGGCATAGGCCGGTTCTACACGGACGAGGGTGAGGGCATTGCGCGCATGTACAACCTGTGGCTCACTTACACCGGGGGGCATGTGTCACTTTATCCCTGGGCACTCTTCGGCATCATGCTAGTGTGTGCCACGGTGTTGCTGGTCAGCATTTTCCTGTTCCGCAAGCGCATGAGACAGGTCAGGCTGTGTGTCTTCTGCCTGGCGCTCCAGGTGGGATGGTACATCGCCTATGGCGGCCTGGTGTGGTATCGCATGAGCCAGATGGGTGCGCAGTTCCGCCCCGAGTGGCCTGCTGCCCTGCCGGCTATAGCCCTGGTGCTCACATGGCTTGCCATGCGCGGCATCACGAGGGACGAACTCCTGGTGAGGTCGCTGGACAGGCTTAGGTGAGGAAATAGGCCCCCACCCAAGCCTCCCCCCTGGGGGGGGAGTAGGTATTAAGGGTGGTTTGCACACGGAAGTGTGGGGGTCTGATGCAGACAGTGCGGGCAGAAAGCCCCATAAGCCCTTGAAATCCTGGTGTGCAATGCCTCTGACAAGGTTGCAAAAAGTGCGGGCTGAAAGCCTAATAAGCCCATAGCCCAGGGCAACGCCCTGGGTATCTGTAAAGTACCAAGCAGTACGCCCTGAAAGGGCAAAAGCATAGGAATTTGTCGCTTTTGCCCTTTCAGGGCGTGTTTCTTTGCACTTGTTTCACCCAGGGCGTTGCCCTGGGCTATGGGCACTTTGCCCCTTTGGGGCGCATTGCTTACGCTTTTGACATTCCCTTTTCTCGCATTCCCAAGCCTTCAAGGTGTGACTTTACGTGTGTGGGGAAGGTAGAGGGGGCAGGCTTCTACTTCCTTGTCCTGATGATGTCAAACAGGTACGAGGCCTTGGCAATGATGGCTCCGTTGGCACTGCGGCCGAAAGGGTCCTTCTTGGAATTCTTGAAGATGTCGCTCAGGGCGTAGTAGTAGCGTCCCTCCAGCAGGAAGTGGTGCCCGCTGCGTGTGCTCACGTCCAGTCCCAGACCGCCTGTCAGTCCGTACTCAAACTTCCTCTGCACCTTCAGACCATACTGTTCCACCACCTGGTTGGGCCGCTTCTTCAGTGTCTCTTCTGACCACTCGCCGCCCCGTTTCTCCTTCTCGTTCAAGCAGAAACCTATCTGCGGGCCCAGCACCAGGAACCCTTTCACCCCTCCGCGCTCACGTCCGAAGCCCAGGTTGGCCAGCAGGGGTACTTGCACATAGTTGATTTGTCGCTCATAGGTGTCGGCACTCGTCTCGATGTTCTCCTTCCATCCCATCCCAGTGTAGTTCACCTCGGCCTGTAGTGCACATAGGGCTGCAAAATACTTCTCGCAGGTGTAGCGCAGGGTGATGCCGAATGTGGTGCCCGTGTGGAAGTCCTGCTTGATGGTGGGGTTGAAGGAGACGCGGTTGAGCACATAGCCTCCGCTCACGCCCACGGCCAGGTCATTGCGCGGTTCGCCCACTTGTGCCTGAGCGGCAGAGCATGCCGCCAGGATGGTCAGAGTGATGAGTAGCCTCTTCATTGCACAATCGTAATCTTCTGGTCAGGTGAGTAGTGCACCAGTTGCACGAAGTGGTTCATGCGTCCGCTCCCCTCGCTGTCCTGCAGGAAGAGGAACTGGTGCTGTGCGGGCTGCTGGCTGATGTCGCCCTGGCGGCTCTCGAAGGTATCGCCCAGGGTGGCCAGGCCGTGCATGAAGTAGTAGCCCATGTCGAAGCCCATCATGGCATAGCGAGGAAAGGACACCGCCATGGGATGGCCGAAGTTGTTGGTAAACGCCCGGTCGAAGGACGTGGTGGCCGTGCTCAGCGGGTGGCTGTAGTAGGTGCAGAAGGCGTAGGTGTCAAACTGGAAGAAACTGCCCAGGAGCGTGCCTGTGTAGGTGACCCACTCGGGATAGCCCACCAGGCGGAGGCGGTATTGCGGGTGTGCTGCGGTGAAGTCCCGCAACTTCGTGCACAGGATGTTAAGTGACTTGATGCCCGCATTGTCAGGCACGATGCAGTTGACCTGCGTCTGGTTGAAGGCCGACTCAAAGGCGAAGTCATCCCCATCGATGTTGAGCACCCTGGCTGCCACGTCACGTGTGGCCAGTTGCTCCTTCAGCTTGCCTGTGAAGAGGGCTCCCCGCGTGTCAGGCTCGTTGGTGTTCAGGATGATGTAGTTGGCCTTCTTGCCCATCACCTTGGCCACCAGGGCAGCAGCGTCGGTGGCACTCACGTTGGCGGGAGCCGTTGCCGTGTAGGCCAGTGGCTGGTTGGCCTCCCCCTGAGTGTGCGCGAAGGGCATCACCAGGCGTATGTTGTTCTGCATGCAGAAGCGGTTGAGCGGTTCAATCTGCGCCCCATCCACAGGTCCGAAGATGACCTGCGCGTGCTGCAGTTCCTGCTTGTGCGTGCTCAGCAACTGCTGCATGCTGGCCTGCGTGGAGCCCGTGTGCAGGGCATGGATGGTGATGTTCACCCCGCTGCGGCGCACGCTGTCGGCCGCCATGAGCAGGCCCTGGTAGAACTCCACCATCTTCCCGCCCCGCTCGCTGTTTTCCTCCAGGGGCAGAAGCACGCCTATCGTGAGGCTGCTGTAGTTGCTGGTGGGTGCGGCTGCCACAGGCTCCTCGGCGGGCTCTGGCGGCGGACATGTCTCGGGGATGGTGAGCAGCGTGCCCTTCTTGGGCTTGTTCTTCTTGGCCTTCACGCCAGGGTTGGCTTGCCGCAGCATCTGCTCGCTGATGCCATACCGGGCGGCTATGGTGGCCCACGTCTCACCCTTGCGCACCTGGTGCATGTGCTGGAGCTGCTGCATCGTGCCTTGTGCCCATAGCATGCAAGGCAGACATATCAGTATGAGGAATAGTAGTCTTTTCATTTCTCCGCAAAGGTAACACTTTTCCCCCTATGCCGCTCATTTTGCAAGGCGAAAAGGGTGGGCAGGTGGATGAAAAGCACTAAATTTGCAGGACTATGCGTAATATCATCAATACAAAGGTACTCTTCGCGGGCGTGGCCACGCTGCTTCTCGTGCTTGTGCCAGTCCGTATGCAGGCCTCTGGCAATGGCCCAGAGCCGTCTCCGCAATATGTGGGACAGGCCGTTCCCGCCCTCTCGTGTGCGTTTGCCTGGCAGCAGGCCGGGGAGGATGAGTTGCCCACCGTGGATCCCACTGGCACTTACGTCACTGCCGACGGTGAGGAACTGGACGATGCCTCGGCCAGCCAGAGCGCGCCCCTTGAGGCGCATTTCCATGCCAATCCGCAGAACCTGGGCGACTACTCGGCCCGATATGAGTGGAAGATATGGCGTGAGGGTGATGACGACAACCTGCTTGTGCACCGCTTCGACGAGGACATCGACTTCACCTTCACCAGCAGTGGCTCGTTCCGTATCCAACTCTATGCCACCTTCGTCTTGGGCAATGACACCATCACTTATCCCGCCGAGGGCGAGGAGAATCCCATCACCGTGAGCATCAGCGAGAGCAAGCTGGAGTTTCCCAACGCCTTCTCGCCCAATGGCGATGGCTACAACGATGTGCTCCGTGCCAAGGACGGCTACCAGAGCATAGTGTCCTTCGAGGCTGCAGTCTTCAGCCGCTGGGGACGGAAACTCTATTCCTGGAATTCCCCCGCAGGCGGCTGGGACGGCAAGGTGAATGGCCGTACGGTGAGCGACGGGGTCTATTTCCTGGTGGTGAAGGCCAAGGGAGCCGATGGGCGGAAGTATAATGTCAAGAAGACCATATCGGTGCTCACTGGCTATGACAACAGCCGTCAGACGGGAACGGGAGGCACTGATGAGTGACGGGAAACTGACTATCCTGGGAGCCAGGGTGCACAACCTGAAGAATGTGGATGTGGAGATACCCCGCAACAGCCTCACCGTGATCACGGGACTGAGCGGAAGCGGGAAATCCTCCCTCGCCTTTGACACCATCTATGCTGAGGGTCAGCGCCGCTACATAGAGACGTTCAGTGCCTATGCCCGCAACTTCCTGGGCAATATGGAGCGGCCTGACGTGGACCAGATAACGGGACTCAGCCCGGTCATCAGCATCGAGCAGAAGACCACCAACAAGAATCCCCGCAGCACTGTGGGCACCACCACCGAGATTTATGACTTCCTGCGCCTGCTCTTCGCCCGAGCCGGAGAGGCTTACTCGTATGTCAGCGGGGAGCGTATGGCCAAATATACCGAGGAGCAGATTGTGCATCTGATACTCCGTGATTTCCAGTCACACAAGATATACGTCCTGGCTCCCCTGGTGCATCACCGCAAGGGACACTACCGCGAACTCTTTGAGAGTGTGCGCCGCAAGGGCTACCTCTATGTGAGGGTCGATGGCGCATTGTGCGAGGTGGTGCCCGAGATGAAGGTGGACAGATACCGCAACCATGACATCGAGGTGGTCATCGACCGCCTGCAGGTGCAGGAGAAGGATGAGGCGCGGCTGGCACAGACCGTGGCCACGGCCCTGAAGATGGGGGACGGACTGCTGCAGGTGCTGGATGCCGACACGGGTGTGCTGCGCCATTACAGCAAGCGGCTCATGTGTCCCACCAGTGGCATCTCCTATCGTGACCCCGCCCCGCACAACTTCTCGTTCAACAGCCCCCAGGGGGCCTGTCCGCGTTGCAAGGGCCTGGGATACGTCAGCCTGATTGACCCCGACAAGGTGTTCCCCGACCGCAGCCTGAGTGTGCGCAAGGGTGGGGTGGCTCCCCTGGGCAAGTCCAGGCAGCAGATGATATTCTGGCAGATAGATGCCCTGCTGCAGACTTACGGATGCACGCTTGACACACCGCTCTCCGAAGTGCCCGACGAGGCACTTGCCGACATTATCAATGGTTCTGACGAGCGGCTGAGGATACCATCATCGGTGGCACACACCAGCAATGACATCTTTGTCGAGTATGACGGCCTGGCCAAGTACATCAGCCAGATGCAGGACCAGGACATGGGAGCCAGTGCCCAGCGCTGGGCAGAGCAGTTCAGTTGTACCGCCACCTGTCCCGAGTGTGGCGGCGCGCGACTCAATCGTGAGGCGCTCCACTTCCGCATCGCAGGCAAGAACATAGCCGAACTCTCGGCCATGGACCTTTCTGAACTCTACGAATGGACGTGTGGGGTGGAGGCACAGATGGAGCCACAGCAGCGGCGCATCGCCAGCGAAATACTCAAGGAGATACGCACCCGACTGCGCTTCCTCCTGGACGTGGGGCTTGACTACCTGTCGCTCTCACGCTCGTCGGTCACCCTGTCGGGCGGCGAGAGCCAGCGCATCCGGCTGGCCACACAGATAGGCAGCCAGCTGGTGGGGGTGCTCTACATCCTGGATGAGCCGAGCATCGGACTGCACCAGCGGGACAACATACGACTGATAAACTCCCTGTGCAAACTGCGTGACACGAGCAACACGGTGATAGTCGTGGAGCATGACCAGGAGATGATGGAGCATGCCGACTATATCGTGGACATAGGCCCACTGGCAGGACGGCGCGGCGGACAGGTGGTGTATCAGGGCACCTACAAGGACATGCTCAAGGCTGACACGCTCACCAGCCGCTACCTCAAGGGGGAGCAGCGCATCGAGGTGCCCGCCGCGCGACGGCCGGGAAACGGACATGTGCTCAGTCTCAAGGGCGCGCGAGGCAACAATCTCAAGGGCGTGGATGCCGACTTCCCGCTGGGATGCCTTATCTGCGTGACGGGTGTGAGCGGCAGTGGGAAGAGCACCCTGATAGGCGACACCCTGCAGCCCCTGCTCAGCCAGCACTTCTACCGCTCGCTGCAGGCCCCGCTCCCATACGACTCCATCGAGGGATTGGAGTATATAGATAAGGTGGTCAATGTGGACCAGAGCCCGCTGGGACGCACCCCGCGCTCCAATCCGGCCACCTACACGGGGGTGTTCAATGACATACGCAACCTCTTTGTGGAACTTCCCGAGGCCAAGATAAGGGGCTACAAGCCTGGCCGCTTCTCCTTCAACGTCAAGGGAGGCCGCTGTGAGGCTTGCGGCGGAAATGGCTACAAGACTATAGAGATGAACTTCCTGCCTGACGTGCTCGTGCCCTGCCAGGAGTGCCAGGGCAAGCGGTACAACCGCGAGACGCTGGAGGTGCGCTTCCGTGGCAAGAGCATCGCCGACGTGCTCGACATGACCATCAACCAGGCGGTGGAGTTCTTTGAGAACCAACCCTCCATCCTCAAGCGCATCAAGGTTCTGCAGGATGTGGGACTGGGCTACATCAAGCTGGGGCAACCCAGCACCACCCTGTCGGGCGGCGAGAGCCAGCGCGTGAAGTTGGCCACCGAGTTGAGCAAGAAGGACACGGGCAAGACACTCTATATCCTTGACGAGCCCACCACGGGACTGCACTTTGAGGACATCCGCGTGCTGCTCGCCGTACTGAACCGGCTGGTCGATAAGGGCAACACGGTGGTGGTCATTGAGCATAACCTGGATGTGGTGAAGAGTGCCGACTGGCTCATCGACATGGGGCCTGGAGGAGGCCGCGAGGGCGGAAAACTCGTGTTCAGCGGCACGCCGGAGCAACTGGCCCAGAGCGATGTGAGTGTCACCGCGCCCTATCTGAGGGCCATGCTCGGGGCATCCCCTAAATAAACCAACCTAACTGACAATGGCAATGAAGAGACCCTTACCACTCCTCATGCTGCTCCCTGTGGCAGCCACAGCGCAGCAGCGACCCAACATCGTCTATATCATGACCGATGACCATACGGCCCAGATGCTGTCGGCCTATGGACACAGTCCCATCCAGACACCCAACCTCGACCGCCTGGCCAGCGAGGGGGTGCTCTTCCGGCACAGTTTCGTGGCCAACAGCCTGTCGGGCCCCAGCCGCGCCTGCATGCTCACGGGCAAGCACAGCCACAAGAATGGGTTTACCAACAATGAGCACGGAGTGTTCGACGGCAGCCAGCAGACCATGCCCAAACTCATGCGCCAGGCAGGCTATCAGACGGCCCTCATCGGCAAGTGGCACCTGGTGAGCAAGCCCACGGGCTTTGACTACTATGAGATACTGGGCGGGCAGGGCGAGTACTACAACCCCACGTTCATCCAGATGGACGGCACCCGCCAGCAGGCGCAGGGCTACTGTACTGACCTGGTGACCGACAAGGCCATCGACTGGATGGAGCATCGGGACAGGCAGAAGCCCTTTATCCTCTTCGTCCACCACAAGGCGTGTCACCGCGACTGGCTCCCTCCCATGAAGTACCTGCGTGCCTATGAGGACCAGACCTTCCCGCTGCCCGACAACTTCTGGGACAAATGGGAGGGCCGCCTGGCCGCACAGCAGCAGGAGATGAGCATTGCCTCGCCCCTGGACATGGACCTCATCTATGACAACAAAGTCTATCGCAAGGGCGACAAGAGCCGCCTGAGCGGGGCTTACCTGTACAACATCAACCGCCTGAGCGAGGCCGACCGCAGGGAGTATGACCAGTTCTACGACTCCATCACGACAGCCTTCTACCAGAACCCGCCCACGGGACGTGCCCTCACGGAGTACAAGTTCCAGCGTTACATGCGCGACTATGCCAAGGTGACCCGCAGCATGGATGACAATGTGGGCCGCCTCATGGACTATCTGCGTGAGCACAACCTGCTGGACAACACGCTGGTGGTATATACCAGCGACCAGGGCTTCTACATGGGAGAGCACGGATGGTTTGACAAGCGCTTCATGTATGAGGAGAGCCTCAACACGCCCCTTATCATGCGCCTGCCCGAGGGACTGAGGCGCAGGGGCGAGATAGACGATATGGTGCAGAACATTGACTATGCCCCCACCTTCCTGGAC
>CAVKOT010000014.1:0-24780 GCA_963658045.1 Opitutia bacterium UBA4654
CACTGTAGATGCGCTCGTCCATCTCGCGGCAGCGTTGCATGATGCTTGCATAGTCGCTGTGCAGTTCGCTGATGCGGCTGGCGATGCTTACCTTGCCATTCTGGCTCCAGTAGGCCTTGCGGTTGCTGCCAAAGAACTGGATGGAGAACACATCGTCATAGGCGAGTGAGAGGAATGAGCTTGCGGGTGTTGTGCCCACCTGTCCCAGCGAGTCCGTGTAGGCGATGGAGTGGTAGGGCGTGCCCTTGTTGAGCCGGAAGGCATGCTGCTCCTGCACCTGTCCTGTGGTGAGGAACTGGCTTATGGCATCGCTGTGGGTCAGGATGCTGAGTGTCTTGCCATCTCCCTGGTTGGCGTTCACATAGTAGTAGCCCCAGTCAATCAGTTCACCTGTGTGTGCCAGTGGCGACTGGGTGGAGTTTCCCGCCCGCATGACATCGAGCCCAGGGCATGCAGACATGTAGCGGGTCTGTGCCGTCTGGGCACTGTTGCTGAGTGCCATGGCTGCCGAGGTCTCCACCAGCAGGCTCACGTCATGAGTCTGTCCGTCATTACTGTGTGCCTGGTAGGATATGTAGGTGAGTGGGGTGGTGAAGAGTTCCAGGTCATCCATCACCAGTGGGGTGGTGAACACCACGTCCAGGTCGATGCCTCCGCAGGTGAAGGTATAATAGGTGCTGGTGGGCATCACCACGCAGGACTTCTGTGTGGCTGTAGTGAAGTTGTCCTTGGCCAGTCCGAAATCGACGTATGCGCCCCCCGCATTGTTCTTGCAGTGGGCGGCAATCATGTTCTCACCCTCATGCAGTAGCGAGCGTTCCACCTTTACTGCCTGTCCGCTCACGTCCCAGGTGTATCCTGTGGAGAGGACCTGCTTGCCGTTGACATAAAGTTCGAAGGTGTCATCGTGCTTGTAGGTGGCATAGTAGTCGGCCGTGGCATCAATCTCGTCAAGTGTCACTGCGCGGCGAACCCAGATGTCGGCTCCCTCGCCCTCCCAGGTGGTGCCTATGCCCTTGTAGGTGTCATCGCCTCCTCCCCATGCGGCCTTGCCTTGCTTCCATGAGGAGTCGTCATAGTCAAGGGTAGTCCAGGCAGAGCCCGAGGGCGCGGTGGTTGTGTAGCGTCCTGTCCACACCTTCTCGTCAGCCATTGCCGCCAGTGTCTCCAGCGTTTGTCCCATGAACCTGTAGGCTTTCCCATCTACCCTTACCACACCATTGAGGGGCTTGGGCGTGTTGTGCCAGTGTGTGGGCGAGCCCTGGTAAAGCTTGTCATAGGGACTCCAGATACTGAAGTAGGGGTCCACGCTCACCAGTGGCACCGACGGCAGACGCAGCGCATTGCCGTGTACAGGAGTGAAGATGTCGGTCTCCTGAGCCATGCCGGGCAGGCTCAAGAGCGCGCCCAACGCTCCTGCAGCAATCATCAAGTTTCTTTTCATAAGGTTGTTTTTGTTTGTTTAGAATATGGTTTTATTTTCTTTTTCTTGCTGGCTCCTCACCTTCAGGGACTCCCCATGCCGTGTGCCTTACTTGGTGAGTGCGTCGATGATTTGCGTGGGGCGGCCGTTGCTGAGGAATGCCCCTTGCGTGTAACCCATCCATCCCTCATAAGCCTGTGGCTCGTGATAGAAGATGCCATAGCAGGTGCTGTTCTTCCTGGCCTCGCTCACCAGTTGACGCATGTGCATGCTGCCCGATGTTTCCTGGTTCACGGGCACTCCGCATTCCACAATCATGCACCCCTTCCTGTATCTGTTATAGAGCATGTCCACCGTCTGCATGGCATAGGCGATGGCATCATTCTCATTCTCGACAGTCCTGGACGCGGCTGTCCCCATGGGCGTGAACAGCGTGCCTACGGACAGGGTGGGGTAGAGTGTGAGTCCAATCAAGTCATAGTAGGTGCTGCCCACCCCGTCAAGGGCTGCACACAGGGCTGGCTGGTCGAGCGGGTCACCCGCCGCCACGATTATCTTTGCCTGGGGGCAGATCCCCTTGGCAGTCTTGCAGGCCTGGCGTACCAGCCTGGCATACTGGCTGGCATGACGGGTGATGTCCCCCTCGGGCCAGAGCATTCCCTGGCTCAGCTGGTTGCCTATCTGTATCCAGCGTGGCTGGATGCCCTGGCTGGTCAGTGACTGTAGGGTCTGGATTGTGTGTGCTTCCACGTCCTCCACCAGTTGGTCGATGTCGTGTCCCTGCCACTCTGGTGGCGTGTGCTGCACGGTGGATGAGGCTATTGTGTCGCTGTAATGCAGGCTTATCAGGAGGTCGGTGCCCAGTTGGCTCACTCGTCCAGCCTTGCGCAGCATGTCGTCCATGCCGCAGTATCCGTCCTGGGGACTGACCAGCATGCGCAGGGCTATGGCATTCAGTCCCAGGTCTTGCATCACGGCAGGGCAGTCCATGGGTTCGCGGTGGTTCCATGAGTAGAACTTGTGTCCCTCGTCCTCCATCTGGCTGTACCAACTGATGTCGGCAGCACGCGCAAACTCCTTGGGCCTCACCTCGGGCACGGTGTCATGGCCAGTGGTGTCGGGCACGAGTGTGGTGTCGCCTGGAGTGGGAGAGGGCGGAGTGGGAGGCGTGACCGGGTCTTCCCCGCCACAAGACATCATGGCCAGGAAGAGCAGAATCAGGGGAAGGACGTTGCGTGTGCTCATGACTCGTGCATGGCTTGTGGCGTCAGGCGTATGCCCCTGTCGGAAATCTCGATGAGCCGCTGGCGGTACAGGTCTCCCACGGCTTTCTTGAACACCTTCTTGCTCACACCGAACACAGCATAGATCTCCTCGGCCGGACTCTTGTCACCGAGCGGTGTCTGTCCCCCGTTTATCTTGAGGTGACGCAGCAGCAGTGCGCTGAAGTCCTCCACACCACGCTGGCCAGGGCATTGCAGTGAGAGGTCAATCTTGCCGTCGGGACGCACCTGGCTCACATAGCCCGTCACGCGGTCGCCGGTGTGCAGGGTGCGGAACATCTGCGTGTCATAGAGCAGTCCGCCAAAGCGGTTATCTACAATGGCCTTCAGCCCCAGGTCAGTCTTCTGCCAGATGAGCAGTTCCACCTGGTCGCCAGTGCGGTAGGGCGGAAAGTCCTGGGAGAGGTAGTGGTCCACCTTGGCACTGGCCATGATGCGGTATGTCTCGGGGTCAAGATGCACGTGCACGATGTAACTGTGCCCCTTCTGCATCTTCATCTTCTGCTCGCGGAAGGGCACGAAGAGGTCCTTCATTGGCCCCCAGTGCAGGAATGCCCCGAAGTTGTTGACCCAAGCCACCTCCAGGTAAGCGAAGTCGCCCACCTGTGCCAGCGGCATGTGTGTGGTGGCCACCACACGCTCCTGCGGGTCAAGGTAGAGAAACACCTCCAGCATGTCACCCAGGTGCATGTCTATGTCGGGGCGTATCTCCCCATTGGGCAGGAGCACCTCGCCATATTGCTCGCCCCCGTCCAGGTAGAATCCGAAGTCCACCTGTCTGTTTATCTTGAGTTGGCAGGTGCGCCCTATCTGCAGTTCGTCATTCTCTCTCATATCTGTTCCTCCGTGTGTGTCAGTGTGGTTGGTGGTTCGGTGATGCGTCCGTCCAGCATGTGTATGGTGCGGTCGGTCTGGCTGGCAAGGCTCTCGTCATGTGTCACGATGACGAACGTCTGCCCCATGCGGTCGCGCAGGTCGAAGAATAGGCGGTGCAACTCTTCCTTGTTATGCGTGTCGAGTGAGCCGCTGGGCTCGTCGGCAAAGACCACAGCAGGGTGGTTGACCAGTGCCCGTGCAACAGCCACCCGCTGTTTCTCTCCGCCTGAGAGCTGGTTGGGCTTGTGCTCTGCGCGGTCAGCGAGTCCCATAAACTCCAGCAGTTCCTGTGCTCTCTGTCGCGCCTCCCTCTTGCCCGTCCCCCCTATGAGGGCGGGTATCATCACATTCTCCAGTGCTGTGAACTCTGGCAGCAACTGGTGAAACTGGAACACAAATCCGATGTTCTTGTTGCGGAAATGTGCGAGTTTGGTGCTGGAGAGGCGGCTCACATTCTGGCCGTCAATGATGACCTCGCCCCCGTCCGGGCGGTCCAGGGTGCCCATAATCTGCAGGAGCGTGGTCTTTCCCGCTCCGCTGGGTCCTACGATGGCCACCACCTCACCACGGCTCACTTGCAGGTCGATGCCTCGCAGCACCTGCAGGGAGCCAAAACTCTTGGTGATTCCGTGTAGTTGTATCATGTTGTATGGTTTATGCTAAAAAGAAGTGGCCAGCCCTCGCCTCCTGCCTTCGGGGAGAGTGAGGGGGGTGCTTTTATTCCTCTGCCACCAACCCCTTTCCATCTATCCAGCGGAACAGGCGTGCCTCGCAATACTGCCTTCCCGTGTCCTTGTCACGCCCTCCTACTGACACATAGAAGCGTCCGTCACCCAGTGAGGTCAGTCCAGTGTTTCCCCACTTGAAGTTCCATCCCCATGTGTCGTGCACAGCATCGTGCTCACCCTGCTTGAGGAGCGGGATGACCAGTCCGCTTGTCCTGGGCTCCACGCCCCGCAACACCTCCTTGGTGGGCTTCCCCTGTCCGTCGGCCACATACAGGCTGAAGTTTTTCCAGTCTGGCTTCTTGCCCGTATATACGGCGGCCAGCATGTGTCCTGTGTGGCTGTCATAGCACAGGTTCTGCACTCCCCAACTGGTATTGCCTGTATATATATAATAGGTGTAGGCCGGTTTCTTGGGCCCGCTGTGGTGCAGGTTCTGTGGGCTGAGCGGCTGCTCGTACTTTGCCAGTTTCCTGACATCATAGCACAGCAGCACCTGGTAGTCATTGTCAGTACGGTCATTCTCGGAATAGATGCCGTAGGCCACATACAGCATCCTGCGTCCGTCATGCTTTCCCCAGCGTGGAGCCAGCGTGAGCCCGTCGATGCCCGAGCATCCGAAGCGGTGCTCCACCGTGCGGCCCTGGTTGGTGACCTTGGCCTGGAAGTCCTCTACGGCCGGCCGTACATACACCGAGGTCATCACCTCCTGGGCACTCATGTGCTCACGGGTAATGCGTGCCACGTCGAAGATGGCGATATAAAACCCATTCTCGTCGTCATTCTTCACGCCCCCCAGGCCGTCCATGATGCCCTGTCCTATGGCATCGTGCTTGTACTCCAGGCTGCCATAGAGTCTGCCGTCATCGGGATTGAGCGAGATGCAGCCCAGGTGTCCCGTGAGCCCCTCCACACTGCCCAGTATCCGTCCCTGCATATCCACCTTGAGCAGACTGGTGGTGAAGGACATGTACATGCAGTTTCGCTCCCGGTCGTAGGCTATGCCCTGCACATGGAACTTGTCCTGCAGTCCAGTGCGCACCGTGAGGGGAAGGTCCTGTGACCAGGCCCCGGTGCCCTTGGGGATGAATGCGCCCAGTGCCAGCCAGAGCATGGCCAGGGCTGAAAGTCTCAGTTTGTTCATTGGAAAAGGAATTGTTTGAGCCAGCTCTTGAGTGTGCGCGGCCTTCGGGTGACGGCAGAGCCGTTGGGCGTGAACACATATACGGACTCCTGCGGGTCACCCCACTGGTCGGGGTACAGGAGCATGACGCTGGTGTGGTTAAAGTATTTGTGAATCTTGTGGGGCAGGTCGTCAAATTCTGTCCTGTAGGAGATGAAGCCCGGACGTGCCGTCACCACGATGAGCATGGTGTCCTTGCCAGTCTCGTGCTGCAGGGAGAGCCAGTCTCCCCAGTGAGGCATCTCCCGGTATTCAGCGCGCAGGCTGTCATGCTTGTTCTGCATGTAGCCGCGTATGTAGGGTAGTGTGTCGCCATGGGCACGGAAGTCCAGGTGGCAGTCCAGCTGCTCGCCTATGCGGCACACGTGCTCCAGCCACTTGTAGAAGCCTACCTCATACTCGGCCTTCGGCGGGATGGCTACCAACACCGTGCGCAATGTGCCAGGGGGCACGATACCTCTCACGGCCATCACCTCACGGTGCGAACCGCTCAGCACATTGTCAATCACCGGCCCCAGTGACGACTTGGGCATGCCCGTGGTACGGTCGGTCAGGCACATGATGACCTCGCCGCAGTCATACTCCTTGATGGTGTGCAGGATTCCACCGGCGATGTTCGTGCTCATGCGGTTGAGGATGGCCATGGGCACATTGGCTGCTGCCGCTATCCTCTGTGCGCTCTCCAGCAGTTTCTGCCCACGCCTGTGACGATCTACTCCGTCATTGTTGTCGGTGTCATAGGCAACTGACAGACCCATCAGGCTGTCGGGTATGTAGGGGTTGCGTATGAGGATGGCCAGTTGTGTCATCACGCTCACCGTGTCCTCCTGGCTGTAGGTCACCAGGCACTTGCCGTGGTAAGACCCACGGTTCTCCTCCAGTGTGGTATCGGTGAGGGCCAGTGCCCGCGCCCCCTTGCTGGTGGCCAGGCCGCTCACGATGCAACTGCACAGGATGAGCAGCATCGTGCCGTTGAGCGTCTGCTCGTTCATCAGTCCCACATGAGGGTTGATGCCTATCATCACAATGGCCAGCGCACCGGCCGCATGAGCGTTGGTCAGTCCAAACATCAGCCACATGCCGTTGCGGTCATACCCGCTCTGCCAGGCCATGACAGCCGAGGCTATCCACTTAGTGAATATGCCCGTGGCCACCAGGATGAGCATGGGCCACAGTCCGTCCAGGCTTTCCGTGAGTGAGCACACGTTGATGATCATGCCCACGCCTATCAGGAAATAAGGGATGAAGAGGGCATTGCCCACAAACTCCAGGTGGTTCATGAGTGGGCTGGTGCGAGGCACGAGCCTGTTGATGACCAGTCCTGCCAGGAATGCGCCCAGCAGTCCCTCCAGCCCAGCCAACTTGGCCAGGGCCGCGCTGAGGAATACCAGGGCCAGGATAAAGATGTACTGCATCACCCCGTCGTCGTAACGGCGCAGGAACCATCGTCCCAGCCTGGGGAATACCAGCAGCACAAAGGCCACATAGACCAGGCACTTGAGTGGGAAGGCAATCCATGTGAGCGTGGACGAGCCGGGCTGCTGCAGCCCCTCGACGAGGGCCACGATGAGCAGGGCGGCAAATGTGGTGAATGCCGTGGCCACCACGCTGATGACCACCACGCTGTTGCGGCTCATGCCATACCTGCTCACGGTGGGGTAACTGACCAGGGTGTGCGAGGCGAAGATGCAGGCCATGAGCACACTCGTGAGCGTGCTGTAATGCAACAGATAGTGACAGGAGCACCAGCCCAGCACAAAGGGGATGAGGAAGGTGAGCACTCCGAACTTCAGGCCGCTGCGCCCATAATGGGCCACACTGCCCATGTCCAGTTCGAGTGCGGCCAGGAACATGATGTAGTAGATGCCCACCTGGCCAAACAACTCAAACGAACTGTCGCGCCTCAGAAGGTTGAGCCCGTGCTCTCCCACCAGCATGCCTGCCAGTATCAGACCTATGACGTGCGGGATGCGCAGCCGCCTGAGCAGCAGGGGAGCAAGCAGGATGATACCCAGCACGACGAAGAATATCCAGGTGGGATCTGTGATGAGAGCCTGCTTGGGGGGGATGTTCGTGAGTATGGTTAACATGCCGTGGGTTGTCCTGTGTTGTATTTCTCACACAAAGGTACGCCCTTTTGGCGAATTGTGCCCCCTGATACCCCCATTATTGTGAAGAAATGAGTAATTTTGCACTGGCAAATCAATTAGTTGAATTAACAGATGAGAGTAGCAATTGTAGGTGCCAGCGGTGCCGTGGGACAGGAGTTCCTGAGAGTGCTGGAGGAGAGAGACTTCCCCGCAGATGAGTTGTTGTTGTTTGGCAGTCAGCGCAGTGCTGGTGCCAAGTACATGTTCCGTGGCAAGGAACTCGAGGTGAAACTCCTGCAGCACAATGATGACTTCAAGGGCGTGGACATCGCTTTCACCAGTGCTGGAGCAGGCGTGAGCCGTGAGTTTGCCGACACCATCACCAAGCACGGGGCTGTCATGATAGACAACTCCTCGGCTTTCCGTATGGACGAGGATGTGCCCCTGGTCGTGCCTGAGTGCAATGCCGAGGACGCGCTCAACCGCCCCAGAGGCATCATCGCAAACCCCAACTGCACCACTATCATGATGGTGGTCGCGCTGAAGTGCCTGGAAAACCTCAGCCATATCAAGCGCATCCACGTGGCCTCGTACCAGGCTGCCAGCGGTGCAGGCGCAGCAGCCATGGCCGAGCTGGAGCAGCAGTATCGCGAGGTGCTCGACGGCAAGCCCGTCACTGTCAACAAGTTTGCCTACCAACTTGCCTATAATGTCATCCCCCAGATAGATGTCTTCACCGACAATGGCTACACCAAGGAGGAGATGAAGATGTACAATGAGACACGCAAGATAATGCACACCGATGCCAAGTGCTCGGCCATGTGCGTGCGTGTGCCCAGCCTGCGCAGCCACTCTGAGGCCATCTGGGCCGAGACCGAGGAGCCAGTCTCTCCCGAGGCTTTTGCACAGGCCATCAGGGATGGCGAGGGCGTGCAGCTCATGGATGACCCTGCCAACAAGGTATATCCCATGCCCCTGTTCCTCGCTGGCAAGGATGATGTCTATGTGGGCCGCATCCGCAAGGACCTGGCCTGTGAGAACGGCATCACCTTCTGGCTCGTGGGTGACCAGATCAAGAAGGGCGCGGCTCTCAATGCCGTGCAGATTGCCGAGTACCTCATCAGGGTGGGCAACGTGAAGTGAGCCTAATCCTTGCACTGATACACGGCCAGGCCCAGCCAGGCCAGCAATAGCCCAGTCACAAGCGGCGACATGCCTCCGAAAATTATGAGGGAGGCTGTCGCCGCTTGTGCGTTGGTCAGCTTGACAGCCTTGAGCGGACTGGTCTTCTCGCCCAGGATGGCACCATACAGTTCGGCCAGACCAAGCATGGCCTTCGACTCCAGTATCATCTGGCTCAGCGTGCGCTGCTGCACGTTCTTCTTTCCGATGTAGAGGGCTTCCGTTTTCATATCGCTTCCTTTCTTTTGGGTTGGTAATGTGGTTTCTTTCGTTTCACATGGCAAAGTTCGGGACAGAGTGTGACAAATACTGGCACAAGAATATTTATTTTGTTAACTTATGCTAATATTTGGCCATAAAAAGGCCGTTTCTCGTGTGTGCGGGGCACTTCTCTCTATGCCTGGCAGATGCGTGGTGGGGAATGTGCATGCTCCTGCCAGGGTCTATGCGCGCGCGTATTATAGATTATGTGCAATCTCCCCTGCCAGGTGGGAAAAGCGAGAGGCGGCCACCCCTTGACAAGGTGGCCGCCTCTGCGAAGCGTCATGTGTGGGCCTGCTCCTATTGCTTGAAGCGGCTGTAGATGACCTGCATGTTGATGGGCGTGTGCGCCCCTCCCTGCAGTCGTATGCTGTTCATGCCCATGTCGTGCGTCACACTCACCTGGTGAGTGTTGCCGTACGTGTCGGTGGTGGTGCTTATGCTCACGGGTATCAGCACCACCTTGTTCCAGTCTGGATGCCTGCGCTCCCATTCCTCCTCGCTCAGCCCCTCCCTGGCCATGCCCGACATCTTCTCATGCCGGCAAAGGCTGATGAGGCGGCAGATGTTGTTGAAGGTGTAGGTGTTGTAGGTGCTGCTGTATGAGGTGGTGTATGATGACTTGGAGTTGGCCACGCTCCTCTTCTTGAAGAATGAGGTCATGTCCTGCTTCCTGACCATCAGCAGCGACTGCGGGATGCTGAGCGACTGGCTTGACGGGCGGCTGTTGTTATAGCGTGTGAAGGTCAGTTGCGCGCGGCTCACGCTGTCGGCCTCATGCCCCCGGTATATCTCGTTGATGGGCAGTTGTGCCTCGGTGAGGATTCCGGCGGGAGTCTTCAGGTAGGTGCAGGTGTCCTCCTGCACCAGGCTCTGCATGTCATCGTTGCTGAACTGCGTGCTCTGTATCACCTCAGGCGTGGCCGAGAATCGTCCCAGGCCGCTGAGGAGCGAGTCACGCTTCTCGGTGCTGTAGTAACTGAAATAGACGTTCAGGTTGCTGGCCTCTATGCTCAGCATGCTGCCGTTGCCGCTCCTTATCTTGAACAGGAAGCCCGGGCACACCTTGCGGATGAAGGTGTAGGAGTCCTTGAAGTACTCGGGATGGGCATAGTAAGCCTGCATGATCAGCGAGCCGATGGAGTCGGGCAGCATGATGCGCACGTTGTCGCTGTGCGTGCTGCTGTTCCTCTCGGCGTCAGCCAGGTTATAGTCCTCGGGCGTGAACACCTTGGTGGCCACTGGTCCACTGCCGGGCTGCACATACTGCTCCAGGTTCGTGTCGGTGTAGTAGTCCTCCTCCTCGCTGAGCACATTGTTCTTGTCCAGCGGGTAAATCTCCAATTTCAGCGGGGCGTTCTTGGCACCATAGTAACTGTCGAAGTAGAGGCGGAGCTCCACAGAGTCGCATTTGATGCTGTCGATGGGACGCTGCCGATGGTCATCAGGGAACATCTGGGCAAACTTGGGGAAGGCATAGTTCTCAAACGTGTGGAACTGTGCCGCGAAGTTGGCCCTTATGCGTGTCCCTGTCTCGGGGTCATCGATGCTGCCCAGGTAACTCCTCGTGCTGCCGGCGAGCACCGAGTCCATGGCCTCGGACCGTGTATATACCTGGAACGTGCCATAGGAGGGGAACACCTCCTCGTCCTTGGAGGGAATGCCCATGGTGGATGTGTTGTCGTCACACCCCGCAGTGAGCAGTGTGGCCAGTGTGGCCAGTGCGGCCAGCGCTTTGTTAATCTTCATCTTCTTCAGGAGTTTCTACTTTTCCCTCGGCCCATATCTCGTCAAAGAAGGCGGGGGCTGTGGTGCAGAAGTCTTCGGGTTTCTCGGCGGTGAGCAGTGGCTTGCCCGTCTGCTTGGCATAGTCCACCAGTGTCGTGTCGGTGCTCAGTGCCATGATGCCGTCGGCAAACTTCATGCCCAGGCGGTTGAGTGTCTGCATGTCCTTGGGCTCGTCGGTGCCCTCAAGGGCCTCGGGGCCGATGCCGTTGAAGCCCAGTATGCCGTTGATGTTGGCCGGCAGGGGAGCCTTCAGGTTCTCGTCAGCGGGAGTGAAGACGATGCGGCAGTCGCGGAACGAGGGCTCGTCGTTGTAGGCCTCCTTCAGATATACGGGGATGAAACTTGCCATCCACCCCTGGCAGTGGATCACGTCAGGGGTCCAGCGCAACTTCTTCACGGTCTCCAGCACGCCACGTGCGAAGAAGGCCGCACGCTCGGCGTTGTCCTTGTATTCCACGCCCTTGTCGTCGCGGCCCATCTTCCTCTTGGTGAAGAAGTCATCATTGTCGATGAAATAGACCTGCATGCGTGCCGACGGGATGCTTGCCACCTTGATGACCAGGGTGTGGTCGGTGTCGTCCACCACCAGGTTCATGCCGCTCAGACGAATTACCTCGTGGAGCTGGTTGCGCCGCTCATTGATGTGCCCCCACTTGGGCATGAACGTGCGTATCTCCTTCTTGCTTTCCTGTGTGGCCTGAGGCACCTTACGGCCCAATGTGGCCAGCGCGGATTCGGAAACGTAAGGAGTCATTTCCTGAGTGATAAACAAGATCTTTTTCGCTTTAATCATTGCTTTCTTTTTATATAATGTACAAAGGTACGAAGAATTTGGCACTCTGTGCCCCACATTGCCACGCGATTTTGGAGAATGGGGAGAATATTTCGGCAAAACCTTTTCTCGTTTCTGTTTTTCTGTGTTACTTTGCATCGTTTTTTTGACATCATGTGGATGTGCTGCGCCATGTCCCGCCTGCAGGAACCACTTGGAAGGGGGGGCAGAGGCGGTTGGGTGGCGTGGCATGTTGAAGGTAACATAGAGAAATGAAAGTAGTTCACACAATCGCCCAATTGCAGGCCGAGCTCCAGCAACTGCGCTCCCACAAGGGAGCCACAGTGGGACTGGTGCCCACCATGGGAGCCTTGCATGAGGGGCATGCTTCACTTGTGAAGCGCAGCGTGCGGGAGAATGATGCCACCGTGGTGAGCATCTTCCTCAATCCCACTCAGTTCAATGACAAGACAGACCTGGCCAAGTACCCCCGCACACTGGAGGCTGACTGTCGCCTCCTGGAGCAGTATGGAGCCACGATAGCCTTCGCGCCCAGCGTGGAGGAGATTTACCCCGAGCCTGACACACGGCACTTCAGTTATCCCCCCACCGACAGCGTGATGGAGGGAGCCATGCGCCCGGGACATTTCAACGGCGTGTGCCAGATAGTGAGCAAGCTCTTCTCCTACGTGCAGCCCGACAGGGCCTATTTCGGAGAGAAGGACTACCAGCAGATAGCCGTCATTCGCCGCATGGTCGATGACCTGGGCTTTAAGCTGCAGATTGTCCCTTGCCCTGTGGTGAGGGAGCCGAGCGGGCTGGCCATGAGCAGCCGAAACACGCTGCTCACCGATGAGGAGCGTGCCATAGCGGCCAACATCTATCGGGTGTTGCGGAAGAGCAAGGACCTGGGGCAGGACGTGCAGGGCACGCATGACTATGTGGTGAGTCACATCAATGCGGTGGATGGCCTGGAGGTGCAGTATTTCAGCATCGTCGATGGCGACACACTGGCCGATGTGGGCTCGTGGAATGACAGCTTGAGCGTGGTGGGCTGCATCACCGTGTTCTGTGGCTCGCAGCCCATACGCCTCATTGACCACATACGCTACAAGTAAAAACAGCGACAGACATGATGATAGAAGTACTGAAGTCAAAGCTTCACTGTGTGAGAGTGACCGAGGCCAACCTGCACTACATGGGCAGCATCACCATCGACGAGGACTTGATGGACGCGGCCGGGATGATAGCGGGCGAGAAGGTGCAGATAGTTGACAACAACAACGGGGAGCGGCTCGAGACCTACATCATCAAGGGCGAGCGCGGATCGGGATGCATCTGTCTCAACGGAGCAGCCGCGCGTAAGGTGCAGGTGGGGGACGAGGTCATCATCATCTCCTATGCGCTGATGGACTTCGAGGAGGCCAAGGCCTTCCAGCCCACAGTGGTGTTCCCCGAGAACAACAGGGTGAAGTGAGTGGCTTGCCGCCATTGTGCGGAGGCCAGTGGATAATGATATGGGAGAAGCCTCCTGGGCTTGGCATGCTGGCCAAACCCAGGAGGCTTCTCCCATGCAGGGGGCTGTCACCGCCGCCGAAGTCGCTTTTGTGGGGCATCGGACTTTGCTTGCCGGGTGGACAGAGCCAGGCGCGTCCATCGTCCAGCCAGGGCTGGACAGTGGATGCACCTGCATGCATCGGCCGATGCACCCTGCTTCGTTGACTGTCCAGCCTTGGCTGGACGATAGAGGCATCCTGCTCCGTCGGGAAACGGACGTGGATGACAAAGCCCCGCCAGGCAAGTTCGCCAGGCGGGGCTTCATGTATCCTTGAGTCTCTGAGGGTGGTCAGTACCGGAAGGTGTAACTGCCCTGCTGCAGCCCGAGCACGGTGTGTCCGTCCTCGTTGCCCTTCATCGTCACCCCTTTGGCCTCGCTCAGTGGCCTGCCTCCCTCGCTGATGTTGCCCTTCTGGTCGGTGGGCAGGTACAGGGTGGCGTGGCTGCCCACGGGCACGGTCACCTTGAGCGTACTGCCGCTGGCGGTCTGGGTGAGGTCAGATGACACGGTGCCATAGGGCGTGCGGTAGCTGTAGTGTACGTTGTCGAGCCCATCCACAGGGGTGGGACGCAGGATGATGTGCCTGTAGCCCGGCTCTGCGGGGTCGGGGCACACGCCTGCCAGGCGGCGGTAGAACCAGGTGAGTCCGCTGCCGAACATCGGGTGGTTGTGGGAGTTCTGTCCGTCCCACTGCTCCCAGGTGGTGGTGGCTCCCTGCTTGATCCAGTGGCCATAGCTGGGGAAATCCTCCTTGCGCATGGCACCCACCGCGAGGTCATGCAGGCCGTTGTCGGTCAGGGTCTCAAAGAAGAACTTGGTGCCCAGGAATCCCGTGTCGATGTGTCCGTCATGCGTCTCGGCTATCTCCTTGCGCAGGGCCTCGACCACGCGCTTGCGCTGCGCGTCAGGCATGCCGCCCATCACCAGTGCGTAGATGTTGCAGCCATTGTCGCCATAGGAGCCTGTCTCGGCGTTGTAATATTTCTTGTGGAATGCGTCGCGTGTGCGGTTGGCCAGCGCGCGGAAGGTGTGCGCGTCGGCCGCCTCGCCCAGCACCTCTGCCGTGCGAGCCGTATAGTCGCTGCAGAGCCACAGGAAGAAGGTGTGCACCAGTTCTTCCAAGGGCACGGCATAGGGCGGGCACCAGTCACCCAGGCACAGCCAGTAGTTGGGCTCCTGGGAGTTAAGGCCCCCGAACCTCTGGTTCATCGTGCCGTCGGGCTGCACCCAGGTGGTCATGTACTCCACCTGGTGCTTCATGGCCGTAAAGTTGTCCTCCAGTATCTTGCGGTCGCCATACTGCACATAGTACTCCCAGGGCATGGTGTTCATGGCCGCGCCCCAGCCCACACCACCTCCGGCGGTGGGTTCCCAGGGTGCGGAGTTGGGCACATATCCCGTCACCCTGTTCTGTGCGTCGCGCACGTCACGTATCCACTTCTGATAGAACGCCGCCGCGTCAAAGTTGCACATCACCGTAGCGCAGGCCGCGTTGCCGTCACCCGTGTAGGGCAGACGCTCGCGGTGGGGGCAGTCGCTGGCTATGCAGCCGTGCATGTTGTCAAGTTGCGAGCGCCGCCATATCTCGTTGATGCGGTTGAAGAGGGTGTCGGTGCAGTGGAAGTCAGCGGCCAGGGGCACGTCGGTGTTCACGGCCTCGGCGGTGAGATTGGCGGCGGAGAGGCTCTTGACGCCCGATATCACGGCCTTGCTGAAGACAAACCAGGTGAAGCGTGGCGCATACTCCTCCCGGCCGCTGCCGTTCATCACATAGCGCATGTTGCCCTGGATGGACTCGCTCAGGTAATCGACCTTCAGCGTGTCACCCTTCTCGCCCTTGAGGCCACGCAGGTGAACCCATCCGGCAATCTCCTTGCCGAAGTCCACCACCCATGCCCCGTCCTCGCGCCGTGTGAGGCTGATGGGCTTGAGCACCTCGGTCACCTTGTCGGTGGGAGCCGTGTGCGCGCCCATCTCGCCAGTGGGGCCCGTCACGCACTTCACGCTGTGCCAGCCCTCGCTCTGGTCCTGGGTGGTGGCCCACAGGGGAGTCTCCAGGCAGGCGTTGTATATCTCGCCGCCATGCACACTGTTGTAGGTAATGGCCGAGGGACGGCTCTGCCAGCTTCCGTCGGTCACGATGCAGTCGGTGGTGCCGTCGTCATAGGTCACCTGCATCTGCAGCCGCAGGCACTTGTCGCCGAACCGCGAGAGGGGGATGTTGAGGTTGACCGGGCTGTAGAACCCATTTCCCAGTATCACCCCCAGGGCGTTGTCACCCTGCTGGAGTTGGCCTGTGACATCATAGGCCAGGTACATCACCCTGTGGGCGGTGAAGTTCCCGTCGATGGCTATGGGCCCCTTGGCCAGGTCATGCCGCTCGGTGTAGTCGGTCATGCCGGGCACCAGCAGGTCATTGCCGATGCGCTCGCCGTTGACATACAGCTCGAAGTAGCCCAGTCCGCACACGAACACCTTGGCCTGCCTCACCTTGCCCCGTGCCTTGAAGCACTTGCGCAGGAGCGGTGCCCCGGTGCCTTCCTGCATGGGGTCTATCCACTGTGCCTTCCAGTCCTCGGCCTTGAGCAGTCCCATTCCCCAGTGGGCAGGCTTGCTCCAGGCCGAGGGTTTCCCGTCCTGGTTCCACGTCTGTACCATCCAGTAGCAGTCCTGTGCCGTGGCGAGTGCCTTGCCCTGGTAGGGCACGAGGCTCGAGGCGTCAGACTCTTGCCGACCGCTGTCCCACAGGTCGTAGTTGCCCTGCTTGAGGTTCTTCAGGCTCGAAGCCACCACGATGCGGTAGGCCGTCTGCCTGAGTCCACGTGCCTTCCTGTCCCGTGGGACGTTGATCCACGAGAGGCGTGGCTGGGTGGCATCCACCACCGAGGGATTTTCCATGTGTTCCACTCTGAGGCTCTCCACGCTCATCTTCTGCCCGGCACATGGGATGGACAGCATTGCTGCCGCCATGATGGCCAGGACTTGTTGTTGTCTCTTCTTCATCCTGTTTGTATCGTTCTTAGGTGCAATCCTATGCAAAGTTAGTTTTTTATCCCCATACTTACAAGAAAGGATGGGGAAAGAAAAGCCCCCTCCCGACCTCCCCCAGGGGGGAGGAGGGGTTTTTGTGTGGTGTGTGGTGGGGAAGATGTGGCCCCCTCCCGGCCTCCCCCAGGGGGGGAGGAGGGCTTCCTGTGTGGTGTGTGGTGGGGTTCTCTTGTGTGGATGGTGGGGGAGGGAGAAGGTGGGAAGCGTGCCTCTTGAAAACGGAACAAGCACATAACCCAGGCTTGAGGCCCTGGTTATGTGCTTGCGTTGCTTGCTCCTTCCCGCCTTGACGGGGCGGGTAAGGGGGTATGTCATGTGTGGTCTGCCGATGGCAGACGTGTACCGCAGGGTGGGGTTAGAGTTCCTTCAGATAGATGTCGCGGAAATAGACCCTGCTGCCATGTGCCTGCATCTCTATCTGTTCGCGCGGGAAGATGGGCTGGCTGCGGTCCCAGTAGTTCTCCAGTGTCACGTTATCTACAACGGTCACGCCGTTCAACTTCACCGTGACTTTGTCGCCCACCATCTTGATGTAGAAGGTGTTCCACTCGCCCAGCTTGTTGTCCTCCACGCTGGTGGGAGTGCTGCGGTTCTTCTGGTTGTTGTAGAGTCCACCCGAGCCCACCTGGGCACCCACGTTGGTGCGGCGGATGTCCCATATCTGCACCTGGGGTGTGCCACGCAGATACACGCCTGCGTCAGGCTCCTCGCCATTGGGGTCCAACTTCCAATCGACGGTCATCTCGAAGTCTCCGTAGGCCTTGTCCGTGCACAGGTTGTCAAATCCATGGCCCACATACACGAGCAGTCCATCCTCCACCTTCCAGTCGTTGCGCATGGCCTCGTCGGCCTTCTCCTGCTTTTGCTTGAGTTGGTCGGCTGTCATCTTGGCGCGTGCGATGGGGTTCTCCACGAGTCCCTTCCAGCCTGTGAGGTCCTTTCCATTGAACAGGCTCACGTATCCCTTCTCCTTCAGGTCGGCCTGGTTGAGCCATTGCTGCGCGCTCTTGCGCTCCTTCTTGTCCAGGTGCTTGAGCGACTGCTGCACCAGTTGGCGCGTGTGGTCACCATTGTATTCGGGATGCTTGAGGGCGATGGCCACGATGGCCTCGGCAGCCTCGTCGGCCACCTGACGGTCCTGGAGGTATGTGCCGGCATAGTACATGGCCTGCAGGGTGCCCGTCTGGCCTATGAGGGTCATGGCGGCTTCCTTCTCGCTCTCGGTCTGAGCCTGCTCCATGATGTGGCGCAGGCTGATGAGCTGGTTCTCGGGGGTGAGACGCTCCTCTGCCAGAACGCTTTGTCCACCCGCAAGCACGCTGGTCAGCAGCATGGTGCCGGCCAGTGTGAGGGTCTTGGTTATTCCTCGCATAACTCAGTCAAAATGCCACAGGTGCTCTTGGGATGCAGGAACGCGATGTGCAGGCCGTCGGCTCCCTTGCGCGGGGCCTTGTCTATGAGGCGAATGCCTTTCTCGTCACACATGGCCAGTGCCTCCTTGACTCCGTCCTCGACCTTGAATGCCACGTGGTGTACGCCACGCCCTCCATTGTCCAGGAACTTCTGTACTGTGCTCTCGGGGCACGTGGGCTCCAGCAACTCAAGTTTCACCTCGCCCACCTTCAGAAAGGCGGTCTTTACCTTCTGGTCCTCTACGACCTCCTCCTTATACACTTCCAGTCCCAGTACGTCGCGGAAGTAGGGCAGCACAGCGTCGATGCTTTGCACGGCGATGCCCAGGTGCTCAATGCGTGAAATCTTCATAACTCCTTTGTTTTAGTTTGATGTGTTATTGTTTGCTATGTTAGTGCATGTGCGGCTGGGAGTGGCCTCACCGCAGCCTGCGCTCCTACAAAGTTACTGAATTAACTGCTTATGGCAAGCGTGGAATGCTCTTTTTTCTAAAATTCCACCAGCACACGCGCGTTCACCATACGTCCTGTGAGGTAGTTGGGCACGGCATACTGGTGGTTGCTCACGTCGGTCACCCAGTAGTAGCCACTGACATTGTTGAGGCCGAAGATGTTGAAGCAGTCGAGGCCCAGCCATATATTCCTCACCACGTCATGATGCATGTGGCGGTCCTCGTTGTCCAGCAGCCGGTAGTTCATGCCTATATCCACACGCTTGTAGGCCGGGGCGCGGAACACGTTGCGCTCCAGTCCCGTGTGTGGAGGACCGAAGGGCAGGCCGTCGGCAAAGCAGGCCTTCAGGTTCATCTTCCAGCGTGTGGTGCCCGGGAAATAGTCGCTGAAGAAGAAGTTGACGTTGTACCGCTGGTCGGTGGGCTGCGGTATGCTCTTGCCGTTCAGCCGCATCTGTGCCTTCATCAGGCCGAAACTTATCCATGAGTCGGTGCCTGGCACAAACTCGCCAAAGAGTTTGAAGTCAGCCCCCACCACGTAGCCCGAGGCGCAGTTGCTGCCATAATAGACAATCTTCACGTTGTCCACGTTGTAGGGGTTCAGCCTGCTCTGTGCCTTGTAATACACTTCGGTGGTGAACTTGAACGGTCTGCCACCCAGCTTGAACTTATAGTCCATCGATGCCAGCACCTGGTAGGAACGTTGTGACTTGATGCCTTTGTTCAGCTGGACAATGGTGTTGCCATGGGTGGTCACCGTGTCACGCAGTTCCTTGTAGAAGGGTCGCTGGTAGTAGAGACCCGTGGCCAGACGGAAGGTGAACGCATCATTGCCAGCGGGCACGTAGCCCAGGCTGGCGCGCGGACTGAAGAGCCACTCACCGTTCCATGTCCAGTGGCTGAGTCTCGCGCCATAGTTCACGCTCAGAACGCCCACCTTGCTCTCGGTGCGGTAGGTGTCTTGGGCATAGAGTTCAGTGTGGCTGGAGTTGACCAGGTTGTTGCTCTTCAGATTGTAGATGACGTGCAGCTCATTCCCCGTATGCGGCACGCTATAGCCACTGCTGTCCCTGTACTCCCACTCGCGGCTCTCCTCGCTGATGCGCTCATGCCTCCAGCCCAGTCCGGCCTGCAGGTTGTGCTTGCCAGCCTGGCACTCGTATGCGGCCTTGAGGGCTGCGGAGTTGCTGTGCAGGAAGTTACGTGCGTGCTCCATGTAGGTGCCCACGCCCAGTTGCTCGTCACCGTTGGTCTCGTTGAGCCAGTATTGTCCCTGGATGTCGTAGGTCTCCCGCTCGCGTGTGCTGAATGCCGAGGCCGAGAGGCTCACGCGTCCTGCCTTGCCCGCCTGACGCGCCACCTTGAGCGTTCCGAAGAGCGTGCGGAAGAGGTCACGCTCCTGTCCGTCGAAATACACTTTGAAACTCTTCACATCCTCCATCGTGCCAAACTTCGTCTCGCGGCTGGCCGGCTGGAAGTTGTATTTGTTCTGGCTGATGTAGCCTATGCCGTCGATGGTCCACTTCTTGCCGGGAGTCCAGCTCGCATAGGCCTGGTAGTCCAGGAAGCGCGGCTTGTACTCCCCCTTGGTCTCCAGGCTTCCCAGCATGTACTGGTTGGTCTTGTAGCGCACGCTGTTGCTGAAGGAGAAGTGCTTGTTGCCATATCCCGCATACACGTTGGTGCCCAGCAGACTGGCCTGCACGCTGGCCTCGGCCTTCTTGGGGCGGGCATAGGTGATGTCGAGCACGCTGCTCATGCGGTCGCCATATTTCGCCTCGAAGCCCCCCGCGCTGAAGTTCACCTTCTCCACCATGTCGCTGTTGATGACCGAGAGGCCCTCCTGCTGTCCGCTGCTGATGAGCAGCGGTCGATACACCTCCACGCCGTTGATATACACGCAGTTCTCATCAAATGAGCCTCCACGCACGTTATACTGGCTTGAGAGCTCGTTGTGCGTGCTCACCCCTGCCTGTGTGGCCACGAGTTCCTCCACTGCGTTGCCCGTCGTACTGGGCATGCGCTTGAGGTCCTTGGTGTTGAGTTCCTGCGTGGAGCCCATCTGGCGGCGTGTGTCGGCCACCACCACCTCGGCCATCTCCTTGCTTCGCGAGCGCATGATGACGTTCAGCGTGAGTTTGCCATGCGGTCGCTTGAGCACGCGCTTCTTCTCCTCATACCCCATCATGCGGTAAGTGATGACCACGCTGTCGGCTGTGTGGAACGAGAGGGAGTACTGCCCGTCCATGTTGGCCGTGGTGGCCACACCCGCCCCCGCGCTCACCATGCAGAGCGACACGGGCTCGCCGTCCTCGTCCACCACGCGCCCCTTCAGATGCACACGCGTGGTGTCACTCTCCACGGCCTGTGCCAGGGCGAGGAGGGGAACCATTATATAGATAAAAAGGAGTAGTAGCTTGCGTCTCATTACTTAATAAACGCAAAAGGACAGGCTTTTTGTATATCCCAGCCCAACTTTTTCATAACTTTGCGCATGCAGATTGATTTTACAGAAGACAAGTTTCCAAATGGACAGTATGAGCCAGTTGCTTGCCGTGCGCCGCTCGCACCGCAAGTTCACCGATGAGAAAGTAAGTGCCGACGAGGTGCGCCAGTTGATGCGTGCCGCCCTGATGGCACCCAGCAGCAAGGGTATGCACAGCTATGAGTTTGTGGTGGTCGAGGACCCCGCCACCATCGAGGCACTGAGCCACTGCAAGGCTATGGGAGCCGACTTCGTGGCCGGCGCGCCCCTGGTCATTGCCGTCCTGGCCGACCCCTCGCTCAGTGAGGTGTGGGTGGAGGATGCCTCCGTGGCGGCCACCTGCCTGCTCCTTGAGGCCGAGGACCTGGGGCTGGGTGCCTGCTGGGTGCAGGTGCGTGGCCGCAAGACCCAGGAAGGCGAGGACTCAGAGCAGGTCGTGCGTGACCTCCTGGGCGTGCCCCAGGGGCATGGCGTGTGCTGCCTGGTGGCAGTGGGACACAAAGGCATGGAGCGCAAGCCCCAGAACGAGGACCGGCTGAAATGGGAGCGCGTACACTACGGGCGGTACTGATAGGCCGCGGCAACGTGGCCACACGCCTGGGGCAGGCCCTCGCAGGGGCCGGGCATGAGGTCATCGCTGTGGGAGGCAGGACACGCACCGCCCCCATCCCCCAGGATGCCGATGTGTATGTGATAGCCGTCTCTGACCGCAGCATCGCGGGGGTGGCTGCCGAACTGGCGGATGTCCAGGGCCTGGTGGTGCACACCGCCGGCAGCGTGCCCATGGATGTGCTGCCGCAGCGGAGGCGTGGCGTGCTCTATCCACTGCAGACCCTCAGCCGGGGGCGGCAGATTGACTTTTCCCGCGTGCCGCTCTTCATCGAGAGTGACAGCGACCTGCCCCTGCTGCAGGAATTGGCCTCCAGCGTCAGCCGCAGCGTGCATGTGCTCGACTCGGAGCGCAGGAGGCACATTCACCTGGCCGCCGTGTTCTGCTCCAACTTCACCAATGCCATGTACTCCATGGCCCACCGCCTGCTCAGGGACGAGGGCGTCCCCTTCAGCGTGCTGCTGCCCCTGATAGACGAGACGGCCGCCAAGGTGCATGACCTCACGCCCCATGAGGCACAGACGGGGCCTGCCGTGCGATGGGACACAGAGGTCATGCGCGCACAGCAAGCCCTGCTGCCCGACGAGACGATGCGCCAGGCCTACAGGCTCATAAGCAACTATATACACGATGATAAACTACGATTTGAGGAAGATAAAGGCCCTGCTCTTTGACGTGGATGGCGTGCTGAGTGCCGAGACCATCACAATGGATGCCCAGGGCACACCGCTGCGCACGGTCAACATCAAGGATGGCTATGCCCTGCAGTTGGCGGTGAAGAGCGGACTGCTGGTGGGCATCATCACCGGGGCAGGAGTCGAGGCCATCAGGGTGCGCTACCAGGGGCTGGGTGTCCAGGAGATTCACCTGGGCTGCTCGGACAAGATTGACACCTACCGCGACCTGCTCGCCAGGCACGGACTGACCGATGACGAGGTGCTCTACATGGGCGACGACATCCCCGATTACCAGGTGATGCGCCTGTGCGGATGTCCCTGCTGCCCTGCCGATGCGGCTCCCGAGATACGCCAGGCCAGCCTCTATGTGAGCCACCTGCGTGGTGGCTACGGCTGCGGGCGCGATGTGGTGGAGCAGGTGCTGCGCGCGCAGGGCAAGTGGATGGACGGTGCCAAGGCTTTCGGATGGTGACAGGGCCAGGCACGATACCGCACCCTATATACCTATTATATATAGTACAGACAAATGAAGACAAGCAAGAAAATCATATTGGCAAGCAACTCGCCACGCAGGCGCGAACTGCTGGGCGGACTGGATATTGACTTCGAGGTGCGTGTCAAGGACGGCATCCGCGAGGACTATCCCCAGGACTTGCCCATGGAGCAGATACCCCAGTACATCAGCAGGGAGAAGTCCGAGGCTTATGACTTGGCACCGGACGAGCTTCTCATCACCGCCGACACCATCGTGTGGACGGACGGGCGTGTGCTGGGCAAGCCCTCCTCGGCCAGTGAGGCAGAGGAGATGCTGCGCCTGCTCTCGGGCAAGACCCACCAGGTGGTGACAGGTGTGACCATCGCCACCACAGAGTGGACCACCTCCTTCTCCGCCGTGACCGATGTCACCTTTGCCACCCTGTCTGACGACGAGGTGCGCTATTATGTGGAGCGTTATGCGCCTATGGACAAGGCTGGAGCCTATGGCGTGCAGGAGTGGATAGGCTATGTGGGCGTGACCAGCCTCAGTGGCTCCTACTACAACGTGATGGGACTGCCCGTGCAACGGCTCTATGCGGAACTCAAGAAACGTAATATCATACATACAGCATGAACAATAAGAAGACTCTGGCGGCCTTGTGCGCCGCCGCTGTCCTGGCACTGGTATCGTGCAAGGACAAGGACTACACGGCCTATCCGCCCACCTGGAAGGGCTTCAAGATAGAGCGCAATGGCGAAGTGGTGTCCAGCCGCGACATGTTCCATGGCGGTGACAGCATACGGGTGACAGCGGTGCAGGACCACAAGGGACGCTACATCAACAGTACCTATTACAACTGGACACTCACCTGCCAGGTGCTCCTCGAGGATGGCACTCCCCGTGACAGCACCGTCACCAAGCAGTACCACACCAACTATGACGGCACCAGCAACGCTGACCCCCGCCACACCTTTGCCATCCCGCAGGGGGCACAGGGCAGGGCCACTGTGAGCTTTTCCGCCACCTATAACTACAGTTCGGATGGCGTGCAGGTGTGGGACGGCAGCATCGTCGGGGGCAGCACGGGCTACTCTGGCACCATCCATTCCACCTCGGCCCTGCTGAGCGGGGATGCCAGAGGCTCGTTCAACTTCAACATCCAGTAAGTGTCTCCCAGCGGCCAGGCGGCCTGTCCCCAGTGGTGGGGCAGGCCGCCTGGTCACATGTGGCACGCTGCATGGCGGCGGGCATGGGGATGAGGCTTGCTTCTCCATGGAGGGAACTCTCTCCCCCCATGCCCGGCCGGGAATTATCGCACTACGGTGCGATGCCCGTCACATGCCGCTGCGTTGATGCGTGCATGCCCCTGCGATGGCGCATGCAGCCGCATGCGTTTTACCGCCCTGTCCAGTGGGAGTGCCGTAGAGTGTGGGTACAGAAAATCCCCTTCCGCCCCATAGTGGGTGGAAGGGGATTTTGGCATGTAGTCTGTCGGGGCTTTCCGCAGCCCGTCCACTATTCCTTGATGTACCCCTGGCTCACATCGCCGTCGGCCATCTTGCGGCTTCCGCGCAGGGGGTAGAGCAGCCGTCCGTTGCCTCCGGGCTCGCCCCTGAGCAGGGAGATGGTCTTGCAGTCCTTGTGGAAGTCGGCCTGGAAGCCCATGGCAATGCCCACAAAGGGGCCGTCACACTCGATGGCCGTCTGGAAGGGACAGCGTGCCCCCGTGTACCAGTAACAGTAGCAGTCGGTCAGATGCACGCGGGCATTCTTGCCCAGGCGGAATCCTGTGGCCATCTGGTCGCTGTAGCAGTAGTAGAACCAGTTGCTCCCGCCGTCAATCCTGAAGCCGCTGCTCGTCTCGTACTTCTGTGTGTCGCGGTAGATGTAGAGCGGGTGGATGTTGCGCAGCGAGTTGCCCGCACTCTTCAGCCACACGCCAGTGTTCACGTCGGCGATGCGCATGTTGGTGAATGTGTTGTCAAATCCCTCCACCAGCAAGCCCACTGACTGCTCCGTGCCATTGCCTGTGATGTTGACATCCATGATGTCAGCGTCCGACGAGCCGCTGTTCGCCCCGTGCTTCACATGCAGTCCCACCACAGTGCGCTTGATGCTCACGCCACTCACGCGCGTCTCCCGCCCGCTGTCGATGGACACCCCGTCGGCCACGTTGTTGCCGTCGATGATGCCTCCCGTGAGGCTGTAGTTGCTGCCTGGCACATAGATGGTGTTGAAGGGGGCCTTGCCTCCCAGGCGGATGATGGCCTCATGCTCGGGCCACGTCCCGATGGCCTGTATGCAGGCGAAGTTAGCCAGCACGAGCGACACACTCTTCTTGGGGTCGGCAGGTGTGAGGATGGGGTGGGACACGCAGTAGGTTCCGTCGGGGAAGAAGAGCGTGCGGTTGGGGTTGCGGTCTATCAAGTCCTGTAGCGCGTCGGCCACATCAGTCTTTCCGTCGGCCTGGATATAGT
>CAVKOT010000015.1:0-24017 GCA_963658045.1 Opitutia bacterium UBA4654
TCATACAACAGGGGCGCGCACACCATGCGGCATGCGCGCCCCTGCTGTATTTCCATAGTGCCCCCTCCCCCTTGGGGGAGGTCGGGAGGGGGCCCTTCTCCCCCTATGGCTCCAGCGTGATGTCCATGGTGCCCACGAAGCGCGCATACTTGCCCATGTGGTCCACCAGCACCTGGTGCCCGGTCCGGTCAAGGGCCAGGCCAGGGTGGTCCATGTAGGTGTGCGTGTGCCCGCCCAGCAGGAGGTCTATCCCGCTGGTGCGCGACACGAAGTCGGAGTCAAATCCTGTGCCCTTTGCCCAGCCCAGGTGGCTCAGGCAGATGACCAGGTCACAATGCTCCTCCCCACGGAGGCGGTCGATGACGGGCTGTGCGGCTGTGGCAGGGTCGCTGTACTTCATGGGCTCATAGTTGTCCTTTGCCACCAGGCCGTCAGGCTGGTGGCACACTCCCAGTATGCCCACGCGCACTCCCGCGCGTTCTATTATAATATAGGGGCGCACCAGCCCCTCGCATGGCGTGCCCGTGAAGTCATAGTTGCAGCACACGAAGGGGAAGGTGGCCATGCGGATGAGACGCGCCAGGTTGTCCAGCCCGTAGTCGAACTCATGGTTGCCCAGGGTGCATGCATCATAGTGCATGGCGTTCATCAACTGGACCTCCACCTCGCCGTGGTAGATGTTGTAATAGGCCGAGCCCTGGCAGAAGTCGCCACTGTCGAGCAGCAGGAGCCCGGGATGCTCCCCGCGCAGCCGCTTGAGCAATGCCGCCCGGCGCATGAAGCCCCCCTTGCCGGCCAGTGCCGTGTCGCTGAGGTTCATGGGTATGGGCTCCACGCAGGAGTGCGCGTCGCCCGTGTGCACCACCATCAGATGCCTCTCCTGTGCCCCGGCTGTCAGGCAGATGGCAGCCGCCAGGCATGTTGCCAGTATTGTCCTCCTCATTCCTTGTCCTCTCGTTGTGGGTCAGCGTTGCGCCCCTTGGTCTGCCCGCATGGTTATCCGTCCCTCGATTTTGCTGTCTATCACGCGGTTCTTGATGACGCTCTCGGCCATCACGTCCCGCACGAGCAGGTTCAGGTCATGCCTCTTGACCGCCTTTCTGAGGGCCGTCATGTGGTCGTTCCCCTCGGCCAGGTAGTCCAGCGTGGCTATGCGGTAAATCCTCCTGTTCTCAATCTCCTTGCCCCCGATGGTGGCCGATGCCACCTTGCCTTCGGGCGTGATGGCCAGCCTCACGCTTCCGCTCACCCCCTCGCCGTTCCTTGCGGCAATGTTCTCCATCAGCCTCCTGACATCCCTGCCCCGCATCTCCAGCACCACGAGCCGGCTCTCAAAGGGCGAGATGAGCATGATGTCGCCCATGCGCACGATGCCCTCGGGCATGCTGTTGCGCAGCGCGCCCATGTTTATCAGTCCCATGTCGGCCTTGGGCAGCCCTGTCGCGGTGCTTCCCTCCACCAGCACGTCGGCAGCCCAGTTGCTCAACAGGCTCTCCGGCCTGCCTGGTGCCATGGCCACACGGCTCAGTCCCAGTGTCGGTGTCATCATGCTGTCCACCACAGCCTTGTAGGGCCTCACGACCTCCATCGCCACACTGTCGGGCATGGAGTCAAGCGCAGCCGTCACCTCGACGCGCTCCCACGCGATGCTGCGCACCTTGTACTTCTGTGCCGCGAGGCCGCATGGCAGTAGTGCCGCGGCCACCAGCGCAGTCAACTGATGTAAGTCTCTCATCCTGGTCGGTAGTGTTGTGTCGGGCTGCAAAGTTACGCAATTCACCTCAAAATGCACTCTGGATGAGCAACTTTTCCCCTCTGCGCTTTCTCGTTAGGCGAAAAAGGCCTACCTTTGCACCCGCTTTCCCATGGGTCGCTGGCAGGGAGTAAGAGTGTGACCTGTTAAGCCCATGTGCGATCGACACACAATTTTTAAATATTCAAACCAAAATGGCTGATTTAATTAAAATTGCTGAAGAAGCATTTGCTACGGGCAAGACCTGCCCTGACTTCAAGGCTGGTGACACCGTGACCGTGGCTTACCGTATTGTCGAGGGTAACAAGGAGCGTGTGCAGCTCTACCGTGGTGTGGTGATCAAGATATGTGGTCACGGCATCAAGCGTCGCTTCACCGTCCGCAAGATGTCGGGTACCGTGGGCGTAGAGCGCATCTTCCCCGTGGAGTCACCCAGCATCGACAGCATCACAGTGAACAAGCTGGGCAAGGTACGTCGCGCCAAGCTGTATTACCTGCGCAACCTCACTGGCAAGAAGGCCCGCATCGCCGAGAAGCGTGTGGCTGTTGCCAAGGAGAACTAATCTCACTGTGCCAGACAGGAAATGGGCAGGGGGCGTGGCACCGGAGACGGAGCCGCGCCCCCTCTCTCGTTGTGTGCGGGGCAGGCATTGAGCGCGTGGCGTAACTTTAATGTGATATTTTTGCTTTCTTCACGCATCTGTCTTTGATAAAAACACTAACTTTGCGGTGTGCGCGAGCGTGTTATGCCGCTTTGCGCGCGATATACCTAAAGAGATTGAACCTAACATATATGTCAGACAGATGAAGAAGATGCTATTCACCATTCTCGCTCTGGCCTCCATGACAATGGCGGCCCAGGAACTGAAGTTCCGCGAGGCGAAGTTCAAGATGGGCGATGACCCATCGTTCTGCTCAGAAACCCTTGACGACAGCAAGTGGGAGACCTTGAGTGTGTGCAAGACTTGGGACGTGCAGGGAAAGCATGTCGATGCCGCCACAGGCTGGTACCGCTTCCATGTGAAACTCACCAAGTCCATGATTGAGGGCTCCGACATGAAGGAAGTCGTGCAGTTTGCCCTGGGCGGGGTCGATGATGTCGATGAGACTTATCTTAATGGCAAACTCATAGGCAAGACGGGACAGTTTCCCCAGGACAAGGGCGGTTATCGCAGCCAATGGAGCAAGCCGCGCGTGTATAACGTGAAGGTGGGCAGCGACCTCATACATTGGGAGCAGGACAATGTGCTGGCCGTGCGCTGCTACAGCGGGGGAAATCCTGGCGGCATGTTCCAAGGCCCCGTTGTCGTGAAGGTGCCCAGCCGTGTGGACGGCCTCTCGCTCAGTTCCACCCAGCCCAATGCCACCACCATGCAGATACAGGTGGGCAGTTGCTATGCAAGCAGCCTCTCGGGCACACTCACGCTCAAGCAGGTGGACACTGACAATGGTGAGGTGCTCTCCACCAAGAGTTACAAGATGTCGGTGAGCGAGAAGAAGCCCGCCAAGATGTCGGTCAACGTGGACAAGAGCAAGCGTGTGAAGGTGGTGGCCACCTTCACTGAGAAGAAGAGCGGACGCAGCATCAGCCTGGAGAGCGTCAACAAGTACATCCTCACACCTGCCGCTCCCGCCACTCCCCGCTTCAACACTACAGACCTCTTCGGCGTGCGTCCAGGCTCGCCTGTCATCTTCCGCTTCGGCGTGAGTGGCGAGAAGCCCATGAAGTTCAGTGCCGAGAACCTCCCCGCCGGACTCACCCTCAACCCCGACAACGGCGCGCTGAGCGGCAAACTTGACAAGACAGGCAGCTACACCTTTACGGTCAAGGCACGCAATGCCAAGGGCGAGGCAGCCCAGAAGTTCACCATCCGTGTGGGCAGCAAGATAGCCCTCACGCCTCCCATGGGCTGGAACAGTTGGAACTGCTGGGGCTTGAGTGTCACCCAGGACAAGGTCATCAGCAGTGCCAAGGCGCTCATCGAGAAGGGACTTGCCGACTATGGATATGCCTATATCAACATTGACGATGCCTGGGAGGCCGCCAAGCGCAATGCCGACGGCACGATAGCCGTCAATGAGAAGTTCCCCGACATGAAGGGGCTGGGCGACTGGCTGCATGGCGAGGGACTGAAGTTCGGCATCTACTCATCACCTGGTGACCTCACCTGCGGCGGTTACCTGGGCAGCATCGACCACGAGCGCCAGGATGCCGAGACCTACAACAGCTGGGGCATCGACTACCTGAAGTATGACTGGTGTGGCTATGGCCGCAAGCACGCGACCGTGAAGGACAACCAGACCGTGGCCAGTTATGTGCGTCCCTACCTGCTCATGGAGGGTTGCCTGCGCGACCAGCCCCGTGACATCTTCTACAGTCTGTGCCAGTACGGAATGGCCGACGTGTGGAAGTGGGGCGCAGCCATCGATGCCAACTCATGGCGCACCACGGGCGACATAACCGACACCTGGGAGAGTATGTACGACATCGGCTTCCGCCGCAATGCCCCTCTCTTCCCCTATGCACAGCCCGGCCACTGGAATGACCCCGACATGCTCATCGTGGGCAAGGTGGGATGGAGCGCCAACCTGCGCGACAGCCGCCTCACGCCTGACGAGCAATATACCCACATCTCACTGTGGACTCTCATGGCCAGCAACATGCTCATCGGCTGCGACATCGCCCAGATGGATGACTTCACGGTGGGTCTCCTGTGCAACAACGAGGTGAATGCCGTCAACCAGGACATACTGGGCAAGCAGGCCGAGCGCGTGGTCGAGGAGGGCGACATACAGATATTCGTGCGCCCGCTTGCCGATGGCAGCCATGCCCTGGGTATCTTCAATGTGGGTAACGAGGACGTTAACGTGGACCTCCACCGCTATTTCCAGCAGATAGGAGCGCAGAAACTGACAGCCGTGCGCGACCTCTGGAGGCAGAAGGACCTCAGCACCACCGACCTCAAGTACTTCATCCCCACCCATGGTGTGAAGTATCTCAAGGTGCGCTACTGAGCCTGCCACCCGCAGCCATTCCACTCCCCTGTCCCGCCCCGCACACTCCAGACGGATGTGCGGGGTGAGGCCGGGGACTGGGAGGCTGGCTGGCACAGGATGCCAGGACTGCCACGGGCAGAGCGCGGAGCAGATGTCTGGCACGGACATGCCCCCTGACCCACCCAGGCAAGCCCAATCCGGGACAATCACTTACTTATATCATAAATATTAACTAAAGCAAATCAGCAATGAAAAGAATCTACTTCCTGGCAGCCATGCTACTGGCTACGATGGGCCTGCAGGCCCAGAGGGAGAAGCCTGTTCCCGTGGGGACGACCGAACTGCAGACCAGTGCGGACACCGACGGACAGACTTATTACCTCTACAGCAAGGCTGGCGACTTCTTCTACACGTCAGGTAACAGTTGGGGGACCCAGGCCACCCAGGGCGTTACCGGAAGCGAACTCTATTTCCGCCCCTTCGTTGACACTGACGAGACAGAGTGGGATGGCAAGAGGTTTATCATCCGCAACTTCATCAGTGAGGCCAAGGGATGGAACGATGTGTTCCTCACTGACAACTATGTCGTGAACGACTGCTCGGGCCGTGGCAACAACGTGTGGTCGGCCGAGAAGAACGGTGACGAGTACCTCTTCTATGCGGCAAAGTTCAGTGCCAGCAGTTTTGACGAGGAGACCTATGGCGCAAAGGTCTATATTGGCTATGTGCCTGGTGACGGAACCACCAAGCTGTGGCCCACGGCTGTCGTGGCCGAGGCAGAGCCCGTCAACTGGACTCTGATCAAGAGCGCAGACTATGACACCTGGGCCGCAAGTTACCACCTCTACGTCGTGGCCGAGGACTTGCGCGCTGCCATAGAGGAGGCCCAGGACCAGTACAGCGACATCGACCTCAGCCAGCAGGAGGCCATCTATAACGACCTCACCAGCACCGAGGAGGCCATGACCGCTGCCAAGGCAGAGATTAAGAACGTCATCAGGGCCTACATTACAGCCAAGGGCAATGTGGACGATCCCGTGGATGCCACTCCCCTGATAGTCAACCCTGACTACGGAAAGACCAATAACGCAACAGGCTGGCAGGGAAGCGCACCGACCGTGAGCGATGGCTGTGCCGAGTTGTTCTCAATGGCCAACTTCGATGCCTACCAGGACATCACCAAGGTGCCCAATGGCATCTACCGCCTCAACGTGCACGCCCTTTACCGTGTGTCCGCGCCCGACAATCATGAGTATTATACTGCCGATGGCGTGAACCTCCATCCCGAGGCTCGTGTGGGCCGGCTGTATGGCCAGAGTGCGGGTGTGACCTTTGACGTGACACTGATGGACGTGCTCGATGGCCTGTCAGATACCAAGTTGCATGACATTGACTACCAGTATGCTCCTGGCAAGTGGGGCCCCAACAGGCGTGCGGGCTTTACCCTGTATAACGAGGCAGGACTCTACTCAGCCAACACCGTCTATGTCCCCGTCACGGACAGCACCCTGCGCATAGGACTTGCCTGCAAGGACGCTCCCGCCACCCTCGCCTGGTGCGTGTACGATGACTGGAACCTGGCCTACTGTGGCAATAGTGACGCGGCTTATGACCTCTGGCGCACCAATGCCCTGGAGGAACTGGACATCGAGGATGGCATGATGGCTCAGACCACACTGCTCACCTCCTTCCGCGAGGCTGAGGACGCGCTGCAGGGCGCGCAGTCCCATGAGGAGATGCTGGCAAAATACCAGCAGATTCGCACCCTGTATCCCCAGATACACACGAGCCAGCGGGCCTACAAGGCCTATGTGGCAGCCATGGAGGCCATGATAGCCACCCTGGCAGCCCATCCCATGGAGTCCAGCGAGCCCCTGGACCTGCTTGAGAACTACCTCAACGAGTCCCTGGCACCCAATGACACCTATGCCCATGGTACCTATGCCTATATCACCGAGCACCGTCAGCTCGACGTGGAACAACTCTCCGCTGAGCAGGCTTATGTGGACAGCCTCTACAGCCGCGCCAAGAAACTGGACGTGAAGGAGGGTACCGACATCACCGACCTGCTCCAGAACCCCAGCATGAGCGCGAAAAAGTTTGAGGGATGGAACCCCACGGCTGCCATCACAGACAACTTCAACTCAGGCATGGGCGAGGCCAAGTTCCCCGTGGCACAGGCTTTCAACACCAAGTTTGAACTGAGCCAGAAGGTGACCGACATCCCAGATGGCCTCTACAAGCTCGAACTGAACAGTTACTTCCGCTACGAGGATGCCACCAACACCAGCGAGGCTCCTGTCGTCCTCTACATCAACGACTTTGAGTCACCTGTCAAGAACGTCAATGCCGACGCACAGCCCGTAGAGACTGCCGTGGATAGCGTCAACTGCTTTATCACTAACGCTGGCACATGGCCCTACGACAATATCGCCGACGATGGTTATATCCCCAACAGCGTATATGGCGCCTCCTTTGCCTTTATGGGCGGACGTTACAAGCAGACCGTCTATGGCCTGGTGACCGGAGGCGAGATGACCATCGGACTGAGAGACCCCCGCGAGGCTGTCAAGGCACGTGGATGGACTGTCTTCACCAACTTCAGACTGACTTATATGGCCAAGAACATGGATGCCATGAATGATGTGCTGAATGGGCTGAAGGAGCGCGTCAACGATATGGTGGAGAAGCAGGAGTTCTGCTCCAAGGAGGCACGCGAGAACGCAATACAGATTATTGACAAGGGCATGGCCTCGACCGACGTGGAGGAGAAGTATGAAATCCTCCAGCAGGCCAATGAGTACATGAAGGTACTGGCCACCAGCGTCTCTGCCTATACGGAGCTCAGCACCGCGCTTGACTATGTGTACGACACTTACTGGAAAGCAGTTGACAAGGCAGGTGTGTATCTGCCCGACGCTCCCAGCGAGGATCCCGAGTACTACACTCCCGAGTTCAAGGCTGCGAATGAGTTTGACAGTGCCACCTACAAGCCTGTGTCGGAGAATATTGAGGCTGGTGTCTATACCAATGATGAGGCCACCGCGCTCACCAAGCAGTTGCTCTCATTGCCCATCGTGGATGTCATCTATGTGCTGGGCGACCTCAAGGACGCTCCCAGCTGGAACGAGAATAGCGGACTCTATCCCCTGACACGTCAGGAGGACGGCACCTACCAGGGCACATTCACGGGTCTGGAGCGTTCTGTGGCAAGTGGTTATGGTAACCGCGACATGGTGTTCTTCCAGTACCAGGGTGTTTACCTCGACGGCGCACAGGCACATCCCCGCTGGGTATCACCCGGCCGCAACGAGCGCGAACTTCGCACCGTGGCTGGCGCAGGCAACTACTTCGCTGTCTATGGCGGCACCTGGAAGGTGACTGTTGACGCTGACCGCACCAAGGCTACCTTTGAGCCTGTTGAGGGCGTCAACTGGCCCGACTACTGCTATGTGGTTGGTGGATTTGTGAATGACAACTGGAACCAGAACAAGAAGCACCCCCTTGTGCACAACGGTAACGGACAGTACTACGGCGAGTTCGAGCTCTCCGAGGATGGTGACAGCCGCGTGACGCTCTTCGCAGGCGAGTGGCCCATCAATAACGGCAACTGGACCGAGGGACGCATAGGCAGTGCTGCCGGTGTGGATACCCTGGATGCCAGCCGCTATGGCACGCCCATCGACAGCCTCGACCGCTTCTATGGCGAGTGCTCATGGATGCTCGAGCCCGGACGCTTCAGCGTGCGCTATGATGCCAATGCCATGACCGTGACCTTCACCAAGCTTGGCGAGGAGATTGCCCATGAGGGCACAGCTGAGGATCCCTTCCGCATCTCCACCCTCTATGACCTGGTGACCCTGCGCCACAAGATGCAGCCCGGACGCGTGAACTACGCCACTCTGGAGAACGACATCGACATGACCACCCTCAGCACATGGGCTCCCCTCAACCAGGCCGAGAACATGAAGGGCGACAAGAACTTCATGAACTGGATTGACTTCGATGGCAAGAACCATGTGATATATGGCTTCACCAGCACCGAGGGCAATTACAGCAGTTTCTTCGGAGTGCTCTGCGGAGCCGTGCGCAACGTGGGCTTCCCCGCTGCCAACGTCACCTGCACGACCACAGGAAGCGGTGTCCTGGGCGGATATGTGGGCCATGGTAACTTCAAGGAGGGCGATGCCCTGCTGCCCACAACGGTTGAGAACGTGTGGGTCGAGGGCAAACTGCATGTGGCCTCTGGCTACTGCGGTGGCCTCTTCGGCAATGTGGGTGGCCCCACCACCGTCAAGAACTGCTATGCCAACCTCGATATCACGGTGGACAATGAGACAACCACCACAGGTGGCATCATCGGACGCATAAGCTCTGACCTCACCATGGAGAATGTCTATGGCGCAGGCTCGGTGACGGGCACCTCGGTGACCACTGGTGTGGTGGGCGACGTGAACGCCAGGTATGAGGGCCACAGCACCTACAAGAACGTGTGCGTGTGGAACAACGCCGAGCAGATCTTTGGCTCGGGCAAGGATGACGATGTCATGGAAGGCATCCTTTACTATGACGGCACAAACTTCAGCGAGTTGCAGAAGGCCGTGGTGGCATGGGATCCCAACGTGTGGTCCTGCACCATGGAGGAGGGAGCCTATCCCATGCTCAAGAACGTCATAGGCACAGGCATTGGCGGTGTCAATGCTGGCACTGACGCACTTCGCACCAATGGCACCATCTACAATCTTGGCGGCCAGCGTGTGGAGAAGATGCAGAAGGGCATCTACATCCAGAATGGACGCAAAGTGCTGGTTAAGTGAGAGCAGAGCGGAAACGCAAGTTTCCGGCTCTGCCGAACGTGAAGCACTTGGGCGGGACTCCGCTCCTGCCAAAGTGCTGGTTAAGTGAGAGCAGAGCGGAAACGCAAGTTTCCGGCTCTGCCGAACGTGAAGCACTTGGGCGGGACTCCGCTCCTGCCAAAGTGCTGGTTAAGTGAGAGCAGAGCGGAAACGCAAGTTTCCGGCTCTGCCGAACGTGAAGCACTTGGGCGGGACTCCGCTCCTGCCAAAGTGCTGGTTAAGTGAGAGCAGAGCGGAAACGCAAGTTTCCGGCTCTGCCGAACGTGAAGCACTTGGGCGGGACTCCGCTCCTGCCAAAGTGCTGGTTAAGTGAGAGCAGAGCGGAAACGCAAGTTTCCGGCTCTGCCGAACGTGAAGCACTTGGGCGGGACTCCGCTCCTGCCAAAGTGCTGGTTAAGTGAGAGCAGAGCGGAAACGCAAGTTTCCGGCTCTGCCGAACGTGAAGCACTTGGGCGGGACACCGCTCCCGCCAAGGTGCTGGTTAAGTGAGAGCAGAGCGGAAACGCAGGTTTCCGGCTCTGCCGAGCGTGAAGCACTTGGGCGGGACTCCGCTCCCGCCAAGGTGCTGGTTAAGTAAAGGCAGGGCGGAAACTGACTGAATAGCCGAGAGGCGCATATTCCCGACAGGGAGTGTGCGCCTCTCCTCGTAGGATGAGGTCACCTCCCCGCCTCCCTGGCTGGGACACGTCATCTTGCCATGCTGACAGGCACGTAAGTATGCGCCGAAAAACGCACTATGCATGCGATGGCCGATGCAGCCGCATGCGTGGCCCGATGCTGGGGCATGCGATGGCTTGTGCAGCGGCATGTACTTTTGACCCCTTCAGCATGGAGGAGTCCGGGAGGGGAATTCATTTGCGAAGCGCACTTGACAAAAAGACAAAAAAGAGTTAAATCTATGCGGATTTTCACCTTTTCGCTTGTCACAATGCAAGGAACTGCTAACTTTGCGTACAGATAAAGACAATCCGACTGGACTAACACACAACACTATGAAGACAGAGACTATCTTACAGCAACTGGAGGCCAAGCACCCTGGCGAGGCCGAGTACCTGCAGGCAGTGAGGGAGGTGCTCCTCAGTATCGAGGACACCTACAACCAGCACCCGGAGTTTGAGCGCGCCCGACTCATTGAGCGTCTGGTGGAGCCCGACCGCATCATCACCTTCCGCGTGCCCTGGGTCGATGACCATGGCGAGGTACACGTCAACCTGGGCCACCGCGTGCAGTTCTGCAACGCCATTGGCCCCTACAAGGGCGGCATACGCTTCCACCCCTCGGTAAACCTCAGCATACTGAAGTTCCTGGGCTTTGAGCAGACCTTCAAGAACGCGCTCACCACACTGCCCATGGGTGGTGGCAAGGGCGGCTCGGACTTCGGCCCGCGCGGTCGCAGCGATGCCGAGATCATGCGCTTCTGCCAGGCCTTCATGCTCGAACTGTGGCGCAACCTGGGCCCCGACCAGGACGTGCCCGCCGGCGATATCGGTGTGGGAGGCCGCGAGGTGGGCTACATGTTTGGCATGTACAAGAAACTCTCGCGCGAGCACACAGGCACCTTCACCGGCAAGGGACTGGAGTTCGGCGGCTCGCTCCTGCGTCCCGAGGCCACGGGATATGGCGCGCTTTACTTTGTGAGGCAGATGCTGCAGGACCTGGGACAGGACATCCAGGGCCGCACGGTGGCCATCTCAGGCTTCGGCAACGTGGCCTGGGGGGGCGCGAAGAAGGCCACCGAGATGGGTGCCAAGGTGGTGACCCTGAGCGGTCCCGACGGTTATGTGTATGACCCCAAGGGCGTGTCGGGCGACAAGATAGACTATATGCTGGAGCTCCGCCTCAGTGGCAACGACGTGGTGGCCCCCTACGCCGAGCGTTACCCCGAGGCTACCTTCTTCCCGGGACGCAAACCCTGGGAGCACCCAGTGGATATCGCACTGCCCTGCGCCACGCAGAACGAGCTCACGCTGGCCGACGCGGAGGCTCTGCATGCCAATGGTGTGAGCCTGGTGGCCGAGGTGAGCAATATGGGCTGCACCGCCCAGGCCGTGGATTACTTCGTGGAGCACCGCATCCCCTTCGCCCCAGGTAAGGCCGTCAATTCGGGCGGTGTGGCCACCAGCGGACTGGAGATGACGCAGAATGCGATGCACATCTCCTGGTCGGCAGCCGAGGTGGATAGCCGCCTGCAGCAGATCATGCACGCCGTGCATGACCAGTGCCTGCGCTATGGCCGTGGGGAAGGCTACACCAACTATGTGCGCGGGGCCAACGTGGCAGGCTTCATGAAGGTGGCGCGCGCCATGATGGCACAGGGCATCGTGTAGGCCAGGCTGCCAGTGGCAGTGAGTAACGAGGAGTGAAGTCCCGCTGTGGTCATCGGAGGGTGACGGCAGCGGGACTCCTCTTTCTCTGGGTATCTTCCAAATAACGAGTGCCGAAGCGACAGCCCTTGGATAAATTGTCGTACCTTTGCACGCAAGTTTAATGGAGATTATATATGCAGAATATCAGAAACATTGCCATCATTGCCCATGTCGATCATGGCAAGACCACTCTGGTGGACAAAATGCTGCTGGCCGGAAACCTGTTCCGTGAGAACCAGCAGACAGACGATTTGATGTTGGACAACAACGAGCTGGAGCGGGAGCGCGGCATAACTATCCTGAGCAAGAATGTCTCCATCAACTACAAGGGTACCAAGATAAACATCATCGACACACCGGGACACAGCGACTTCGGAGGCGAGGTGGAGCGCGTGCTCAACATGGCGGATGGCTGCATCCTGCTGGTTGATGCATTCGAGGGACCGATGCCCCAGACGCGCTTCGTGCTGCAGAAGGCCCTGCAGATTGGGCTCAAGCCCATCGTGGTGGTCAACAAGGTGGATAAGCCCAACTGCCGCCCCGAGGAGGTGTATGAGATGGTCTTCGACCTCATGTGCGACCTCAACGCCACCGAGGAGCAGCTGGACTTCCCCGTCATCTACGGTTCGGCCAAGAACGGATGGATGAGCGAGGACTGGCAGAAGCCCACTGACAACATCTACTACCTGCTTGACAGCATCGTGGCCAACATACCTGCCCCCGAGCAACTGGAGGGCACACCCCAGATGCTGATAACGAGCCTGGACTACTCCAACTATACGGGGCGCATCGCCGTGGGGCGTGTGCACCGTGGCACACTGCGCGAGGGCATGAGCATCACCGTGGCACACCGCGACGGGAGTATGGAGAAGACGCGCATCAAGGAGCTGCACACCTTCACCGGCATGGGACGGCAGCGCACCCAGGAGGTCTCCTCGGGCGACATCTGTGCCATCGTCGGGCTGGAGCATTTCGAGATAGGTGACACCATCTGCGACGCCGAGAACCCCGAGCCACTGCCCACCATCAGCATCGACGAGCCCACGATGAGCATGCTCTTCACCATCAACGACAGCCCCTTCTTCGGCAAGGAGGGCAAGTTCTGCACCAGCCGCCACATAGGCGAGCGCCTGGAGAAGGAACTGGAGAAGAACCTGGCCCTGCGCGTGAAACTGGTCGAGGGCTACACCGACCGCTGGATTGTGAGTGGCCGTGGCGTGCTGCACCTGTCGGTGCTCATCGAGACCATGCGCCGTGAGGGCTATGAGTTGCAGGTGGGACAGCCCCAGGTAATATATAAGGAGATAGACGGACAGAAGTGTGAGCCCATCGAGGAACTCACCATCAACGTGCCCGAGGAGTTCTCGAGTCGCATGATAGACATGGTCACGCGCCGCAAGGGCGAGCTCGTGAGCATGGAGTCGCAGGGCGACAGGGTCAACATCGAGTTCATGATACCCAGCCGTGGCATCATCGGACTGCGCACCAATGTGCTCACCGCCAGCCAGGGCGAGGCCATCATGGCTCACCGCTTCCAGGAGTACCAGCCCTACAAGGGCGAGATCACACGCCGCACCAACGGCTCGATGATCGCGCTGGAGACGGGCAATGCCTATGCCTATGCCATTGACCACCTGCAGGACCGTGGCCGTTTCTTCATCGAGCCCCAGGAGCAGGTGTATGCCGGACAGGTAGTGGGCGAGCACGTGCACGAGAACGACCTGGTCATCAACGTGTGCAAGGCCAAGCAGTTGACCAACGTGCGCGCCAGCGGCACCGACGAGAAGGCACGCATCATACCCGCCACCATCTTCTCGCTTGAGGAGGCACTGGAGTACATCAAGGGTGATGAGTATGTCGAGGTGACTCCCAAGAGCATGCGCATGCGCAAGATCATACTCGACCATCTGGAGCGCAAGCGCGCAGGCAAGGACTGAGACGGGTGTGTGTCCTCCAAGCAGGGAACGCGCCAGGAGACATTATAGGGAGCGGGTGTCCGCCATTGTGGACTCCACAATCCACAGTGGTGACACCCGTTCCCCGTTTATCAAGCAAACTGATTATTCACTTCGTCTAACCTAAGACTATCCGATGAGAAAATTTATTGGCACATGCCTGCTCGCACTCATGGCTGTGGGTGGCAGGGCACAATCGACAACCACATGGGTGGGTACCGATGCGCTGGGACGCTCGCTGCCCCTGGCCCAGGAGGCACCACTCAAGCGTGACGGCAAGCCCCGCACGGTGGGCATCTTCTACATCACCTGGCACACCCAGGGCCTGCACAACCCCGGACTGGAGTACAAGTGTGACGTGACGAAGGTGCTCGACGAGGACCCCAACGCCCGCAACGAGTGGGACAACAAGGCCTGGACAGGGCCCTCCTATCACTGGGGCGAGCCTGAGTATGGCTACTTCCTGAGCCAGGATAAGTATGTCATCCGCCATGACCTGTCGATGCTGGCCGACGCGGGTGTCGATGTGCTCATCATGGACGTGACCAATGCCGTGTGCTACTGGGATGAGTGGGAGGTGCTCTTCACCACCATGCAGGAGATGAGGCGCGAGGGCAACCGCGTGCCCAAGTTCTGCTTCTGGGCTTTCAACGGCAACGTCATCAGCGTGGTGCAGAGCCTCTATGACCGCTATTACAAGACACCGCGCTACCAGGACTGCTGGTTCTACTGGGACGGCAAGCCGCTCCTGCTGTACAACGCCACACCCTCGGTGGATGCCAATTATAATGGTGGGGAGAAGAACCTGGCCGACTATAGCGACGAGGTGAAGCAGTTCTTCACCCTGAGGAACATGTGGTGGGGCTACTACGAATGGGCAGGCCGCCGCTATGTGGGGCAGGAGGACAGCTGGAGTTTCGGCTATGACTTGCACACACCCAGCGTGAAGGAGCTCACGCCCGAGCAACTGTGCGCCACACACCAGGGGCGCAGGGAGGAGATGGCAGTCACCCCCGCCCAGCACCCCATCAGCATCGTGGGCAAGAGTTGGCGCAGGGAGACAGGCGAGCCCGCGCTGGACGACCATGACATGCCTGCCCAGGCCTATTGCCCCGCAGTGGATAGCGTGGTGCAGAACCCCACGCAGTATGGCATCTACTTCCAGGACAGGTGGAACGAGGCACTGCAGGTCGATCCCGACTTCATCTACCTCAACGACTGGAACGAGTGGACTGCCGGCAAGTACCGCAGTGGCAAGGACCCCTCGGGGCAGACTGACGGGCCCACCACCTTCCTGGGCCGTGAGAACCCCTTCTACTTCGTGGACCAGTACAATGCAGAGTTCAACCGCACCATCGCTCCCATGAAGGGTGGCTGGACGGACAACTATTACATGCAGATGGCAGAGAACATACGCCGCTATAAGGGCGTGGACTCCATACCTGTGTTCCATGGACTGCAGCGCGTGACGGTGGATGGCAACCTGCAGGACTGGCCACTGCTCACCGAGGACTTTGCCGACACTCGGGGCGATGTGGTGCACCGCGACCACGACGGCTATGGCAATCTGCACTACACCGACCAGACCGGGCGCAACGACATAGTGCGCTCCCATGTGGCCGTGGATAAGCGTAACCTCTATCTGGCAGTGGAGACTGACAAGCCCCTCACCCCCTATACCGACCCCAACTGGATGCTCCTCTTCCTCAACACCGACCAGCGGCAGGAGACAGGCTGGCAGGGTTATGACTTCGTCGTGAACCGCTCGGTGAAGGATGCCACCACCACCACGCTCATGCGCTACGACCAGGCCAGCGGCCAGTGGCAGCATGTGTGCGACATCCCATACGCTGTGCAGGGCAATGTGATGGAACTGGCCATTCCCCGCAAGGTGCTTGGCCTTGGGGGCAACAGCCTGTCGTTCGACTTCAAGTGGGCCGACAATCCCACCGACCCGACCGACATCATCTCGCTGTGCACCTCGGGCGACACGGCCCCGAACCGCAGATTTGCTTATAGATATATATGGAAGAAATGAGAAAGAAACTCATCGTAACCTTTATGATGCTGGGCTGCACTGCTGTGGCCCAGCACTTTCGTTTTGCGCAGTTGACCGACATCCACCTCAATACCAAGATGCCGGAGCGCAAGGAGCAGTTGGCCGAGAGCATCGGGCGCATCAACTCCCTGGACAGCCTGGACTTCGTGCTCATCACAGGTGACATCAGTGACGATGGTGACCGCACGGCTATGATGGAGGCCAAGCGGTGCTTTGACCAGTTGCGTGTACCTTATTATATAATAATGGGCAACCACGAGACCAAGTGGAGCGACTCGGGTTGCACGGCCTGGCAGGACCTCTTCGGCTATGAGCGGTTTGAGTTTGAGCACCAGGGCGTACACTTCCTTGGCTTCAACACCGGTCCGCTCATGCGCATGGCCTACGGGCATGTGGTGGCCCAGGACTTGGCATGGCTCAAGGAGCGGCTCGACTCTTACCCCAAGGATGAGCCTGTCATCATCGTCACCCACTATCCGCTGCTCAAGGGCGACGTGGATAACTGGTATGAGGTGACCGACCTGCTGCGCCATTACAACGTGCGCCTTTGTATAGGCGGCCATTACCACAGCCTGTGCAACCAGACCTATGACGGCATTCCCGGCATCCTGCTTCGTTCCAACATCGCAGAGCGCGACACGGGCACAGGCTATGGTCTGTATGAGGTTACGCCTGACAGCATACGCCTCACGGTGATGAACTCCCTCACGGCCCCCATGCCCTATGTGAGTTATGCCATGCGCGGCCCCATACGTGACCGTGACGGGCAGGTGCTCGACCCAGATGCGGGTGCCAGGGAGTACCCAGACAGCAGCGACAACGTGACCTACAGCCAGGTGGAGCGCGTGTGGCTGCATCAGTCGGGCGTGAGCATCTACTCCTCGCCTGCCGTCGAGGGCAAGCGTGTGTTTGTGGGAGATGATGCGGGCGTGGTGACAGCCTATCGCCTGAGGGACGGAAAGGGGCTGTGGAAGTTCCAGACGGGTGCCAGGATTATCGGCACACCCGCAGCCTGGGACGGCATCCTGGTGGTGCCCAGTGCCGATGGGTGCATCTACGGACTGAAGTCAGGCAATGGCAAGGTGCAGTGGAAACTCCAGACCGGGGCTCCTGTGCTGGGTGCGGTGGCCATCAGGGATGGTATCGCCTATGTGGGCGGCAGCGACCACTGTATGCGTGCCATTGATGTGCGCTCGGGCCAGGTGCGCTGGACTTACTCCGGCGTGGCTGGATATATCGAGACGAAGCCGCTTGTGACCGACCAGCATGTGGTGTTTGGGGCTTGGGACATGTATCTCTACAGCCTGGATGTCCGTGATGGCTCGCTCCAGTGGAAGTGGCGCGGGGTGGACCGGGACGACATGCACTACAGTCCGGCTGCCGTGTGGCCTGTGGAGACGGACGGGCGCATCTTCATTGCCGACCCCGAGCGTGCCTTGACCTGCATTGATGCGGGCACGGGCAAGACTATCTGGCGCACTTACCAGTCGATGGTGCGCGAGACTGTGGGACTGAGTGCCGACCACGAGCGGGTATATAGCAAGACGATGCGCGACAGCCTGGTGTGCTACAGCACGCAGGGTGACACGCCCCGCGAACTCTATGCCACCAACGTGGGCTTCGGTTATGAGATAGCCCCCAATATGCCCCAGGAACTCGATGGGGTGGTGTACTGCAGCACCAAGGAGGGGATGATATTTGCCACAGAAGCCCACACGGGACGCTTGCTGTGGCGTCACCATGTGGGCTCCTCGTTAGTGAATACGGTGGTTCCCCTGCCTGGTCACAGGGTGTTATTCACCACCAGTGGCGGACATGTCGGGATGCTCCTTTGGAAGGGTAGCGTTTAACATCAGGCTACCCACTATTGCCGAGGCGATGGTACCCATGAGGATACCCAGTTTTGCATCGTTGAGCAGATTGGCGTGCTCGGGTGAGTTGTAACTCAGACCTGCCATGAACATGCTCACGGTGAAGCCTATACCGCATATCATGCAGACGCTCGCAAAGGATGCCCATGTGGCTCCTTCGGGCTTCTGTATGACATGCAACTTGATGAAGAGCCACGTGGCACTGAACACGCCAGTGAATTTGCCAATGAGCAGACCCAGGAACACGGACAGGCCGACACCGCTGAACAGGTTCATGATGCTCATTCCATCGAAGTTGACACCTGCATTGGCAAAGGCGAACAGAGGAATGACGAAGTAGTTGATGGGAGTCTTCAGGGCATCCTCAAGGTCCTGCAGGGGGCTTATCAGATGGTCACTGGCACTCTCCACACTCTTGAGCATGTGTATCTCGTCATCGCTGAGCACGACGGGCTTGTTGCGGTCGGCGATGGTTGTCTCAGTCTGCGGGAACTCGGCCAGGTTCTTCCGTATGCGGTTGATATAGTACTTCGTGCCATTGGGCAGGTTGGCGGGGATGCAGAAGGCCAGCACCACACCGGCTATCGTGGCGTGGATGCCGCTGTTGAGCATGCAGTACCACAGGGCCAGTCCCACAATCATGTAGGCCGACTTGCTGCGCACCTGTCGCCAGTTGCACAGGGCCAGGAGGGCCACACACAGGGCTGCGCCACCCAGGAACTCCCAGTTGAGGTGGTCAGTGTAACGTATGGCGATGACGATGATGCCGCCCAGGTCGTCGGCCACGGCCAGTGCGGCCAGGAATATCTTGAGGCTTGTGGGGCACCGCTTGCTGAAGATGCTCAGCACGCCCAATGAGAATGCGATGTCGGTGGCCATGGGGATTGCCATGCCGCGCTCCATGGCAGGATCCTTGGGGCATACCAGGTAAAACACAATCACAGGCACCAGCATGCCGCCGCACGCTCCGATGATGGGGGCAAGCGCCTTCTTTACCGACGAGAGTTCACCGCACAGCACCTCGCGCTTAATCTCCAGTCCCACGCTCAGGAAGAATATGGCCATGAGGAAGTCACTGATAAAGTCACCCAGTGACATGGCGTGTCCACCGTGGCTGAAGAGGTTGAAGTCCCCCACGCTGAGGCTTACAGGCATTTCCCAGATGTGGCGATAGGCATCTCCCCAGGGACAGTTGGCCACGATGAGGGCCGCCACTGTCGCAATTACCAGCAGCATGCTGCTGCTTACGTACTTCTTCAACATACTAATGAATGCGTAATTTCTACTTGTTTTCAATTCCATATCTATCTCCTATTGCTGTTATCGACATCTCATGCTGGCCTCTTCTGGGCGTGGCTCTTCCTCTGTGCGACCAGCCTCTGACACTCCCACATCTGGTGTAGTCCTGGCTTATGTGTAGCAATGGAACAAGTCTTCGCCCATCACGGGCTGGCGTGTGCCTGTTATGCTATGGCATAAAAAGACCATGCAAAGGTACGCCATTTGTCCCTATGGCCTGCCTTTGCATGGTCGGTAAAGTTGCTCCTATTAGGAATTATTAACAGCGCATCTGCCGGGGATGAGGCATGACAGACCCCATCCTAACCTTCCCCCGGAGGGAAGGAACTGGCGTTGCCTGCATTCTCTAAGCCCTTCATGGGCCTGGCTTATTGCTTATGCTCCTCAATGAACTTTCTCATCTCTTCGTAGTGGCTCTCGGCACTGAGGAAGAGGTGAAGCTGGTTGTTGGCGCGGTCGAAGTTGTGGTCGGGGTATTTGCACTTCCAATACTTGTCACCGCTGAGGTAGTCCCACAGGAAACGCACGCACTGCATGTAGGGGAACAGGGCGGCTGCGTAGGGCAGGTTCTCTATCTCCACGGGCAGGAGGAAACTGCCGGCCCCCTGGAGGTAGCCCTCGGTGAAGGCGCGGAAGATGTCCATGTTGAAGCCCACCTTGTCCATGTCGGGGCAGTCCTCGGCCACATAGTTGGCTCCCGTACGCAGGAAGTCGCCATAGTCCGAGAAGATGAAGTTGGGCATGACCGTGTCCAGGTCGATGACACAGAGCACCTGGTCGTGGTCGTCAAACATCATGTTGTTGACCTTGGTGTCGCAATGGCACACCCTCTTGGGCAGGATGCCCTCGCGTCCCATGCGCTCGGCCTTGCACATCTCCTCGGCCCTGTCATTGATGATGGCCAGCATCTCCTGCACGCGTGGCTCCTGGGCACGGCCTGCGGGGTCGGCTGCCAGCACCTCGCGAAGTTGCTGCAGGCGGAACTCCATGTTGTGGAAGTCCTTGATGGTCTCGCCCAACTGAACGGGCAGGTCGGCCAGCATGGACTGGAACTGTCCGAAGGCCAGTCCGGCGGCGCGGCTGCTCTCGGCGTTCACGGCCTGCTTGGTGATGGCGTTGGGGATGAACACCATCAGTCTCCAGTACTTTCCATTCACCACGGCATAGAGTTTGTCGCTCCCCTTTGTGGGAATGAAGCGCAGCACGCGGCGCTCTATGTCAGGCGTGCCCTGCGCCTCCAGTTTCTTGCGGATGTGGGTGGTGACGGCCCGGATGTTGCGCATGACCATATCTACATCGGGGAAAACCTTCTCGTTGACCCGCTGCAGCACATAGTCGGGCTGGTCTGTCTCGGTAGTCCTTACCAGGTAAGTGTCATTGATGAGGCCCTCGCCCAGTGGCTTAATCTCGCCCATGGTGCCTTGTATGGCAAACAGGGAGATGATGTCTTTCAGTTCGTTCTGCTCCATATATGAGTGTGTTGTCAGTATGTGATTATGCTGTGATATGATGCCTTTGGGGGTGGAGGCGTGTCACTGTCCGCCCCCTGTCGTGCCTATTTCCTGTCCTCAGGCATCTCCAGGCCGCTCTGCAGCGTGCCGTCGGGTGCCATTCCCTCGGCACTGATGCCCATCTGGGTCTGCCGTCCATTGTTATAGAAGTCGATGCTTGCCGTTCCGCTCTCGTCCAGTTGCACGTCTGGGTTCCAGTAGAGGGTGCGCCGGTAGTCCTTGTGTTCGGGCAGTGGCTTGTTGGCATAAGAGGGCTGGTAGAACTCAAAGGGCATCGTGAAGCCGGGCAGGCGGTAGAATCTGTCGCGGTAGGTGGTGCGCACCTGCTCGTCATCGAACTTCCTCAAGTCCACAATCACCAGCGGCTGGTTGCTGGCCTCATAAGCCTTGCTCCCCTCCTGGCGCGGGCAGTAGTCGGTGTAGATATACACCTTGTCGAGGTGTGTGAGGTGGTTATACTTCTCCATCTCCCCCTCTGCCATGTGATAGGATGACGTGTGGGAGTTCCTTCTGACCTCCAGCTCATAGTTGCGCTCCTGGTTCATGTCGCCGATGTAGTAGCGTGCGATGTTGTAGGCAAAATCCACACCGCCCACGAAGTAGCCGTTGCTCAGCCCCGCGTCATTCACCGCGTTGAAGGCATCATAGGCATCCACCACATAGGCGGGCTTGCTCGCGTCGAAGCGTGTGTAGGAGTTCTTCTTGGCCGTCACCGTCACCGTCTGCATCATGCGTGCGTCATCATAGAGCCAGTCCTCGTTGAGTGCCGAGCCCTTGGGAGCCTCGGCCAGGTGCTTCTGGTACCATGTGTAGGGCTTCACAAAGCGCGGGTTGTACTGGTCAAGCTTGACATAAAAGTCGGGGTAGTTCACTTGCTGGTTCTGGTCCTCGCCTGTGCTCACCCATTGCCGCCTGTTGAACTTGTCCTGGCCCCACCCAGTCGTGTCGGCGGCGGCCAGGAAGAAGTTGCATCCCTCAAAGAAGCGTGGGCTCTGGATGCTGAATCGTGAGTTCTTGGTGAGCATGTCACCTGTCACGCCTGACTCGGCCCCTATCTTGGTGAACTCCGCATGCACCAGCACCGGACGCTTGGGCCCGCGCGCCGTGCTCCAGTATCTGCCGTGTATGTTCTGTGTCGCGGGAGCGTCGTTGTGCCGCTGCTGGCTCTCGCTCTCCTTGCCAAACTTGTCCATCTCCTCGCGCACGTCCTTTATCTTGTCGCCATTGGCGTTCTCGGCCACGCTGTTGCGGTAGGACTTGTCAGGCTTCTGCGCCTCCTTCTCGCCCTCGGTCAGCGTGGCCTTCTCCATGTCTTGGTTGGCTTTGACTTCCGTGGTGGTCAGCACGGCCGATGCCTCGTAGCGGTTCACCGATCCTGTCATGAGCGGTGTGCGCTCTGGCTGGTGCATGATTTCAAATGCGCCTGGAGTGGCCATTGCGTGCCAGTCATACCGCCTCCAGCCCTGTATCATGAGCAGGAGGTCCAGGGCGCGCTGGTGCTCGCTGTCGTCTTTCTCGAAGAAATATCCAGGGTTCTCCACAAATCCCTTCACCTGACTGCTGAGCAGCATCTCGGTCATGATGTTGCTGTTGTCATACAGATATTCCGTGTGGGCGGCATCGCGCACGGCCACGCTCACGCTGCTGCCGGGCACTCCGCCCTTGATGCTCACCTTTACTGGTGCATAGGGGGGCGTCTCCTGCTTGCTTAGTCCACTGAACGAGAGCGTGTTGCCCATCGGTGTCTCGCCGTTCCTTACGAAGAAGAGGCGGTCGGCCCATATCCTGCCGTGAGCGTCAAACACCGTCACCTGGTTCACTCCGGTGCGCAGCGACTGCGGGTTGAGGGTCACCGTCTGCTCCTTGCCGGCCTCCAGTTGGCGGCATTCCTGCTGCACCCCCTGGCACATCACCGTCATGCCCAGTGGCTCCTGGGCCGCCAGGCCTGCACATGCCAGGTGTATGGTTACCTTGCCGTCGGCCTGCTCCACCTGTATGGCACATCCGTCGGCCTGCGCCTTGGGCAGTTTCACCTGGGCTGTCTGAGTCCCCGTGGTGAACTGTGCCGTGTAGGTGACTCCCTCCTGCGGGGTGAAGGTGAATGTTCCCCGTCCCCGGTTCTCCGTCTTCGAGGTGGCCACCTGCTGCCCGCTCTGGTCGGTCACGACCAGTGAGCCGTCCTTGTGAAGCCCCTCGTCGGTGTCGCCCTCCCAGGCCACGCGGCAGGGCAGGCCTGCCACCAGGTTGCCCCCCTCGGGATAGACGGTGAGTTCCAGGTCGGGGTCCTGTCCGTTGGACTTCAGTCGCTTTCTGAGCGGACGCAGGGTCATGTTGTGCTCATACGCGCCGGCTTCCTTGGGTTTGTCATATACGGGGAAGGTGCGGCTGTACAGTTTGTCGTAGTCGATGTAGTAGTCACGTGCGTAGCTGCGTGTCACATACCACTCCTCGGCCAGTTTGGTGTGCGGGTGCTCTGTCACGCCCCAGTTGAGCATCCAGCGTGTGTAGGCCCTCAGTTCGTAGAACCCGCTGTAGAGCGTGTCGGGCAGGAGGAATGAGCCATAGCAATGCCCGTTCCTCATCTCCACCTGCTGGCGTTCCACGAGGTAGCCATCCTGGTTGTAGAGGTCGGCATAGAGCACGCCGCTCACGCCGCTGGGCTTCCTGGTGTCAGAGCGTTGCACATACACCTTATAATGTATCGTGTCGCCCAGGAAGTAGCAGTTGTTGTCCATGTGGACGAATATCTGTTCCTGTGGGATGGCCTTGCCGAAGCGTGCCGCCCTGTCGGCCCAGCCCTCGATGGTGGTGGGCAGGCTGGTGGTGGCGGTCTGTGCGGCGGCTGCCAGGCTGCCGCACAGCAGGATGGCGAGTGCGTGTGTGAGTCTCTTCTTCATAGTGTGCCTGGTGTTTTCTGGGCCTTGCGTGGCAGTCCGCAGCGTGCTGTGGCTGATGGTGATTGGGCGTGATGATTATGTTGTGGGCATGCCGTGCCGTGCGCCGGGGCACGGCACGCGGGACGTGTCAGCGTCCCGCGTACATGCTCTCGTAGTACTTCTCGTATTCTCCCGACGTGATGTTGTCCAGCCATTCCTGGTGGTCCAGATACCACCGCACCGTCTTCTCGATGCCCTCCTCAAACTGCAGGCTGGGCTCCCAGCCCAGTTCCTGCTGCAGTTTGGCGCTGTCGATGGCATAGCGTGCGTCGTGTCCCAGGCGGTCGGTCACATGGGTGATGAGGTCGAGGTCCTCGCCCTCCTGGCGTCCCAGCAGGCGGTCCACCGTCTTGATGAGAACCTTGATGATGTCGATGTTCTTCCACTCGTTGAAACCGCCGATGTTGTAAGTCT
>CAVKOT010000016.1:0-23894 GCA_963658045.1 Opitutia bacterium UBA4654
AGAGCCTCTCGGGCAGCATGGGTATGGTGCGGTCCACCAGATACACGCTGGTCGAGCGCTTCTGTGCTTCACGGTCGATGATGCCTCCCTCGGGCACGTAGTGGCTCACGTCGGCGATGTGCACGCCCACCTCCCACAGTCCGTCCTCCAGGGCACGTATGCTCAGCGCGTCGTCAAAGTCCTTGGCATCCCTGGGGTCGATGGTGAAGGTCATCACCTCGCGCATGTCCTCGCGCTTGGCCAGTTCCTCATCGCTGATGCCCGGGAGCAGTTTGTCGGCTGCCTTCTCCACGTTGGCCGGGTACTTGTATGGCAGTCCGTACTCTGCCAGGATGGCGTGCATCTCGGCATTGTTCTCGCCCGTCTTGCCCAGGATGTCGATGACATGGCCCACGGGGTTCTTTGCGTTCTCGGGCCATTCCGTAATCTTCACCACCGCCTTGTCGCCGTCCTTTCCCTTCTTCAGGGCCGACTTGGGGATGAATATGTCATTGGCCAGCGTGCGGTCCTCGGTGAGCAGGTAGGCGAAGTCCTTCTTGACCTCCAGCGTGCCCACAAACGTGTGGTCGGCACGCTCCACTATCTCCGTCACGACGGCCTCGCGCACATGGTTGCGGCGGCGCGCCACCATGGTGGCCTGCACCCGGTCACCGTCCATGGCGTGCATGCTGTTGCGCTCGGCCACCAGTATGGGCTCGGTGCCGTCGGCCGGCACGAACTCGTTCTTGCCGTTGGCCTTGCGGTGGAAGATGCCCTCCATCACCTGCGTGGGCTTGTTCAGGCTGTAGTGGTAGCGCGGCTGCTCCTTGATATAGTCGTCCATCAGCAGCTCGTCCAGCACGTCCATCATAAGCATCTTGGCAGGATGCGTCTTGAGTCCCAGTGTGCGGTAGAGCGTCTTGAGGTCAAATGTCTCGCCAGGCGCTTGCTGGAACATGTCCATGAGCAAGCCCTGCAGGTCCTTCTTCTTCAGGCGTGGGCCCGACTTCTTGTCCTTTCCCATAGTAGTGTATGTTTAGGTTCAACCATGGCTGCCATCGGGCAGCGTCATAGCAAAGTTAAGGCTTTTTTCGTCTCCCCGCCGTCCTGACCTATTAAATAATGTGTATAAAGGCACTCCCCATGGCTTTATTGCCTGCCAGGGCAACCGATATGTGACGAAAAGACTGTAACTTTATACCCGAAAGAGAAAACAGGAACGAGGATGAACATATTAGTGACGGGAGCCAGTGGCTTCATCGGGAGTTATATCATAGAGGACGGTCTGCGCCGTGGCCATCAGATGTGGGCGGGCGTGCGCAAGAGCAGCAGCCGTGCCTATCTGCAGGATGAGCGCATTCACTTTGCCTGCCTCGACCTCTCGGACGAGGCGGTGCTCACGCGCCAGCTGCTGGAACTGAAGGCCGGGATGGGCGGTCGTGGCTGGGATGTGGTGGTGCACGCTGCGGGTGCGACCAAGTGTCTGCACGCCCAGGACTTCTACCGCACCAACCTGGATGGCACCATTCACCTGGTGGAGGCGTTGTGCTCGGCCGGCATGATGCCCCGCCGTCTGGTGTATCTGAGCAGCCTGAGTGTGTTCGGGGCCATCCGTGAGCAGCCTGTGCGGAAGCCCTCTCCCGGCAATCCCTGGGTGTATGCCCCCATCTTGGGAAGCGACACCCCGCAGCCCAACACCGAGTATGGCCGCAGCAAGTGGCAGGCAGAGCAGTGGCTGGCACGGCAGCGGGACGTGCCCTGCACCATTCTGCGCCCCACCGGGGTCTATGGTCCCAGGGAGCGGGACTACTTCCTCATGGCCAAGAGCATCAGCCAGCACACCGACTTCTCGGTGGGCTTCAAGCCCCAGGAGATTACTTTCGTCTATGTGATGGACGTGGTGCAGGCCGTATATAAGTGCGTGGAGAGCGAGCAGGCAGTGGGCAAGGCCTACTTCCTGAGTGACGGACAGGTGTATAACAGCCGCCGCTTCAGCGACCTCCTGCAGCAGTCGATGGGCGACCCCTGGGTGCTGCACATCAAGGCGCCCCTGTGGTTCCTGCGCATCGTGTGCGCCCTGAGCGGCACGCTGAGCAAGGTCACAGGCCGCATGAATGCCCTCAACATGGACAAGTATCACATCCTGAGCCAGCGTAACTGGCAGTGTGACATCGATCCCGCAAGGCGCGACTTCGGCTATGAGCCGCAGTGGCCGCTGGAGCGGGGCGTGCCGATGGCTGTCAAGTGGTATCGTGAGAACGGCTGGCTGTAAGGCATGTAAGGCAGCGTGCATTCAGGTTCGCCAGTCCTTTCTGACCCATGCCAGGCACATGCTCATCCGTTTGCACTTGCAGGATATATCTTTCTGAAGGAATGTGCGATATGTGCTTTTTATTGTTCGAAATGTATGAAGCGCATGAGGAAACTGGAGGAAATGCTTGCCGCATGTTTGTGAAGTCGGTATATTTGCAGGGGACTAACGGCCTTTTCGGCTCTTGAAGTTGTGCGTTGCTCAAGCCTTCTGGAGCGTAGGCTCTGGCCATTTGACACCTAATTCTTGTTGTTATGAAGGGTGAATATAAGCGTATGCAGGCACTTGCCATGATAATATTTGCCACGGTAAGTGCCTTTGCCGTTACGACAGTGACGGTGGGGAAGGCAGGCACGCTTGCCTCTGTGCTCAGCCAGGAACAGCAGGATACCTGCACAGCACTGACCATCAAGGGCAAACTGAACTCGGCTGACATCAAGGTGCTGAGGCGCATGGCAGGCTGGGCCGACGGGGAAAAGCCTGGCCGCCTGGCGGTGCTCGACCTGCAGCAGGCCGCGTTTGTGAGGGATGACTCGCCTTTTATGGTGCTTGACGCAGCAGATTGCATGCTCGCGGGTACGGCTGTGCCTGACCGATACAAGCAGACCGGACAAGCATCATCGGAACTCTGGGGTGGCGAGAGAAGTTCGTTGATCGTGGTTAAATACAGGCCGCGATATGTCGTCGGGAGCTCTGGCCCTGTCCTGGATGCCCACAGGGAGGATGAGGCTGCAGGGCCAGACGAGTCCTCGCAGCGCAACGGACTGTTTGCTCCAGAGGGCGATTTCCGATTTGCCACAGGCATCACGGATGATCAGTGGCGGGACATGAAGGACAAGTATGGTATCACCACATTCCGTGGCCACCGCCTGGAGCGTGAGGGAAACCGTTATCTCCTCTATGCCTCTTCGGTGAAGAACACCTTCTTGGCCGACATGTTCTATGGTTGCCTTGCCCTAAGAAAACTCGTGCTGTCGCACAAGGTGAAGATGGACTTTAGCGTGGCAGATGATACGGCACGCTACAGCATCATGCGCAAGAAGGGGAAGTGACAGTTAGGGGAGGCTGCCTCAAGATGCAGAGCGGCGGCATGCCCCGGGGTGGGGATGCCGCCGCTCTGTGCCTTGAGGGGCAGTGGGCCGCAGCCCTTACACCTCAAAGTCGAGGCATGTGCGCACGGCTGTGTAGGGGCGCACCCTGGTGTTGGCCACCTCCTGGTGTGCAGGATGCTTGGCATAGCCCTTCAAGGCCTCGGCCGACTCCAGGGTGCAGTCCAGCATCACGTCGGCAGTGGATGACGGAAGCACGCCCTCCGTCTGCACATGCACGCTCAGCAGTCCAGGCACCACGCCCTGCAGTCCCTCCAGTCCGGCCTTGATGCCAGCCTTCACGCTCTCCTTCTCCTCTGCGCCCAGATCCTCGCGCAATTTCCACAGAATAATGTGCTTTACCATAAGTTTGTTCCTTTCGTTTGTTGATGTTCCCTTGTTTTCTCTGCAAAGGTAGTGATTTTCGGCGTGCTGTCGTGCCCCTCCATTGTCAGAAAAGCCGTACCTTTGCATCCAAGACATCAACATACAATAATATACACATAAGAAATATGGCACAGCAAGAGGATGTATTCAAGAAGATAGTGTCCCACTGCAAGGAGTATGGGTTCGTGTTCCCCAGCAGTGAGATTTATGATGGGCTGGGCGCCGTGTATGACTACGGTCAGAACGGTGTGGAGCTGAAGAACAACATCAAGCAGTACTGGTGGAAGAGCATGGTGCAGTTGCACGAGAACATCGTGGGCCTGGACGCAGCCATCTTCATGCATCCCACCACCTGGAAGGCCAGTGGACACGTGGATGCATTCAATGACCCCCTGATAGACAACCGCGACTCGAAGAAGCGCTATCGCGCCGACGTGCTCATCGAGGACCAGATAGCCAAGTATGACGAGAAGATAGAGAAAGAGGTGGAGAAGGCCCGCAAGCGTTTTGGCGACGCCTTTGACGAGGCTCAGTTCCGCTCTACCAACCCCCGCGTGCTGGAGCACCAGCAGAAGCGTGACGCACTGCACGAGCGTTACTCCAAGGCCATGAACGCCAATGACCTGGCCGAGTTGCGCCAGATAATCCTGGACGAGGGCATCGTGTGCCCCATCAGCGGCACGCGCAACTGGACTGAGGTGCGTCAGTTCAACCTCATGTTCAGCACCGAGGTGGGCTCCACAGCCGACGGCGCAAGCAAGATATACCTGCGTCCCGAGACGGCACAGGGCATCTTTGTCAACTATCTGAACGTGCAGAAGACAGGCCGCATGAAACTCCCCTTCGGCATCGCCCAGATAGGCAAGGCTTTCCGTAACGAGATTGTGGCCCGCCAGTTCATCTTCCGCATGAGGGAGTTTGAACAGATGGAGATGCAGTTCTTCGTGAAGCCCGGCACCGAGCTTGAGTGGTTCAAGACCTGGAAGAAGGTGCGCATGAACTGGCACCAGGCCCTGGGCTTCGGCGCGGAGAACTACCGCTATCACGACCACGAGAAACTGGCACACTATGCCAACGCAGCCACCGATATCGAGTTCCACATGCCCTTTGGCTTCAAGGAGGTGGAGGGAATACACTCCCGCACCAACTTCGACTTGAGCAGCCATGCCAAGTACAGCGGCAAGAAGATAGAGTACTTCGACCCCGAGACCAACGAGAGCTACACCCCCTATGTCATCGAGACCTCAATCGGCGTCGATCGCATGTTCCTCTCGGTGATGTGCCACTCCTATGAGGAGGAGCAGTTGCCCGACGGACAGACCCGCACCGTGCTGCACCTGCCTGCCGCCCTGGCACCTGTCAAGCTCGCCATCTTCCCCCTGACCAAGAAGGACGGACTGCCCGAGAAGGCACACGAGATATTCCGCGACCTGCGCTTCTACTTCAACTGCAAGTATGAGGAGAAGGACCAGATAGGCAAGCGTTACCGCCGCATGGATGCCATCGGCTGCCCTTACTGCGTGACCGTGGACCAGCAGACACTGGAGGACAACACTGTCACCCTGCGTGACCGCGACACCATGGAGCAGACACGAGTGGCCATCGCCGACCTGAAGAACATCGTGGAGGAGAAGGTGAGCATCGAGTCATTGCTCAAGAAGCAGATATAAAGACCACAGGACATGGCACACACACACCGCCGCCTGAGGGCCCTTGCCCTCTGCATGACCGTCCTCGTGGGGGCAGCATGCCTGCTGACCTCCTGCAAGGAGACCACCGAGGAGTGGAACCCCTACACCAACTGGCAGGCGCGCAACACCGCCTGGTTCATCTCGGTGGCCGACTCTGCCCGCTCTGCCATCAGCGAGGCCAAGGCCAGGTATGGCGACGAGTGGGAGCAGCATTGCCAGTGGCGCATGTACAAGACGCTGCAGCGCAGTGCCGAGAAGCGTGGCCCGCTCACCGACAGCATCTGCTGCCGCATCCTCTCCAGGGGCGACGGACAGGTGTCGCCAGCCTCGACCGACTCGATACACCTCAGTTTCCGTGGCTGGCTCATGCCTGCCGAGTATGAGCGGGAGGATGGCACTAAGGAGACGCGCATGTCCGTCTTCACCCAGACGTACTACGGGGATTACAATCCCGCCACAGCCTCACCGCAGGTGGGTGCCGTGAAGTCCTTCACCGAGGGGTTTGCCACAGCACTCCAGTATATGGTCAAGGGCGATGACTGGATGGTGTATATCCCCTGTGAGCTCGCCTATGGCTCGGAGGCTTCCTCGGCCATACCGGCCTATAGCACCCTGCTCTTCCGCATCCACCTGGTGGGTGTGTATGAGAGTGGCTCTGGGGTGCCTGAGTGGAAGTAGGGCCCCCTCCCAACCTCCACCAAGGGGGAGGGGACACCGTTGGGCAAGGCTCTTTCCTTCCTGTGAATTAGCATAAAGGCGGGACATCGGGGTGGTGGCCGCATGGGCCCTTCATCATGCAACATAAAACGGAGCGCGCTGCGTCATTTTTCGCAGCGCGCTCCGTTTGTTTATGCAGGGGCATGCGTTAGCCATCGCAGGGGCATGCGTCGCCCCACGCACCGGCATGCATCAGCCATCGCATCGGCATGCCCTAATATGCCCCTCCCCCTTGGGGGAGGTTGGGAGGGGGCTTTGCTTCAGTCCCTCTGGAATATGTCTCGTGTATAGACCTTCGCCTTCACGTCATCCAGCACCCTGTCATATCGGTTGGCGATGATGGCCTCTGACCTCTGCTTGAACTGCTCCAGGTCATTGACCACCAGGCTGCCAAAGAAGGTGGAGCCGTCCTGCAGCGTGGGCTCATAGATGATGACCTGGGCCCCCTTCGCCTTGATGCGCTTCATGATACCCTGTATTGCCGACTGGCGGAAGTTGTCACTGCCCGTCTTCATCGTCAGGCGATAGACCCCGATGGTGGGCATCCTCTGCTCGGCCTGCCCGTTGCCATACTGGTTCTGCTGGCTGTAGGCATACCAGCCAGCCTTCCGCAGCACCGCGTCGGCGATATAGTCCTTGCGTGTACGGTTGCTCTCCACGATGGCTGTCATCATGTTCTGCGGCACATTCTCATAGTTTGCCAGGAGCTGCTTGGTGTCCTTCGGCAGGCAGTAGCCGCCGTAGCCGAAGGACGGGTTGTTGTAGTGCAGGCCAATGCGCGGGTCGAGTCCCACGCCACGGATGATGGCCTGCGAGTCCAGCCCCTTCATCTCGGCATACGTGTCCAGTTCGTTGAAGTAACTCACGCGCAGGGCCAGGTAAGTGTTGGCAAAGAGTTTCACCGCCTCGGCCTCCTTGAGCCCCATGTAGAGGGTCTCTATCTCCTGCTTCTCGGCACCCTCCTGCAGCAGGCGTGCGAAGAGGTGCGCGTGACTCTCGGCATCGGGGTCGGCGATGGCGCGTATGGCCCTGTTCTCCTCCTCCTGGGCACTGTCGCAGGCTGTGACAGGCTTGGGGTAACCCACGATGATGCGGCTGGGGTAGAGGTTGTCATACAGAGCCTTGCTCTCGCGCAGGAACTCTGGCGAGAAGAGCAGACGGAAGTGCTTGCCCCGCAACCGCTCGTCGCTGGCGTAGCGCGCCGCATACCTGACATACAGACTGCGGCAGTAGCCCACGGGTATGGTGCTCTTGACCACCATGATGGCGTCAGGGTTGACCTCCAGGACGAGGTCTATCACGTCCTCGATGTGGTGCGTGTCAAAGAAGTTGCGCTCTGAGTCATAGTTCGTGGGCACGGCGATGACCACGATGTCCACCTTGGCATAGGCCCCGCGCCCGTCAGTGGTGGCTGTCAGGTTCAGCTGCTTGGTGGCAAAGTACCGCTCGATGTACTCGTCCCTGATGGGTGACACCCGCCTGTTGATTTCCTCCACCTTCTCGCTCACCACGTCCACGGCTGTCACCTCATGGTGCTGGCTGAGCAGTGTCGCTATGGACAGCCCCACGTAGCCTGTGCCTGCCACGGCTATTCTCAGTTCCTTGTATTCCTTCATGTGTTCTGTTGTCTTTTTTCCTTCTTCAGGCTTAGCCTCTGGTGTTCCCCGTGGGCGTGCCTGTCCGCAAAGATAAGCCTTTTCAGAATTTAATGCTTGCAGAATAACGGGAATATGTGTAATTTTACACCCAAATAGGGGTGTAGCGGTCGCAGAGAGCCTTTTCCCCATATGCAGAATTCTATCAAATGAGCATAACAGAGATGATAAACAGCCATCAGGGCACGGCCTTCTCCTTTGAGGTGTTGCCGCCCCTGAAGGGCAATGGGACTGGCAACCTGTTCCGCACCATAGAGCAGCTGAGGGAGTTTGACCCCCTGTACATCAATATCACGAGCCACCGCAGCGAGTATGTCTATCACGACCTGGAGGACGGGCTGGTGCAGCGCCAGCGCGTGCGCAGGCGGCCTGGCACCATAGCCATAGCCGCCGCCATACAGCACCGCTACGGGTTGCCCGTGGTGCCCCATGTCGTGTGCAGTGGCAACTGCAGGGAGGACCTTGAGTACATGCTCATCGACCTGCAGTTCCTCGGAATAGGTGACCTGCTGGTGCTCCGTGGCGACAAGGCCAAGGAGGAGAGCACCTTCAGGCCCACGGGTGACGGACCAGCCCATGCCACTGAGCTCATCGAGCAGGTCAACCTGTTCAACAGCGGACACTTCTGGGATGGCACGGAGATGAAGTGCAAGGGCGAGCCCTTCCATTACGGGGTGGCCTGCTACCCCGAGAAGCATGAGGAAGCGGCCAACATGGAAGCCGACCTCGATGCCCTGAAGTTGAAGGCTGACATGGGCGCGGAGTATGCCGTGACCCAGTTGTTCTATGACAACGACAAGTACTTCCGCTTCGTCGAGCGGGCCCGCGAGGCAGGCATCACCATCCCCATCATCCCGGGCATCAAGCCCCTGGCCAAGCTCAGCCAGCTCACCATGGTGCCCAAGACTTTCCACTGTGACCTGCCCGAGGCCCTCTACCGCGAGGCTGTCAAGTGCCACAGTGACGAGGAGGTGAGGCAGGTGGGCATCGAGTGGGGCGTGCAGCAATGCCGCCAGCTCATGCAGCACGGCGTGCCCAGCCTGCACTTCTACACAGTGAGCGCGGTGAGCAGCATAGCCCAGATAGCCAAACAGATATACTAAGCGGGGGACATCCCCACAGCATAACGTGTCACGAGGATGAGTGCCGTAACCTATTCGGATGTCATAGGCCAGCAGGAGGCCAAGCAGCATGTGCTGACGATGGTGCATGAGGGACGTGTGCCCCATGCGCTCATGATCAGTGGCCGCGAGGGCGCGGGGGGCATGCCCCTGGCACTTGCCCTGGCCAGGCACCTGCTGTGTGAGCATCCTGGCGAGGACGGCCCGTGCCAGACGTGTGCCGGCTGTCGCATGACGGCCGACTGGGCGCACCCCGACCTGCACTTCTCCTTCCCCGTGTGCAAGGCCAAGAGCACCGACAAGCCCACCTCGGCCGACTATCTGCCCCAGTGGCGTGAGCAACTGCGCGAGAGCATCTACTTCGACACCGAGATGTGGCTTGCTGACCTCAAGGCAGACAACCAGCAGATGACACACTATGTGCAGGAGAGCGACCGCCTGCAGGAATGCCTTGCGCTCAAGCCCAGCCAGGGCGGGCGCAGGGTCGTGCTGCAATGGCTGCCCGAGCGCATGGATGCCGCACCTGCCAACAAGTTGCTGAAACTCATTGAGGAGCCTCCCGAACACACCCACTTCATACTGGTGAGCCTGCAGCCCGACCTCGTGCTGGGCACCATACAGAGCCGTGTGCAGCGCATCTCGCTCCCGCCCCTGGCCGAGGAGGACATCGCTGAAGCACTGATGCAGCGCGAGGGAGTGGCTCCAGAGCAGGCCCGCGAGGTGGCGCATGTGGCCCAGGGCAACTATACCGAGGCTCTCAAGCATGTGCATGCCAGGGGCGAGGACCGCGAGTTCAACACTTACTTCGTCAACTTGATGCGCCTCTGCTATGGACGCAAGGTCAAGGACCTGCGCCTGTGGGCACAGGCGGCGAGCGAGTTGGGACGCGAGCGCCAGAAGCGCATGCTGGCCCACTTCCAGCACCTGCTGCGTGAGAACTTTATCTACAACTTCCACAATCCCGCACTCACCTATGAGACACGTGAGGAGCGGGACTTCAGCGCGCGCTTCGCACCCTTTATCAACGAGCGTAACGTGATAGGCATCATGGACGAGATGTCGCAAGCGCAGCGGGACATAGAGCAGAACGTAAATGCCCGCATGGTGTTCTTCGACTTCGCCCTCAGGATGATTATCCTTATCAGACAATAATATATATGGAATGCAAATATAAGAACGGATGTGCCGGAAACGGACTCTGCAAGAAGGGCTGCCACATAGGACACTATGCACAGCTCAATGTATATGACTACCTGGCCGACATCCCTGGCAATGACGAGACGACTGACCTGGTGGAGGTGCAGTTCAAGAACACCCGCAAGGGCTACTACCACAACATCAACAACCTGCCGCTAGAGAAGGGCGACGTGGTGGCTGTGGAGTCAAACCCAGGTCATGACATAGGCACAGTCACTCTCACTGGCAAACTGGTGCCGCTGCAGATGAAGAGGGCCAACCTCAAGAGCAACGAGGAGATACGCCGCATCTACCGCAAGGCCAGGCCGGTGGATATGGAGAAGTATGAGGAGGCGAAGGCTTTGGAGCATGGAACCATGATACGCAGCCGGCAGATAGCCAAGGAACTCGGCCTTGAGATGAAGATAGGGGACGTGGAGTACCAGGGGGATGGCAACAAGGCCATCTTCTATTACATCGCTGACGGCCGCGTGGATTTCCGCCAACTCATCAAGGTCTTGGCCGAGGCTTTCCATGTGAGGATAGAGATGAAGCAGATAGGAGCGCGGCAGGAGGCGGGACGCATAGGCGGATTCGGACCCTGCGGGCGTGAACTCTGCTGTGCCACATGGATGAAGAACTTCGTGAGCGTGGGCACGGGCAGCGCACGCTTCCAGGACTTGAGCCGCAACCCACAGAAGCTTGCGGGGCAGTGCGCCAAGCTCAAGTGCTGCATGAACTATGAGGTGGACCAGTATGTGGAGGCCTACCGCAAGCTTCCCCCACGCGATGTGCAGTTGCAGAGCATGGATGGGGACTACTATTTCTTCAAGTGTGACATCCTGGCTGGCATGGTCACCTACTCCACCGACAAGCGTATGCCTGCCAACCTGGTGACTATCACCGCACAGCGCGCGGCAGACATCATCGAGATGAACAAGCGCGGCGAGAAGCCCGACGCACTGGAGGAGGGTGGACGCAAGCAGCCTGAGCGTGCCGTGGACCTGGCCACACAGGAAGACCTCAACCGCTTCGACAAAAAGAAAAAGAAGAAGAAAAAGGGCAATGGGGGCAATGCCAAGCCACGCAAGGAGGGGACTGAGCCCACAGCCGGACAGGATGCGCCCAAGAAGCAGAAGGCTGACCGCCAGCGCGAGCCCCGTCGCCAGCAGGGGGACAACGAGAACGCCCCGGCCAAGGGACAGGAAGGAAAGGGTGGGGGAGAGCAGCCTCGCCGCCGTCCTAACCGCCCCAACCGCCAGCGTGGACCGCGTCCGCAGGGCAGCCCCAATGCCCCCAAGGATGCCAAGCCAACGCCCAAGGACACCAAACCCGCCAGCGAGGCATGAGCAGGCCTGGCTGTGTCGCATGCCTGGTGATGGCAGTCCTGCTGTCGGCCTGTGTAGGTCACACGCGCTATCATCATTACCAGCCTCTCCCCCAGGAGGGGTGGGCCAGGCAGGACACTATGCTCTTCCATCTGCCCGACAGCATGCCGGGGGGGCAGATGCGGTTGGCTGTCGAGTTGCGCGCCACCCGCTCCTTTCCCTATACCGACCTCTGGCTTGCCCTGGAGCAGCGTGACTCCACGCAGCGCGTGCTGCATAGTGACACGTTGCACATCAGCATGACTGACTCCCAGGGCAACCTCTCGGGACACGGACAGGGACTCCTGGAATACACTTCCGCTGCCGTCCCTCTTGCCTCCGACTCCCTTGGCTCATGCCGGGAAGTGCGTCTGCATCATCTGATGTCGCAGGAGATTATCCCCTCGCTCACCGACATCGGCCTGCAGGTCACCTGCCCTTGATGCCAGGGCCTGCAGGTCGGGAACACTATAGAACTTACTAACGAACCAGTAACCTATGGATAACAGAGATACATTGAACAGGCAGATAAGGAGCGCGGAACGCTCCATGCGCGGCTGGATATCCCTGACGCTGGCATGTTACGCCTTTATGATCTTGTTCTTTTTTGCAATTGCTGTGGCTTGCCTTACAGCAGCCCTGCTCTTCCCAATGCGTCTCCGGGATGGCGATATGGCTGCATGTACATATATGTTTTTCTTCATACCGCTCATGTTGTTCGTCTCCGCAACTATGTTCCAGGTGTCATGGTATCTGATACGAACCCTTCTGCTTGCCAAGTTGGAGGCAGACAAGGGCAGGAGGGAGGTGACACCGCAGGACTGCCCCAGGCTGTTTGCCCTCATGGAGTCGGTCGCCAGGGACACGGGATGCAAGATGCCGTGTCATGTTTATCTGTCAAATGATGTCGGTGCCAGTCTCTCGTACGATGCCACAGGAATCCTGTCCCTGTTCCGCCCGGTGCGCATGAGCCTTGTCCTCGGGACAGGGTTGTTGGTGGGCATGAACGAGGACGAGGTGAAGGCTGTCCTGGCTCATGAGTTTGGGCACATGGCGCAGCGGGCGCGCAGGACCCAGATTGTGGCATACTGGCTCCAGCAAGTATGGTGTGATGTGGTCGAGATGGTGGGGAAGATCAAGGTGGAGCAGAGTTTCTTCTATTCTGGTCTCAGAGGCCTGCGGCGTAGGTTATACTATGCCTGGGGAGGCTACCTCGTTTCCTCGTCAAGCACTCTGTTTACTCTCCATAGACGTGTACAGAGGTGGAGCGACCGCCTGGCGCGCTTGCAGGAGCAGGAGGCCGACATGAATTCATGCCGCATAGTGGGGACGCGGGCTGCGGTCTCGGCTCTGTACAAGTCTGATATGCTGTCGGAAAGATATAACTCGTATGTGTCGGCTGTGAAGAGTCTGGTGGACGAGGGTAGGTATCTGCCCACATTCCGGGCTGGCTGCAACCTGTTCTACAGGCTGCTTTCCGAGGACGAAGACCTGCGCGTGTCCTGTGTGGATGTGCTCTCGGCTGCTGTAGGTGATGACTCCAGGTTTCCTTCCAAAGTGTCTGTAGTGAACGGCTGGGGCACACATCCCATGCTGGAGGAGCGTGTGCGGATGGCCAGGCAGAGCGGTGCGGGCCAGGGTGAGGTGAACCTTTCGGATGCATGTGAACTGGTGCCAGACCCCATCCTGGACAGTGTGTGGGTGGCCACAGAGCGGCTCATGGCCGAAGAAGCCGAGCCGCCCGTCGCGTGGAGCGCGATGTCGGTTATGGACATGCAGGATTTTGCAGGCTGGGCAGAGAAGTATCTCCAGGACTGCAGACTGCCACATTTCCTGCTCCCATTCTGTGTCAGAAGGGTGGTGGGCTTTACGTTTCCGACCGATGAGGAGGTGGAGCAGGATGTCGAGTCACCCTTTACGCAGGACCACAGGGACTTGCTCCTTGAATACGCCCAGTTCCAGGCTGACTGTCAATTGCTCAGCGAGATTGACGAAGAACACGGTTACGAGGGAGGCGGGGTGATGTATGATGGTCACCTCTATCCTGACTGTACCGAGCCCATAAGCCTGCATAAGCGTTACGGTGACACTCTGGCCAGTCGTATGCTCTCGTTGGACAGGCAGGTCTTCCGATATCTGTGGCAATGTGCTGAGGATAAGGAAGGCGTGTGGGGCATGTACTGGGCCTTGTTCTACGGCAACGACAAACTTCGGGAAATGGCTGACTTCAAGGATGCTGTGTTGACCATTTACAGCCAGCTCGGCATCCGTCGCGCGGAAGAAACGGGTTTCCGTTTCAAGCAGGATGTGCATGCAAGGCTGGCAAATGACTTCTGGAACTTCCTGCACAAGGCTGACCTTCAGACCCTGCTGCGTTACAGTGACACTTATATGCCCAAGGAGGCGCAGAGCACCAGGGCACTTGTGGAGAGGCTGCGCGCTTTCCTTGCCTGCAAATCGGTAACCGATGTCACGTCTGGATGCCTGCTTGACATGATAGATGAGTTACATTCCCTGCTCAAACGGATCTTCGATATGGGCTATTGGCAGTGGGTGAAGAGCATGCTCCGGGCATATCGTGGTACGGGGGAGAGGCTTCCTGACTGCCAGGCATGACGTTGCCTCGCAGCGCAGAGGTGCTCCTTCACCTTCCTGGGGCGCTATTACCGCTGCATGCGTGTGCGGCCAGCATCGATACGGAGCATGACAAACAGCAGGATGGTGAAGCCCCACAGTGAGGAGCCTCCGTAACTGAAGAAGGGCAGGGGGATGCCTATGACTGGGGTGAGACCCAGTACCATGCCCACGTTGATGAAGACATGGAACAGAAAGACACTGAGCACACAATAGCCATAGACGCGTCCGAAGGTATAGGGTTGCCGCTCGGCCAGGTAGATGAGGCGCAGTATGAGTGCCAGGAACAGGCACAGCACGACGGCGCAACCCAGGAAGCCCTCCTCCTCGCCCACCGTACAGAAGATGAAGTCAGTGTCCTGCTCGGGCACATAGCGAAGCTTTGTCTGCGTGCCGTTAAGGAACCCCTTGCCCTGCAGTCCGCCCGAGCCGATGGCTATCTTGGCTTGTATCACATTGTAACCTGCGCCGCGCGGGTCGTCCTCCAGTCCCAGCAGGACGCGGATGCGGGTCTGTTGATGAGGCTGCATCACATCATTGAGCACATAGTTGGCCGAGTAGAAGAAGCCCAGGCTGCCTATTGCGAAGAGGGCTATGTACAGATAGCGCATTATCTGGTCGCGCATGGCCAGCCACATGAGGTACAGTATCATGGACACGCACACGGCCAGCTGGACCCAGGTGATGTCGAAGGGGATGACATAGCGGCAGAATAGCAGGGCCATCGCCTCGGCTGTCAGTCCGTAGCCCAGGATGCGTCCTGCCACCTTGTGGTCGGGCGTGTAGGCCCTGACAAGCAGCACGGTGAACAGGTGCACGAGTGCAAGCACGAGTGCGGTGCCCAGTGAGGCGGGCGCGCCATCCCAGAGGGTGTCGTCGGCAAAGCGCACTCCCACCACGAAGTAGATTATGGCAGAGACTGCAGCGAAGAGTATTCCACCAGGCATCCCCTCGCGGTAGAGCATCAGGAAGAAACTGGCATAGACCAGTGCGCTTCCCGTCTCCTTCTGCATGACAATCAGCCCCATGGGCACCACGATGATGGCCACGCACAGCAGGAAGTCGCGCCAGCGTGACATGTCGAAGCCGTAGGAGTTCATCACCTTGGCCACGCACAGGGCGGTGGCGAACTTGGCAAACTCGGCGGGCTGGAGGCTGAAGGGGCCTATCTTGATCCACGAGAGGGACCCCTTGATGTCGTGCGCGACGAAGGGCGTGACGAGCAGCAAGGCGAGCATGAAGAGGTAGAGGAAGTAGGAGAGGGACTCTATCAGTCGGTCGTCTGTCATCAGGATGACGCATCCCAGCAGCAGCGAGGTGCCTATCCACACTATCTGCATGCCACTGCGTGTGGAGAAGTCCAGGAAGTTGTAGCCCTGTTCGAAGTCATAACTGGCGCCGCACACACTCATCCACCCCAGCGCGAGCAGTGCCAGGTAGAGGCATATCGTGACCCAGTCGATGGACTTGATGAGCCTGGGAGAGCGGTTGTTGCTGTCAATTGGAGTCAGAGGCATAGTCTGTTGGATTGTAAAGGTGCTTGTTCTGGAACACCTCGGCCTTGCGCTCACTCTCGGGTGAGAGGTGTCCGTTGATGTACTGCTCCATCATGAGCGCGCCGATGGGCACGCCATAGGTGGCTCCCCATCCGCCATTCTCCACATAGACGCAGATGGCTATCTTGGGGTTCTGCCGGGGTGCGAAGCCCATGAAGACGCTGTGGTCCTGCCCATGTGGGTTCTGTGCCGTGCCCGTCTTGCCACACACCTCATACCATGGATTGTTGGCCGTGCGGCACGTGCCCCCCAGCACGGAGCGGCGCATGCCCTCCACCACAGTCTCATAGTACTGCCGTTCCACCATGGTGTAGTGGCGGCGCGTGTAGAGCGTGTCAAGCGGTTCGCCCTGTATCTTCTGCACGATGTGCGGGATGTAGTAGAAACCACGGTTGGCTATGGTGGCTCCCAGGTTGGCTATCTGCAGCGGGGTCAGGTTGACCTCTCCCTGCCCGATGGATATACTGATGATGGTCAGTCCATTCCAACTTTTCCTGTACGCCTTGTCATAGAATTGCGCGTTGGGTATCATGCCCCGCTTCTCGCCAGGCAGGTCTATGCCCAACTTGTAGCCAAATCCCATCGACACCATATAGTCCTTCCAGCGTGTCATGGCATCCTGCACGCTTCTGTACTTCTTTCTGTTGCCGAACATATAATATAGTCCCCAGCAGAAGTAGCCGTTGCACGACGTGGCGATGGCTGGCACGAGCGACAGGGGAGAGGCATGCCCGTGGCAGCCCACCTTGAGCCGCCCGTAGTGGAATCCGTGGCTACAGGGGAACGAGGTGGATGGCGTGATGACACCCTCCTGCAGGAAGGTGAGTGCCTGGCTCGTCTTGAAGGTCGATCCTGGCGGGTACTGTCCCATGATGGCACGGTTGAGCAGGGGGTGCCTGGTGTCCTGGCTCAGCATGGCGTGGCTTCTGCCACGCTGCCGTCCCACCAGTATGCGGGGGTCGTAAGTGGGGCTCGACACCATGCACAGCACGCCTCCCGTGGCCGGGTCAATGGCCACTATGCTCCCCTTCTTGCCCGTCATGAGCCGCTCGCCCAGGGCTTGCAGGTCCACGTCCAGGCTCAGTGTGAGGTTCTTGCCAGGCACGGGCGCGTTGTCAAACTGCCCATTCATGTAGTGCCCCTTGATACGTCCACGTGCGTCGCGAAGCAGTATCTCGGTGCCTTTCTCGCCGCGCAGTTGCCGCTCGTAGGAGCGTTCCACACCCTGTTTGCCCGAGTAGTCTCCACGGCGGTAGTAGTCATCGGCCTCCAGTTCAGCAGGACTCACCTCGCCCACATCACCCAGTATCTGGGCGGCGTAGGGGTAGCGGTACTGCCGTATGCTGCGTTTCTGGATATAGAAACCAGGAAATCGGAATATCTTCTCCTGGAAGCGGCTGCACTCCTCGGCCGACAATTGGCTCATGAAAAGTTGCTGTGTGTAGCGGCTGTAGCCAGGATTGCGTCGCGGGTCTTTAATCTCCTCCATGCGCCGCTCGTACCAGTCGCGGGTGATGCCCAGGCTCTGGCACAGGTCAAGCGTATCGACTCCCTGCTGTTCGACCATCGTCACCATGAGGTCATAGGCAGGCTGGTTATAGACCAGGAGTTTGCCATTGCGGTCGGTGATGACCCCTCGGGCGGGGTACTGGATGCGGCGCAGGAAGGCGTTGGAGTCGGCGTTGCGCTTGAAGTCATCGCTGAGCATCTGGAGGGCAAAGAGGCGCACCAGATAGACCACCACGATGCCCACGGCGATGGCACCGATTACATACTTACGCTTTTCCAGTTCGTAGTTTGCCTTCATGGGAGTGAGCGTGGCGGGTTAGTGGCGTGGGTTCCTGATGGCTTCCAGGGCGAAGGCCAGGAGGAGCGAGGTGGCCAGGCTTGCCAATAGGTGCAGGCCGGCCAGGCTGAGGTGTGAGAGTGAGAAACTCTCCAGCAGGAAGTAGGTGGTGTGATGCACGAGGAAGAGTGTGAAGAGGTACCTCACGTGGTTCCATGTGCCCATCGAGTGGTAGGTGGGCACCAGGTCATCGGCAGCATCCTTGGGGGCCTGCATGTCCAGCAGGGTGGGCTGCAGCATGGCAGCCAGTGTCATGGCCGCGCTCCCCATGCCGGGTGTGTTGGAGAACACATCCGTGGCCAGTCCCAGGGCAAAGCCCCACAACATGGCTGCCGTGCGTGACGTGTTCATGGGCATGTAGGCCAGCAGGAGCACCCCTATCATGGGTGTGCCCATCCCCCAGAAACTCATGTGGTTGAGCACGAGCACCTGCAGGGCCAGGAGCAATATGGCCTGTGCCAGTCGTCTCAGTTGTGTCAGTATCATCTCGCGTGCAACTTGCTTTATTGGTGTACCTCCAGCGAGTCCAGTTCGGCGCGGCTCTCATACTCGACCACACACACGTCCCTGATGCAGGACAGGTCTGTGCTCATCTGCACCTCCAGCCGGTAGGCCATGCCGTCAGGGCTGTTGTGAACCTGTGCCACGCGTCCCACGAACAGGCCGGGAGGGAACACGTTGCTGAATCCGCTGGTCTCCACGATGTCCCCCTTGCGTATCTGGGCATGCCTGGGCACATCATCCATGTAGGCATGCAGCGGGTTGCCCCCGTCCCATTTGAGGTAGCCGAAGTATTCCGAGCCCCTCAGCCGGCAACTGATGTTCGACTGGCTGTTGAGTACAGACATGACCAGGGCGTAGTGCTCGGTCACTCGGCTCACGATGCCCACCACTCCCGTGCCGCTCACGACTCCCATCTCTGGTTTTATGCCGTTCCTTCGCCCGACGTTGATGGTCAAGTAGTTATCCTTTCGGTTGACGCTGTTGGCCACCACGCGGGCGGGTGTCAGACGCATGCCGCTGGTCAGCATGGCCTCTTCCAGCTCGGTGTGCGAGGGCTCATGACGCAGGCTGTCCAGTTCACGCCTCATGATGCTCATGTTGTACTGCAGCACCACATTCTCCCTGGTCAGGTACTGGTTTTGCCGGGCCAGGTGTATGTATGACAATATCTGCTCCTCCCATTCCATCACCATGGCCGCTGCGGTGTTGGCTTGAGTGAACCACACGCTGCCCTGGTATGTGTTGAAACGGAAAAGCAGTAATCCACTGAGGGCTTCCAGTACGAGGAAGACACCCCAGTGGATGTGCTTGAGTATTCTGTTGGCGAGTTCTCCCAATGCGGTAGGATTACATCAAGAAGGAGAAGTTCTGAATGTTCTTCAGTGCGATGCCTGTGCCCTTGGCCACGCTGTGCAGCGGGTCCTCGGCCACGTGGAACTCGATGTTGATCTTGTCGGCCAGCCTCTTGCCGAGCCCGCGCAGGAGTGCTCCTCCACCGCTCAGCCAGATGCCGTTCTTCACGATGTCGGCATACAACTCTGGCGGAGTCTCCTCCAGTGCCGACAGTACGGCAGTCTCTATCTTGGCCAGCGTCTTCTCCAGGCAGTGCGCTATCTCCTGGTAGCACACGGGCACCTCCATGGGCAGGCCCGTGATCTTGTTGGGCCCATACACCACATAGTCCTCGGGAGCCTCGTCGCCCAGGTCAGTCTGTGCCGCGCCCACGTGTATCTTGATGCGCTCGGCCATGCGCTCGCTCACCTTCACGTTGTGCTGGCGGCTCATGTAGTCCTGTATGTCGGCAGTCAGTTCGTCTCCCGCGATGCGCAGGCTCTTGTTGACCACCAGTCCGCCCAGGCTTATGACCGCAATCTCGGTGCTGCCTCCGCCTATATCGACTATCATGTTGCCCTCGGGCGCGAGCACGTCCAGCCCGATGCCGATGGCCGATGCCATGGGCTCATATATCAGATACACCTCACGCGCGCCTGCATGCTCGGCACAGTCACGCACGGCGTGCAGTTCCACCTGTGTGCTCCCGCTGGGCACTCCGATGACCATCTTCAGGCTGGGCGAGAAGAGGTATCCGCCCGTGTGCACCATCTTGATGAGTCCGCGCATCATCTGCTCGCATGCGCTCATATTGGCTATCACGCCATCGCCCAGTGGCCGTATGGCCTCGATGTCGGGATTTGTCTTCTCATACATCATCTTGGCCTTCTCGCCCACGGCTATCATGCGCTCTGTCCTGCGGTTGAGAGCCACCACGCTGGGCTCATCGACCACAATCTTGCCGTTGCTTATGATGATGGTGTTGGCGGTGCCCAGGTCCATGGCCATCTCCTTGCTGAATGAAAACCAACTCATATCTGTCCTATTCTTGTCATGTTTGTACGACTGCCGGTGCCCATGCTCCAGGCCCGTGACAGTTTACTTGCTCTCAAACCACTCGTGGATGGCTGTGTCATAGTGGCTGCTCACACCAAAGGCGCGTGTGGCAAACCAGCGTCGCTCCTCCACCTCGCTCTGCGCGCCGTTCTTCTGCAGCAGGTCGAGCAGGGGCTTGTACTCTGCCTTTGACGGAACGATGATCACGTCGGCATAGTTCTTTGCGGCGGCGCGGATGAGGCTGATGCCGCCTATGTCTATCTTCTCGATGATGTCCGCGTCCGAGGCTCCACTCTTCACCGTATCCTCAAAGGGGTACAGGTCCACAATCACGAGGTCGATGCCAGGAATCTCATATTGTGCCATCTGCTTCTGGTCGCTCTCCAGTGAGCGGCGTCCCAGGATGCCACCGAAAATCTTGGGGTGCAGCGTCTTCACCCTGCCTCCCAGGATGCTGGGATAGGTGGTTACGTCCTCCACACGGGCGCAGGGAATGCCCAGCTCCTCGATGAATTTCTGTGTACCGCCTGTGCTGAGCAGTTCCACACCCTGCGCATGGAGAGTGCGCAGTATTTCCTCCAGTCCGTCCTTGTGGAATACGGACACCAGTGCACGCTGGATTTTCCTTGTTTCAGCCATATTGTGTTGCTTTTCTGATTCTTTTAACTTTCAATCGCTTAACGAGTGCGCAAAATTACGCATTTTCCTTCGAATGGGAAAGCAGCAAGGTTCATTTTAATTTTGAATTATGAATTTTGAATTATGAATTGAGCTGCGCGGCTCTTTTCTGGCCCTTTGGTGATGCCTTCTCTTCAGCCTCCTTTGTGGAGGGTGCTAACCTTGCCCGCACTTCCCGTGCAGGAGGGGTTGCGCATGCATGCCGCTGCATGAGCCTTCGCAGCGGCATGTGATAGTGCATGCAGCGGCATGCGTGGGCTCGTGCAGCGGCATGCGAAAAAAGGCCTGGTGCGGTGTGCCGTTTTCCGCCCTCCCACGCCGGGGGCGGCATGGCACTTTTGGACATGCTGAATGGCACATCCCGTGAGCCAGGCCCATTAGCATACTTTGCTCCAAATCCTTGGCTCTGAATTCCCCAGCATTGAAGTGCTCAACTCAAGATACCATGCCCCGAACACCCCCGCGTCATAATTCTCGATTCAAGATACCATGCCCCGAACACCCCCGCATCATAATTCTCAACTCAAGATACCATGTTCCGAACACCCCCGCATCATAATTCTTAATTCAAAATTCATAATTCAAAATTGTCTTCCCTGGCTCTTCTTCGCTTGCTCGCTGAGTTGTTCCACGGTCATGTGCAGCACCTTCACGTCCTCCAGCGGTCGGTCATTCTTGCCTGTCTGCACGCCCTGGATTTTCTCCACCACGTCCATTCCCTCGATGACCTCGCCAAACACCGTGTATTGTCCGTCCAGGTGCGGTGTCCCGCCCTTCATCTCATACTCGTCGATGATTTGCGATGACAGGCTGATGCCCTTCTCCTCCAGCATCTCGCGCACCTTGCGTATGTCGGCCGCATTCTGCCTTTTCCCCCACACGATGTAGAACTGGCTGCCGCTGCTCTCCTGTTCGGGGTTTACCTCGTCGCCATCCCTGGCGGCCGCCAGAGCACCCCGGTGGTGGTAGAGGTATGGCAGGTCAAACTCGGCGGGGATGGTGTAGCCTGGCCCGCCATTGCCCAGCAGTTTGCCTGGGGCCGCGTTTCGCGAGTCTGGGTCGCCGCCCTGTATCATGAAGTTTGCGATCACCCGGTGGAAGAGCGTGCCGTCATAGTAGCCCTTGGAAGCCAGCATGAGGAAGTTGTCGCGGTGCAGGGGCGTGTCGTCCGACAGCGCGACGCGTATGTTGCCCGCCGTGGTCTCGATGAGCACGACCGAGCGCCTCTCCTTGCGCTTGCCGTGGGATGCGGTGCCTGGCATGCACAGCAGCAGGCAGCAGACGAGCAGAAGCAGCCTGCGCAGACGGGGCTGCAGCAGGGTGGCCAGCGGACGCGCCCAGGCTTGGGTGGCCGCCAGGCCTGTGTGATGAATGTCTTTCTTCATGGGGTAAATCATTCTTTCCACTGCAAAATTAAGGTTTTTCTCCCCACCGCAAGAATGAAAGTCCGACAAACATGCTATTCCGCTCGGTAAAATGATGTGGCATAGCCGTTTTGTCCCATTTCATCGAAGAAACACAACAAGTGTGCCGACTCCTTGCCGCCGCCCCGAAATGAAGGTTGAAAGAATGTGAAAAAATAATTTGGGAAAAGGTGTGGGGAATTGTGGGGAATTACCTAACTTTGCCGAAAAATACGCGGTGGCTAATAAGAAGTACACGAGATGAGGTTTACGGGCAACATAGACGCCAGGGTGGATGACAAGGGACGTGTGTTCGTTCCCAGCGCATTCCGCAAGATCCTGCAGCGCGAGGACGCGGCAGGGCTTGTGCTGCGCCGTGACGTTTTCCAGCGCTGCCTGGTGCTCTATCCCGCCGAGGTGTGGAACCGCCAGGTGGATGCTCTCGTGGCCCGCACGGGCATGTTCGACCGGCAGGGACGCGATGCCCTGCGCCGGTTTGTGGCCGGTGCCGAGGACATGACGCTGGACGGCAATGGCCGCCTGCTCATCCCACGCAGGTACCTGGACGAGGCCGGCATCCAGTCGGACGTGCGCTTCATAGGGGTGGACGACACGATTGAAATCTGGAACAGGCAGGCCGCCGAGGCCCTCTCGGCCGAGCCCGACTCTCTGGCCGACAGCCTGGAACAACTGATGAGACCGCAAGACTGAGGGAGGGCCTGCCGGCTGTCCCCGCAAAGACAAGACATAAGGACTGACAGATGAACTGCGAAACGTACCATATACCAGTGATGCTGCACCAGACAGTAGATGGGCTGGACATACGCCCCGATGGCACCTATGTGGACCTCACATTCGGTGGGGGCGGTCACAGCAAGGAGATCCTGCGCCGCCTGGGGGCGGACGGCCACCTGTATGGCTTCGACCAGGACCTGGATGCCATGCGTGGCGCGCTGGACGACCCACGCTTCACCTTCGTGCGCAGCAACTTCCGGTTTCTGAAGAACTGGATGCACTACTATGGGGTAGGCAGGGTGGACGGCATCCTGGCCGACCTGGGCGTGAGCAGCCATCATCTGGATGATGCCGCCAGGGGATTCAGTTTCCGGCAGGACGCACCCCTCGACATGCGCATGAACCAGAAGGCCAAGTGCTCGGCGCGTACCGTGCTGAGGGACTATAGCGAGGAGCAGCTGGCCACAGTGCTCTACCTCTATGGTGAACTCAAGAATAGCCGCCGGCTGGCCTCGGCCATCGTCAAGGCGCGTGCCCAGGAGGAGATAGTGACCACGGGACAACTCGCCTTGATCCTGCAGCCCCTCCTGCCCAGAGACCGTGAGAAGAAGGACCTCGCACGGGTGTTCCAAGCCTTGCGCATAGAGGTCAACGGCGAGATGGATGCCCTGCGACAGATGCTCCGTGCTGCGGTGGATGTGCTGGGCGAGGGCGGAAGGCTCTCTGTGCTCACCTACCACTCGCTGGAGGACCGCATGGTGAAGAACGTGATGCGCAGCGGTAACGAGGAGGGACGGCTGGAGACCGACATGTTTGGCCGGAGCCATGCCCCCATGAAGCCCCTGGGCAGCAAGCCGCAGGTGCCCACAGAGCAGGAACAGGCCGAGAACCCGCGCAGCAGGTCGGCCAAGCTGAGGGTGGCCGTGAAACTGGCCGATGCCGCCAGCCGGTAGGGCGCGGGTGCAACCGGGCATACGACGACGGCAAACACAAGACACACTGAGATAACACAAGACATACAGGAATGGCAGAAGACATAGAACACCAGGAGGCGCAGCCCCAGTCCACCCAGACCGAGGAGTCTGAGGCGCAGAGAACGCTGGCCACACAGGAGCAGCAGGCCAGTTCCATGCTGCATGACGAGGACAGTGACAGTGCT
>CAVKOT010000017.1:0-23755 GCA_963658045.1 Opitutia bacterium UBA4654
TGCGCTATACACAAGAACACACAGGACTTTCTTGCACGAACACACGAACTTTTTTTACCTCTCATTATATATTATATATAGGACGTGACTACCATCTTGCGATATATTCTCAAAATAGAGTTGGCCTTTTTATCATCAGCCAGCACATTTATGTTATTCCACAGGGTCTTCTTTAATCCGACAGAGCAACCCCGACACCAGTTTTGGCGAATGTTTACGGCACTCCCTAAGCGTCTTTGCAAAGTCCGCCTCATCTGCCTCGGAGTTAAAGGCATCCACCAGGGAGTTGCCATCCTCAGCCTCCAGTGCGATGCCCTGCTTCTTCATCAGCGAGCGCATGAGCAGGATACCCTTGTCATACATGGGTCTCACGTGGACAAGTTGCTTGGCTATAGGCAAACTGGGGTCTGCAGTATGCTGCTCATTGAAGACGGTGGCGGCATACAACGTCTTCCCATCCTGCATTATTCCCTCATCATCCATCTGCGTATAGGTGCCATCGGCTTCGACATACCGCCCCATCTTGGTCAGGCAGCGCGCCTTCACATAAAGTGCCTCTGTACACTGATGCACAGCCAGCACCTCATCTACCAGCCTCAATGCCTCGTCATAATGTTCCGCATACAACGACAGCAGAGCCGCGATAAACTTCGGTGCCCAATGTGCAGACCCCGCCACCCCACAGGGAACCTCTCCTATGCAACCATACAAATGCTCATCACACACCAGGATGTCCAGGAAGCGCTTGGCCTGCTGCATTGCGTCCCTAATGTCTCCAGCCTTAGTTCTTTCCTCCACCTGCATGAGGTATCTGCGAGCCGCCTCGTCATAGTCACCATCACGTAACAGGTCATAAACGGCCTTGCCACTCTCTATCTCGTTGGCTATCTGCCTCTCGTCATTATAGCCGCTGGCATAAGAGATGATTTCCCTGCTCGTCTGGGCATATTTGGGCACAATAGCATGGGACAAGTACAGCCCATCCAGGGAACGCACCCGACTCAGGGCCACATAAAGTTGCCCCTCGGCAAAGATTCCGCGACTCAGATCAAGATTCATTTTGTCAAACGTCATGCCCTGGCTCTTGTGTACAGTAATTGCCCAGGCCAACCTCAAGGGATACTGCGTATATATGCCCGTCACGCTCCTTACCAGTTTGCGCTCCTTGCGGTCATACTCATAGGCTACCGACTCCCATGAGCACAGGGGCACATCATAAGCCTCCCCACTCTGCACCTCCACCCGCACATTGTCCTGTGTCAAGGCTACCACCCTGCCCAGTGTACCGTTCACCCAACGCCGCTGCTGGTCGTTACGGGCAAACATTACCTGGGCACCAACCTTCAACTTCAGTTCCTTATCCACAGGAAATCTCTTTTCCTCAAACACTCCCTGCACATCGCCATTGTAAGTAAACTCCTCACTGCCTAGTTCCTGCAGCCGTTTTTGGTTGATGCTGTCCGCCACCTTGTTCAGCGAGGCCAGTGTAATCACCATACCATCCTTGCTGCCAGGCACACGCACCCTGGTGTTCAACAAGTCCAGGTCAGCAGCGGTCATGCAGTTCATGCGCACATTCTCCAGCACTTTCAGGAAACGGAAGTCCTCCTGCCTGTACACTTTGCGGAACTCTATCTTCACTATGCGCATGCGCTGCACGGCCTTAGCCTTGTAGAAATAGAAACTGTCCGTTCCATATATCTCATGCATATAGTCACGCTCCGCCCCAGCCTTCACGATGGGTGGCAACTGGAACATGTCACCCACAAACACCATCTGCTTCCCCCCGAATGGAATGTTGGTATTCATGGCCTTGCGCAGAGTACAGTCCATGGCATCCACAATATCGCACCTCACCATCGATGCCTCGTCCACGATGATGGTGTCAGCATGGCGCATGGCAGCCAGGTGCGTCTCATTGAGCCGTCCGCAGGTGCCAGGCTCGCACACGCTCATGGGCAGCCCAAAGAAGGAGTGTATCGTCTCCCCCCCTGCCAGGATGGCGGCCACACCCGTAGGAGCCACCACCACAAACTGTTTGTCCACCAGTTTCTGCACGTTATGCAGGAATGTGGTTTTTCCCGTGCCGGCCCTGCCTGTCAGAAAGAAACTGCTGTTCGTACTGGCTATCAGTTCATAGGCCAGCATCTGCTCCTTATTCTGCGTGTCAATCTTGATGTCTTTCATGTTCTCGGATTTGTTCTGATGATTCATTCTTTATCTTTTTATTTTCACATGCGTATGGTTGGGAAGAGGGAGGGGGGCTGGCTAACCTCAGAGATGTTCCTCATGGGTCATGTGCCTTCAGCCTGCCTCTGCCATCACCTGCTCTCCAGGGCCGGCAGGATCTTCATGAGCCTCACAGGATAGTCAGAGTCAAGCAAACTCTTGAAACTCTGCTCCACCAGTTGCCCCGCAAGCGTCTTCACCTCGCTGACAGGCACAGAGTTCCCAGAGACCTTCATGGCAGCCTCCAGGTACTTCTCCAGCATATCCTGTGATTCCTGGCGCACGAACTCCTCACTTCGGAACACCTTGTCATACTCTTTCTTCTGCACAAGCTTGAGTTTGGTGCCATCAAACACATAGAGTTCCATACTGTCGATGTATGTCCAGTTGTGATACAACCCGACATTCTCTACGATAGCCATCTGCTGACAGATACGCAAACCACGGTAATAGCGATGTCCCGCTGCTGACTCATACTCGTCGAAGATAAACATCTTCTGTCCCTCATTCCACACTGGCACATTGGCACGGGGATTTCCATACGTGGGCAGGACACTATTGAGAAAAGTCTTGCTCAAGGCATTGCTAATATTCTTCATCTTTATCTATTTTAAAGTTTTGGGGGTCTATATTTCTCTCAGTTCCTCTCAGGCCAGATACTTCCGTTGCGTCTCATCCACCAACTGGCGTGAGAAGTCAAGCAGTTGTGCTTCTGGCACTCCCTGCCCCAGAATCTTAGCCTGTCCTGCCAGATATTCCTTCAGCATGGCCGCAGCCTGCTCACGTGCTGAAAACTCTGAGAAATAATTGCAATAGTAGTTTTTCTGTGCTATCATCCGGGGCTTCTGTCCATCCCAGCAGTAGATGGTGATACCATTGAGGAACGTGTGAGCCCATCCCTGGCCGATGTTGTAGTACACAGCCAAATGTGGTGACACGCGTATGGCACGGAAGTAGGTGTTGCCGGCCGCGCTGGTGTAACCAGTGGTCAGATACAGGTTCTTCTCAGCGTTGTAGGTGAGAGACTCGCCCGAGAGGGCAGGAAGTGCCTTTGCGGCAATAAGTGACATACTGTTTGTCATAGTCGTTTTGATTTGTTTGAATTACTGATGCAAAGGTACATGTGCAAGAGATACCCAGTTTACATTCACTAACGTTACAAAGAAATCACTCAGGATGCGGGGGCTTTTGTTGCAAGATTGCGCTCATACCATCATCATCTAAGTTTTGATTGGTAATCAACGCCTTGCATGAGATATAATGTAAGCAGCACAAATCCCAAGAACACAAGAATCAAGGGCACGAGGCAAATGATGGCAAAGGAGTCACACATGGCAGGTATGAAGGCAGGTTTACCGGACAGCAATAATTCTTCCCCATTCCCTCCACCTGGGTTATTACACTCAAGAAAGACATGTACCGATTGCGCGAGCAGCCCGCACGAAAAAGCCAGTACTACTGACCTGGGGCTGGCAAGGTGCTTACCTGGGGCACGCAAGGTGCTTACTTGGCCAGGCCAATATTACTGCAACAAAACAAGGAAGCGGGCGTGCACGTGCGCACTCATGGCCTCACGACCAGGGAAAAAGATCAGCGATGAGGAATTTTGGTGCCTCTTCTTCACATTTTTTTCAAAATGGGGGGGGGTATTTTCCAATACTTTCACTAACTTTGCAAGAGGGAGTGAGCCGGAAGGGCTTGTTTCCCGACGAGACAACTACAAGGAGGAACCGTTTAACTAAGACAAAATTACAGCAAGAGATGAAAGCTAGAAGAGGTGTTTGGGGCGCGCTGCTCCTTGCCGTCGCGCTGGGGGCATGCACCGAGCAGATAGACCAGAGCGCACGCTATGTGATGAAGGAAGAGACCGCCTACAGCTATCTGTGCAAGCACAAGCAGTACAGCAGTTATGTGGACTTGCTGAGGAAAGTGCCCGTGAGCCGTCTGTCAAGCTCGAATGTGGGCGCCCTGCTTTCCGCACGAGGAAACTTCACCGTGTTCGCACCCGACAACGATGCCATACAGGCCTACCTGGACACCCTGGCCCAGAAGGGCATCATCGACGAGCCCAGCTGGGAGGGGTTCCGTGACAGCGCGTCACTCGACTCCATCCGCAAGGTCATCGTCTATAACAGCGTCATCAACAGCGGCGACAACCTGCAGCCCTATGACCTGGCACAGTTCCCCATCAATGACGGAGGTGAGTTTCCGCTGAACAACATGTATGACCGCAAGCTGGTGGTCAACTACTATGACGACCCCGACAGCATCACCATCAACGGTGCGCTGCTGGACACGCGCAACATCAACATATATGTGCTCAACGGCTATATCCACAACGTGCACTCGGTGGTGGCCCCCACCAACAACACCCTGGGCAACCTGCTGAACACCATATACACCGAGAAGAGGCCGCGCTACTATGTGTCCTCGATGCTGGTGCGCGCCATAGGCATGCTGGACACCCTGCAGGCCTACAGGGACGATGCCTATGAGATGGCCTACCAGACAGGCCAGGTGCCCAAGATGATAGCGCACACGTCAGGCATCGGCTACACCGAGGGAGACCTGCCCGAGCACAGGTACTACGGCTACACGTTCTTTGCCGAGACTGACGACGTGTGGGAGAAGGCCCTGGGCAAGAACCGCCTGGACATCACCGTGGAGGATGTGGTGGAGTGGCTCAAGAGCAACGGCTACTACCCCACCGCCAAGGTGGATGACAACTACAAGAGCGAGGACAACATCCTCAACCAGTTTGTCACCTACCACTTCCTGCCCATGCGCCTGGCCTCGGACCGCCTGGTGCTGCACTGGAACGAGAAGGGCTACTCATCACAGAAGAAGTCACCCAGCGTGGTGCAGTATGAATACTACACCTGCATGGGCAAGCGCAGGCTGGTGAAGTTCCTGGAGAGCGCCGAGAGTGACGGCGTGTGCATCAACCGCTTCCCCAAGATAGACAACGGACGCAAGGGCACCTACCACGAAATCAGCTGTGATGCCGACAAGGCTGGCATCAAGGTGCCCGTGCCCGAGACGGAGAAGGAGTTCAACGTGCGCAATGGCATCATCTACCCCATCGACCAGATAATGGCCTACACCGAGGACGTGAGGGACAACCTGCACAAGGAGCGCATCCGCTTTGACATCGTGTCGGCCATGCCCGAGATGATGAACAATGACCTGCGCCTGCAGTACTACTCGCGCCCACGCCGCTCGGGATTCCCCTTCACCAGCCAGTACCCTTACTTTGACGACGTGTTCATCGGTGACGAGAGTTGGTTCTTCTACTACAACGGATATAACGAGACGATGAAGAACTACCAGGGCGATGAGCTGAACGTGCGCGGCTTCCTGGACGTGACCTTCCGCCTGCCCCCGGTGCCCGCCGACGGCATCTACGAGATACGCTTCAACATACAGAGTGAGGGCTACAACCGTGGCATGGTGCAGTTCTACTGGGGTGACAACAAGGACAACCTGCCCCCCATGGGTATTCCCCTGGACATCCGCACCAGCGGACTGGAGCGACGCACCACCAGCGGCACCTTCCCCAGCAATGTGGGATGGGAGAAGGACACACAGGACGAGGACTACAATGCCGAGGTGGACAAGAAGCTGCGCAACAACGGATTTATGAAGGGAGCCGCCATATACTGCGACGGCGGACAGGGCATGTCGGTCATGGCACGCGAGGACCCCGTAATCGTGAGGAGAATCATCGTGCGCGAGAACATGAAGGCCGACAAGACCTACTACCTGCGCTTCAAGAGTGTGCTGGACGACCAGTCGCGTGAGTTCTACATGGACTACCTGGAGTTCTGTCCCAAGGAGGTCTATGACAACCCAGAGACTCCCGAGGACATCTGGTGACTTCAGTCCCGCAAGCATACAAACCACAAACTATGGCCAGAGAAGGACACTGGCGGAAAGCCAGCACAAGCACATGGAAGCCAGGCATACTGATATGTCTGGCGGCCTTGTGTATGGTCTGGCCTGCGGGGAGGGCCATGGCCAGGGACCGGTATGTCCAACTGACCACCCTGCCCACGCTCTACATAGAGACCCTGGACGGCCAGGACGTGACCGACCATGACCAGTACAAGTACTGCCGCATCGTGATGGTGAACGGGGCTGACACGGCACGCTATGACTCGGTGAAGATACGCGGGCGCGGCAACACCACCTGGACCTTGCCCAAGAAGCCCTACCGCATCAAGTTTGCCAAGAAGACGCGCCTGCTGGGCAAGGAAGAGGCAAAGGCCAAGGACTGGGTGCTGCTGGCCAATGCAGGGGACAAACTGCTGCTGCGCAATGCGCTGGCCTCATGCGTGGGCCAGATGACATGCCTGCCGTTCAACCCCTGCTACCAGTTTGTGGACCTGTACCTGAACGGCCGCTATGACGGCAACTACCAGGTGACCGACCAGATGGAGGTGCACAAGGGACGCATAGAGATCGCACGCCAGGACACTGTCGTGACAGACCCGCGCACCGACATCAGCGGCGGCTACTTTCTGGAGCCCGAGGGCAACACCGCCAGCGACGGGCTATACTTCACCAGCAAGCAGGGATGCCACATACGCATCCACGACCCCAAACCCGATGTCATCAACGAGAGGCAGAAGAGTTACATCAAGGCCTACATCAACAAGTTTGAGACAGCCCTCTACGGCGACGACTTCACCCATGAGAAACGCGGATACAGGCAGTACACCGACACGGCCTCGCTCATCGACTGGTATCTGGTGCAGGAGATAAGTGCCAACCCTGACGGGTTCTGGTGCTCATATATATACAAGGAAAGGGATGACGAGCGGATGCACTTCGGCCCCATCTGGGACTTTGACATCTGCTGGAACAACTGCTCGCGCATGGGTGACGTGAGCCAGAGGCTCGCCATCCAGTTTGGCTACGGCAGCAACTATACCATCAAGGGATGGTACACCCGCATGTGGGATGACCCATGGTTCAAGGAGGCCGTGAGCCGCAGATATGAGCAACTGAGGGAGCAGGGGCTCGACGCGCGCATGCTCTCCTTCGTGGACTCCATGGCACAGGTGATACGCCCCTCGCGCATCAGGAACTACCAGCGATGGAGCCTCAACACCAAGACGTACGACGAGGTGTACATCTTCAACACCTATGACGAATATGTGCAGAACGTCAAGGCATTCATCAAGGCACACAACAAATACATCTCCAGCGAGTTTGCCCGAAGGCGCAGCCAAGTGCCCACCAAGGCATTCCAGGCCCAGGAGGAATACTCTTACAAGATCTACTGCAAGGCGTTTCCCGCCATGGCAGTGACCCTGGCAGGCGGGGATGTGGGCATCTGCCGAGCCACCGACGAGGATGACGACTGCCAGAAGTGGAACATACACGCCACAGGCGGGCACTACCAGATACTGAGCGCACTCACAGGCCAGGCCCTGGCCGACCTGGGCACAGGCACAGGCGCGTTGCTATGCACCACCGAGGCCGACAGCACGCAACTGTCACAACTGTGGGACTTCATCCCCCAGGGCATAGGGGGCTACTACAACATGAGGAACGCGGCCACGCGGCATGTGGCCGGCAACCAGGACGGCATGGCCATGCAGGGCAACCCGCTGTGCTGCATGGCCAGCGACAACACTGATGCCACCAGCGGCAACCGCCTGTGGCAACTGATGACCGTGGGCAAGAGTGACCTCACACCAGTGGAGGCCGTGGAGGCTCAGACCGACTACGCGCTGGCCTACAGTGCCGAGGCGCAGACCCTGCGCTTTGTGTGCCAGGCCACTGACCGCCCCGTCCTGCACTTCCTGGCCCATCTGCACGACGCGGCGGGGTGCCTAGTGGCTCAGGTGCCATCGGAGGGCACATTCAGCACAGCCCATCTGCCCAGGGGCATGTATGTGGTGAGTTGGAGGTTTGCAGGCACGCCACACAGTTGCAAGTTTATCAAGAAATGAGAGTTTTATCCTATATATTTCACACTAACCCCTAAACTAAAAGCTAATGAGAAGAAATGCTTTCTCGACCATGCTACTACTATTGTTCGGCATGGTATGGAGTGTGCAGCCAATCTCTGCGCAGGTGTACCAACCTGACAAGAGTGACGAGGCCAAACTCATCACCAATGTGGTGGCCGACCCGCAGGAGAGCCAACTTACGAGCAACTGCACATGGAAAATCACCGACCCCAACAATGACAACTACTCCTACAACGAGGAGTACATCAAGGCCGGCAATGAACTGGGCGCGCTCATCGACGGCGACGAGACCACCTACTGGCACTCTGACCCCACTGGCCCCAACCTGAACACCCAGGACCTCTACATCCAGGTTGACCTGAAGCGCACCGACATCAAGCGGTTCTACTATGAGTACAACCGCCGTGGTGATGTGTACAATGGTGGAGTGCGCCGCGGCATCCTGTGGACCAGGCTTGAGATAAAGGCCACCAACACTCCCGAGGACAACAATTCGTGGGTGACGGTAGCCCTGCACAACGACCTGCCCCTGCAATCGGACGACAATGCCACATGGCCCTACATGCCTCCCATGGTGGAGATGCCGCAGCCCTACAGATACCTGCGTTTCCTGGCACGCTATGCCAGTGGCAACCCCTACTGGTGCCTGAGCGAGTTCCAGATGTACCCGGCTGTGGAGGTTACCGACCCACATGAGAGACTGACACATCTGGTTGACAGCCTGGGCCCGGGCTCATTTGAGGTGGGCACCGACCCTGGATATTTCCCTGCCGAGAAGGTGAAGGTCTTCGAGGACGAGTGGGACAAGGCACAGAAACTGGCCGACAACAGCAGTGCCACCGACGAGCAACTCAGAGCCCAGGAGAAGGCATTGCGCGACGCGATAAACGATGTCAATGCCAACCGGAACCCCGTGACCGACGGCTACTACAGATTTGTGAGTTCCTATGCTGGTTTCCTCACCAACCAGGACGAGGAGAAGGCCATCATCGCCAACACCCTGGACAACCGCATGGCATGGGGCACACTGGACGAGAATGACCCCTACCAGGTGTTCAAGGTGACCAAGATGCCAAGCGGAAACTACAGCATACAGTGCGTGGGCAACACCAAGTACATCGACTGGGTGGCCGGTGATGCCTGCAACGAGACAGCGGCCTACACCCTGCCTCTCAGCGACGAACTGGCCACAGAGCAGGTCATCGCGCCCGACACGGAGCACGGCATGCCCTGGTTCCGCCTGAGCAACGCCAAGAACTCCAACTCCTACCACATGCTCTCACACGGCAATGGCAATGGAGTGAGCGGATGGCTGTGTGCGGCCAACGTGAGCTACAACGAGTGCAACTACTGGTATCTGCGCCGCGTGGATGATGCCACGGGTGAGGCCATGGCCGAGGAGGGCATGAAGAAGACCTACGCCGCACTGCTCAATGAGGCCGTGGAGAGAGCCGAGAGCGTGCGCAAGAAGGCCAATGACTACGAGGCCCTGATATTTGAGGCCAACGACGAGGACGACGAGCACAACCAGTTCTCAAGCAACGCACGCTGGACGTACAAGGATGCCGCCACAGGCGGACAGGGTGCGTATGCCAATCTCATAGACGGAAGCTACGAGACCTACTTCCACTCAAAGCATCCCGCAAACAGCGTGCAAGGCTACCACTATCTGCAGGTTGACCTGAAGCGCACCGACATCAGCGAGTTCCTGTTCAAGATGCTGCGCCGTGGCGACGGCAACTGGCGCGACAACTGGAACCAGCTGCCCAATGACATAGAGATATGGGTGACCAACGACGCAAGTGCCGTGGAGGAGCCCACGCCCACCAACGAGGCCGAGGAGGAGGCATCTGCCTGGAAGAAGATTATACACCTCAACAGCGGATTCCCCGCACTGAGCAGCCATGAGTACTACACCTCGCCCATCGTGGAGATGGGCGGCACTTACCAGTATGTGCGCTTTGTGGTGCTCAACACGGTGAATGGCCCCGGCTACTTCAACATGAGCGAGTTCCAGATGTACAGCACCACACCCACCGAGTCATCGGAGTACTACACGGTGCAGGGCATGAAGGAAGTGTGTGACCAGCTCGATGCCGAACTGGCAAAGGCCAAGGAGAAGATTGCCAACATGACGGCACAGAAGTCCGACACGACCATCATCAACCAGTTGGTTCGCCAGGTAAACGCACTGTATGTGGACCGCGCAGGCATCAACAAGACCCTGTCGGGCTACCTCACACAGGCCACAGCCGTGTACAAGACGGCCTTCACCTTTGACAACCTGCTCACCGACGCGCAGCAGGAGGACGGACAGATATCATGCAATGCTCCCGCCAGCGGCAACCTCTATGCCTCACTCATCGACAACAACCTGGGCACATCCTTTGAGAACCAGAATGTGGGTGAACTGAACAAGAGCAGCATCTACCTGCAGTTTGACCTGCGCCGCACCGACATCAGCAAGTTCAACTTTGAGTTCTACGGCACAGCAAGCAACTACAAGAACCCCAACTCCATCGACGTGTATGTGAGCAACGACGCATCGGACGAGACCAGCTGGAAGAGGTTTGTGGGCCTGACCGAGGGCTTCGACACCAACAAGCCCAATGCCCACTACATCAGCCCCGACATCGACCTGGGCCAGCCCTACCAGTACATCCGCCTCTACCCCCTGGGCTCAGAGACTGACGACTTCATAATCAAGTGGGCCGAGATACAGTTCCACAGCACCACCCCCAACGAGGCCAGTTCCCAGTACTACTATGTGGAGGGGCTGCGGGAGGCTGCCGACCACCTGCAGACCGTGATCGCAAGCGTGCAGGACAAGGTGAACCGTGGCATGGCCATCGACCTGAGCGACACCACAGCCATCAACGAGGCCACCCGTGCCGTAAGGGCTCTGGTATTCGACCCCTCAGAGTACAGCACACTGGCAGGTAATGTGGCCGCGCTGCTGGCCGACACCTACAACGTGGGCCAGGCCGTGGGCCAGTACCCCGCCGAGGCTGTGGCCACGCTGAAGGAGGCTCTCGACCAGGCCAACAGCATGGTCAACTATGACAAGGTCGACCGCGAGAAGTTCAACGCCGCCACCACCCTGCTCACCCAGGCCAAGAAGGACTTTGAGGCCAAGCAGGTGGGCGTGGACACCCACATGTGGTACACCATCAAGTACCCCAGTGAGGAGTACTTCGAGAGCCGTGGATGGGACATCCCCTCATGGTGGTCTATCAGCAACCCCTTCTATGACCAGTACATCGCACCGGGCCTGCGCAGCGAGGACGCAGCCGAGGTGCTTACAGCCGACATGGTGTCGGCAGGTGACAGCATCTACTACTTCACCAAGGACGATGTGGACCAGGAGCCCAAGGCTGCCCAGTGGCGTTTCGTAGAAATTGCCAAGGGCAAGTATGCCCTGCAGAACCGCCTGAGCGGCCTCTTCATCTACTCTGGCACCGACAAGAACTCCGCCACCATGCAGCTCACGCCATCGACCGTGAAGGTACAGCCCCTGGGCCATGGACAGTGCGCCATCGACCTGAGCACCATCGAGGGCTCGTCACTGGGCACCTACCACTTCCTGAACGGACGCGGCAATGATATTGCCAACCAGGTGGGCACATGGAGCGCGGTGAGCACCAACCAACCAGACAACAGCCTGTACATCATCGAGCCTGTGGAGGCTATTGACGAGGCAGCCTACGCTCCCTCATTTGCCATGACCCAACTGGCAGGTGACCAGACCCCCCTGTGCTTTGCCACAGAAATCAAGTCTATCGATGGTGTGACAGCCTACACCGCAGCAGGCACCATGGAGAAGGACGGTACCAAGTACATCGCACTCACCGAGGCCGAAATGCCCATCAAGGCCGGACAGCCCTTCTTCCTGATTTCCGATGAGGAATATGACGGTGTGAGTGCCGAGGACGTGCACATTTACCCTGGCTCTAATGTGGTGACCAAGCCCAGTGCAATGAACGGACTGACAGGCGTCTTCAGCAGGACACACCTCGACGAGGGTCTTGTGTGGATAGGCGCTACCGAGGCCAAGGCTGTAAGCGACGTGACCACCGTGGCCGAGGCAGGCTCTGCCTACATGAAGTATGGCTACCACATGGTGGATGCCAATGCCGAATATGACAAGGTGCTGGCCATCAGCGGCAAGCCCCGCAGCTTCGACACCTATGACCTGGACAAGCATGCCGGCACCAAGGATGACCCCTACCCCGTGTCTGACGCCAATGAGCTGATGGCCCTGCAGAAGGTAATGCACACCGGTGAGATGACCTATGCCATCCTGGACGAGGACATCGACCTGGCAGGTGAGGACTGGACGCCCCTCAACTGGGAGAACAACAGCGTGGCCGACGGCAAGAACTTCATGAACTGGATTGACCTTGACGGACGCGGACATGTGATAAGCAACCTCACCAGCAAGGGACATCGTTACGCAGGCGTGTTCGGTGTGCTGTGCGGCAACGTGCGCAACGTGGGCTTCGAGAATGTAGATATCGACTGCACCGAGACCGGAAGCGGCGTGCTGGGCGGATACGTAGGACACAACAACTTCACCGACGCATCGGGCAAGAAACTGACGAGCAACGTGGAGAACGTGTGGGTGACAGGCAAACTGCATGTGGCCAACTCCTACTGCGGCGGCATGTTTGGCAACGTGGGCGGCCCCACAGTGCTCAAGAACTGCTACACCAACCTTGACATCACCAGCGACGCGCCCCTCCTGGGCGGACTGGTAGGCCGCGTGCGCGATGCCTTCTCAGTGGAGAACGTGTATGTGGCAGGCACCTGCAACGGCGCAGGTGTCGTGGGCGGTGGACAGAATGAGACCACGCCCGCAAGCACCTACAAGAACGTGGTGGTGTGGAACAACACCAGCAGCAACTTCGGCACCACAGCCAATGCTGACACCAAGGAAGGCATCACCTACTATGACGGAACCAACTTCGCAGCACTCCAGGAGACCGTTGTGGGCTGGGGACGCGAGTGGTACTGCGACATGCAGGAGGGCAGCTATCCCACCCTCATCGCCAACGGCATGCGCCTGCTGCTGGATGTTGTCTTCAACGAGGACGGCACCGCCACCGACGCATCACCCCTGCAGAGCAAGGTGGAGATACTGGGCACTGCTCCCACCACCTACTGGAGCGACAAGTTCAACCGTTATGTAGCTAAGTTCGGCAGCAAGATGGGAGCCACTCCCGATGGACTCTACAAGGTGGACTTCGAGAACAACAGCACCTTCAGCAAGGCACTTGCCAACGGCCACTCACTGGAGATGGTCATCAAGGCCGAGTACGAGGGCGAGAGCCTCAACGCCATCACCAAGCCCTTCTCGGCCATGCAGGCCGGTGGCACGGGCTTTGAGACTGCCAGCGTGGACGGCAAGTACATCATGCGATTTAACCCCAATGTGTCCACCGACGGCACCAGCCAGTGGGGACGCATTGACAGCCACCTCTCTCCCGAGGCCAACATGTACTACCACGTGGTAGGCGTGTGGGACAAGCAGCAGCAGAAGGCATTCATCTATGTGAATGGCCTGCTGGACGGCGAGGGCGACGTGCCTGGCTCATTCCACTTCCCCAACAAGGGCTGCGGTTGGTTTGGCATCGGCGGAGACCCCTCTCCCAAGAACAAGGCTACCAACGCATGGCAGGGCGACATTGTGATTGCACGTGTCTATAACGACGCACTCACAGCCGATGAGGTGAAGGCCCTGTGGAATGACGTGAAGGGCGGCGTAGGCGTGAGCGGCGTGAAGGCCAGCACTGGCCATGAGGACGCTGCCTACACCATCAACGGCATACGCGTGCAGAAGACCCAGAAGGGCATCTACATCATCAACGGCAAGAAGGTGATGGTGAAGTAAGTGCCACTTCAGCACGCCCCGCAGTCCCCGAAGGGCTATCTGGGGTGAAACATCCAGGGGCAGGGAGCAACGTCTCCCTGCCCCTTTTCCATGCCTGCCAGCCAGTTCATGCCAGGATAAAGGGCCCGCACACTCACCTGTGTGCGGGCTTTTTCGTAACTTTGCATGGAAATACAAACACACTTATGATATGACCAACACACTGGAATCTATTTTCGCAGCCAAACTGCTGAACGTCAAAGCCATCAAGTTGCAGCCCGCCAACCCCTTCACATGGGCAAGCGGCTGGAAGAGCCCCTTCTACTGCGACAACCGCAAGACACTCTCCTTCCCCGACCTGCGCACCTTCGTCAAGGTGGAACTCACGCGCACCATCCTGGAGAACTTCCCCGAGGCCGAGGCCGTGGCGGGCGTGGCCACAGGAGCCATCGCACAGGGCGCGCTGGTGGCTGATGCACTGGCACTGCCCTTCGCCTATGTGCGCAGCAAGGCCAAGGACCATGGCATGGCCAATCTGATAGAGGGCGAGTTGAAGCCCGGCACCAAGGTGGTGGTGGTGGAAGACCTCATCAGCACCGGTGGAAGCAGCCTCAAGGCTGTGGAGGCCCTGCGCGCTGCCGGCTACGAGGTAGTGGGCATGGTGGCCTCATACACCTATGGTTTCCCCATTGCCGAGCAGGCCTTTGCCGATGCCCAGGTCAAGCTCATCACGCTCACCAACTATGAGGCCGTGGTGGCCGAGGCTCTGCGCACCGGCTATATCGCCGAGGACCAGGTGCCCATGCTGCACGAGTGGCGCAAGGACCCCGCTCACTGGAATGGATAAACCTCTCTGCGGTTCTGCGGTCATGCGGTTCTGCGGTTTGCCCGGTTTACTTGTTCATAACTGACAAAGCGACCACACAACCGCGTCCCCCACGACCACATAACCGCCCAACCGTTAAAACCGCAACCAATGGCAGAATACAAGAGCACGGTGCACGTGTCACCGTTTCCCCAGCAGAGGGTCTATGACCGCCTGTCCGACCTGACTTTCCTGTCGGTCATACAGAACAACGTGGATAATCCCGAGGCACGCCGACGCATCCTGGAGCAAGCACAGGGCAAGGTGACAGAAGAGCAGTTGGACAAGACTGCCGAGAAGATACGCCAGATGCAGTTTGACCGCGACAGCGTGACCTCTGACTCACCCGTGGGCAAGATTACCCTGCGCATCATCGAGCGCGAGGAGCCCAAGTGCATCAAGTTTGCCCTGGAGGGCGCGCCCGTGCAGGCCAACCTGTGGATACAACTGCTTCCGCAGGGTGACCAGTGCGCCATGCGCCTGACACTGAAGGCCGAGCTCAACTTCCTCATCAAGCAGATGGTGGGCAAGAAACTGGAGCAAGGCATCGAGGGGCTGGCACAGATGCTTTCCACGATACCTTACTGACGGTTTTGCGGTTATACGGTTGTATGGTTTTACGACCTGTCTGCGCAGAAGTTGCGAGGCAATCGCGCGACAACACAAAAGCATAGATGAACGCCTATGCCCAAACTGTGAAACTTACGCAGCACTGAAAAAGTCAAAACCATAAAACCGCATAACCGTAAAACCACAAAACCGCAAAACCGTAAACGACATGCCAAAATTATGGGACAAGGGCTTCAGCACAGCCCAGGAGATAGAACGCTTCACCGTGGGCAGAGACCGTGAGATGGACCTCTACCTGGCCGAGAGCGATGTGCTGGGCAGCATGGCACACATCACCATGCTGGAGAGCATCGGGTTGCTCACCGCTGATGAACTGAAGACACTGCTGGCCGAACTGCGTGCCATACGCGAGGAAATCCTGGCGGGACGCTTCACTATCGAGGAGGGTGTGGAGGACGTGCACTCACAGATTGAGCTCATGCTCACGCGCCGGCTGGGCGACATGGGCAAGAAGATTCACTCCGGGCGGAGCCGCAACGACCAGGTACTGGTCGATCTGAAACTCTTCACACGCCGCCAGTTGAAGTTGGTGGCCCAGGATGTGCGCACCCTCTTCACCGAGTTGCAGGCACAGAGCGAGTGCTACAAGCAGGTGCTCATGCCAGGCTATACACACCTGCAGGTGGCCATGCCCAGCAGTTTCGGCCTGTGGTTCGGGGCTTATGCCGAGAGCCTGGTCGATGACATGATGTTCCTGCAGGCTGCCTTCCGCATGACCAACCGCAACCCCCTGGGCTCGGCGGCAGGCTATGGCAGCAGTTTCCCGCTCAACCGCACCATGACCACGCGGCTCCTGGGCTTCGACTCGATGGACTATAATGTGGTGTATGCCCAGATGGGACGCGGGAAGATGGAGCGCAACGTGGCCTTCGCACTGGCCAGTGTGGCTGGCACGCTGAGCAAACTGGCCTTTGACGCCTGCCTCTTCAACAGCCAGAACTTCGCCTTTGTAAAGCTCCCCGACGAGTGCACCACCGGCTCCAGCATCATGCCGCACAAGAAGAACCCCGACGTGTTTGAGCTCACGCGCGCCAAGTGCAACAAGATACAGGCCCTGCCCCAGCAGATCATGCTCATCATGAACAACCTGCCCAGCGGCTACTTCCGTGACCTGCAGATTATCAAGGAGGTGTTCCTGCCCAGTTTCCAGGAACTGCGTGACTGCCTGTCGATGGCCACCTACATCATCCAGCGCATCAAGGTCAATGAGCACATACTGGACGACCCGCGCTATGACCTCATGTTCTCAGTAGAGGAGGTCAACCGCCTGGCCACCGAGGGGATGCCCTTCCGCGACGCTTACAAGAAGGTGGGCATGGACATCCAGGCTGGCAACTTCCAGCCGCGCAAGGAGGTGCACCACACCCATGAGGGCAGCATAGGCAACCTGTGCAACCCCGAGATTAAGGCACTGATGGACGAGGTGTGGAGCGGATTCCACTTCGAGCGCATGGAGGAGGCCGAGCGCAGGCTGGCCACAGGAGAGGGGGAAGCCCCCCTCTAATCCCCCCCAAGGGGGGAAGGCTGTTATGGGGAACAGGCTGGTTTCACTCTTTTGAGGCGAGGATGGGAGACGCGCGCTTCCTTGTGCCGCCTGCTTTTTCCTGCCCCTACAGGCATCCTTGGAGCTTTCCACGTCTGGGTAAGGGGATGCGGCTGTGGACTTGAGGGTGTCCGTTCTGCCTATTCCCTTACCGCCCTAAACCGAAGCCTGGGATTATGACGCTCACGTTCCGCCCTGGGACAGAAGACTATCACAAGTAAATCTGCAAGAATGAGAGAGAGACTGCTCGCTGCCATCATAATGCTGTCGGGCCTGGTGTCGTGCACCCAGTCCGACAGTCTTTATTGTCACATCCCAGCCAGTCTGGTGGTGGACAATGTTTACCAGGCTCCCGCGCTCTACACGGCCTGCAACAGCCTGGGAGAGTTCTGCAAAGTCACCATGGACGGACAGAAGATATATTTCCAGGGAAGCAAAGAGACTTCCTCCATCAACCGTGTCGCACTGGGTAATTACACTGCCACTATCCTGGGGCTGGGTGGACTCATCATCGGTCTGCCAGACCTGCCCGAGATAGGGAAGGACGTGAGCCAGGTCGTGTGCTTTGACCTCAACTGCCCCAACTGTTACGAGCAGTATGAGGGTATCACCAAGCGCATGGAACTCTCGGGCAGCACAGCACGATGCAAGGGGTGCGGACGCACCTATGACCTCAACAACCTGGGCATCGTGTCACAGGGCGACAAAGGACGCCCACTCTACCGCTACCGTGTCTCGTATGTGGGCACTGCGCTGGTGGTGAGCAACAGGTGACCCTTTACACGCACCACGCTGCGATGGGCAACACATGCCCCTGCGATAACCCACGCATGCCCCTGCGCGAGTCATCGCAGGGGCATGCGTTTTTCTGCCCACCTACTTGCCCTGGTTCCGCTCATAGAAGAAGCGCCACAGGGGAGCGGCCATGAGAGCCTGGCGGAACTCGCCCCTGAGCAGCATCTGCCACACCGCTTCGGGCTTGAAGAAGTGTACCTCCAGATACTCCGTGCGGTCAAGATGCTGAGTGCCAGTGCGCTCTACGCCCACGGCCAGGAAGCAGTGGCACAGGTTGGTCATCGTGCTGGGGTTGGCCGAGATGTCCATCAGATGTGTCCATTCCCCGCCGCTGTAACCCGTCTCCTCCATCAGTTCGCGTCGTGCGGCCTGCTCCGGGGTCTCCCCCTTCTCCATCACCCCCGCCACTATCTCATAGGAAGTCTCGCCCAGGGCATGGCGGTACTGCCGCTCCAGTATCATCTCGCCCTCCCGCGTCACCGCTATCACATTGATCCAGTCGGGATACTCCAGCACATAATACTCATCCTGCACCACCCCGTTGGGCAGTCGCACGGCATCCCTGCGGGCTGTCAGCCACGGGCGCTTGATCAGATACTCCGAGGAGAGAGTCTCCCATCTGATGTCCTTTTCCATACTTACCTCCTGCTGCCCACCTGTGGGCAACCCTTACGTTAGACCTATATGCAGGGCAGGAAGAAGTCCCTTCCCCACACATTACAGACACAAACTTACGACTTTTTGCCGAACTGCCAGCCCTTGGCAAACAAGAAAAAGTGCCATTCCAACTCACGTCCCGGGAAAGGCATGCCACACACACGTCCCAACAACAGCATGCACAAGGCAGTGAGAAAAAAGGGGCTTAGAATTTGGCCAGTTGGCAAGAAACCCCTACCTTTGCAGCCGTACAAAGCCCAGATGGCGGAATCGGTAGACGCGCTGGTCTCAAACACCAGTGGGGCAACCCGTGCCGGTTCGACCCCGGCTCTGGGTACAGGAAAGCGGCAAGGTTGTCTTTTTCAGAAAGGCTCCTTGCCGCTCTATTTTCCCCCCATAGCCAAGAATGTGCTCATCAAGGCAAGCGCCAACTCGATGAAGGACTCTGTACCACGCCTGCCCCTTGGCATTACAATAAGTACGCACTAACTTTGCGATGATGTTTGAAAAGGAAATCCAGCAATATAACACCCTGGTACAGGACTACCAGAAACTCGTGGTAACTCCCATGGGAGCCCTGGAGTTCAAGAAACACTCCGAGATTATCTTCTCGTGCCACAGTTGCGGCATCGAAGGGTCTTCCTTCTCCATCGATGACACCAGAGCCCTGTTTGAACAGGGACTGGGCTATTCCCCTGTGGGAAAGACCTTGCTGGAATGCCAGGAGATGAGCGACCACTTCCATGCCTATGAGTGGATGCACACTCACTTGGACCACGACTTCGACGTGGAGTTGATGCGCACGCTGAACAGACTCGTCACGGAGCATACACTACCCTATCGCGTGCCGGGAGCCATACCTGGTGAGTTCACACAGGTGGACATGGCGGCAGGGGACACCGTCTTTGGCGACCACGAGCAACTGATAGCCCAGGTGCCCCAATTGATGGAATCCACAGCCCGTGCAATGGAGACCCATCGCATACACCCCATGGTAATCGCTGCCAAGTTTCATGGATTCTATGAATATCTACACCCCTTCCGCGACGGCAATGGCCGCACTGGCCGGTTGCTCTCCAACTTTATCTTGCTGAGGAGCCACCTGCCCGAAGTCATCATCAGACGCGAGGAGCGCGAGCGATACATCTCTGCCCTCAAGGCCATCCGCACAGAGGGAACTGACGAGCACTTGGTAGCCTTCTTTTTCCACTCAGCCATGGCACAGATGGAGGATGAGATAAGGCAGAAGAGGAAAAACAGCAGGCGGATGCTCTTCTTCTGAAGAGCATCCGCCCGTAATCCTATGCTGGGGCAAATGCCCCCGAGAGCCTCAGCGCTTAATCCACACCTCGGGATTGAGTTTGGCGGTTTCCTTGCGCAGTTGGAAGTGCAGCACGCAGTTTCCCTCGCCATCGTCCTTCACTGTGCCCAGTATGTCACGCGCCCTCACCTTCTGCCCCTTGGCCACGATGACTGACGAGAGGTTGCAATAGACACTGATATAACTGCCGTGGCGCACGAGCACATTCTTATTGCCGCCAAACTGGAACACGGCCGACACCACGCCGTCAAACACGGCACGGGCACGCGCTCCTGGCCTGCCCACATAGTTGGTGCCCTTGTTGTCAAGTTGCACATTGCGCAGTCCGGGCACGTTATACTTGCCAAACCGGTTGCCCAGCATGTACTGCCCGGTGATGGGAACGGGCAGGCGGCCTTTGTTCTGCTCGAAACTGCCGTTCAGTTGCACGTCCTCGGCCGTGAGCCAGTTGCCCTTCTTGGGAGCGGGAGCCTGGACAGGTGTCTCCTCTGATTCCTTGGACTCGCGTCTGGTCCTGGAGTTCTTCCTTGAGGTGGTGGCCTTTTCCCTCTGGGCACGCCGTGCCGCCTCAGCCTCGGCCTTCCTGCGCGCGGCCTCCTCGGCCCTCTTGCGTGCCTGCTCTATCTCGTAGGCAATGAGGTCGTCAATCTTCTTGTCCAGTGCGGTAAGTTGCTTCTGCTGCTCACTCACCTTACCCTTCAGGCTACGCTCCTGCTTGCGCAGGTCCTTGACCTCCTTCTTCTGCTGCACCTGCTGCAGGTTGAGTTGCTTGCGCTGCTGCATCAACTCGCGCAGGACATCATTCTGCCTGGCCTTGGCCTCCAGCACCCGGTTTTGGGTCTCCAGCAGGTCGGCCTGCTTCTGCAATACCTGCTCGCCCAGGTTCTGTTCGTAATGCACAAACTCCTTGGCATATCTCGCGCGACGGAACATCTGGGTGACCGTCTGTGCCGAGAGCACAAAGAGTAGCGGGCTAACCTGTCGCCTCTGGGTGCGGGCATACCTGATAGCCTGTCTCAGTTTGGCCTGCTTGGCACGCAGTTCACCCTCTATCTCGCTGATGTCGCCCTGCAGGCGCAGGAGTTTCCTCTCCAGTCCGTCCAGTTCACCCTCCAGGCCATGTATGTGCTCCAGGCGCTTGTCCAGTTGCACATCCAGGTAGTTGATGGTCTTCTCGCCACTCTGCACCTTCTTGCGCGTGCGGTCGAGCTCGTCCTGTGATTTCTTGAGCGTTCTCTGCAACTCGGTTTTCTGCTTCTGCAGTGCCCTCACCTTGCGGCTGTTCTGTGCCTGACACAGGCCAGCACCCAGGCAGAAGAGCAGTGTGAGCAGGAGCACTCGCCTCATCATGTCCATCCGCATTGTCCCTCTGAGTTTACTGTGACAGCCCCTTCAGCCTGTTGATAATGCTCTCCACCGACACCTGCTTGTACTTCCTGGTGTTGACCTCGGTGCGCGTGGTCCAGTCGGAGTTGTCCTTCAGGTTGCTCAGGCTCAGCCTCACCTGTGCCTGGGTGTTACCCGAGGCCAGCCTCATGCACATGCTGGTGGGGAAAGGCTTCCCACCGAAGGTCTTATAGTCAGAATAGTCCCACGACATCAGCGGGGTGGCGCTGCCGCCCCTGGCATCGACACTGGTCTGCAGGAGCAGCGAGCGGGACAGGCTGGCCATGAAATGCAGGGCCGCCTGGGAACGTACCTCGTGCGTCAGGCAAAGGGTGTCACCCACCACCTGCTGGCTGAAACTCTCACTTGCGGGTGCATGGCCAGCATCACCCGGCAGGAAGAGCTCGCCCCAGAAGAGGGACTGGAAGGTGTGGAAGTCGATGCCAGACTGCTGGAAGAAGGGCACATCGGCATAGGCCACCTGCACATACTGATGGTTGACCCGGTCAAGCAGGAGGAAGTATTCGGGTGTGATCTCCATGCGTCCCACCTCCATCAGTCCCAGGAAGGCCAGCGAGAGCTGTATCACGTCATCGCGCTTCATCCTCAGCGTCCCACTCACGCCCACGTCCTTCTGGCCAGCCATCAGTTTGACGCTGGCCTTGGCGGTCACATACTTGCCCGTCTGGCGTTCAGCGTTGATGAGTTCCACGGCCTTGCTTGCCAAGCCACCTGACTGTGCGCCAGCAGCCACCGAGCCATCTCCGCCCGACACTGCGCCCCGGCGGTGCTTACACGACGAGAGGGTCAGCAGGCAGCCCACCAGGCACAGCCATGCCACACGGCACAGCCATCTGTTCGAAATCAGTTTCATATCCTGTAGTTGTTCTTTATCATCAGACATTACGCAGCAGCAGGTGCATGCCATGCACCTGCGCTTGCCTATTTCACATACTTACGCTTCTTTATCTTCGTCGTGATGCGTTTGCTGCACGTCCCGTCATTGAGACTGGCGGCCAGTTTCCAGAAGCGCAGGGCCTGCTCCATGTCACCGCAACAGGCATGTATGTCCCCCACATGCTCAAGGATGTTGCCGTTGAGGTCGGCATTCTCCCGCAACTTGGCATCATCGAGTGTGGGGTCGGCGGCCCGGTCTATATAGATGCGCGCCTCGTTGTACTTGCCCTTCAGGAAGAGAATCCAGGCATACGTGTCCAGGTAGATGGCGTTGCGCGGCTCGAGCACCACGGTGCGGTAACTCATCTCTTCGGCCTCGTCAAGCCGGCTACCCGTGAGGGAGAGAAAATAAGCGTAGTTGTTGAGGCATGAGATGTTGTCCTTGTTATAGACCAGGGAGGAGTCATAGGCCGCGAAAGCCTCCTCTATCCGGTCCTGCTCATGATACAGGTCACCCAGCATGGCATAGACATCCGACACCAGTTCATTGCCAGAGTCGCTGTCACGCACCTTCAGCCCCTGCTCCAGAGTGGCCAGAGCCTCGGCATCCTTGTCCTCATGCAGGAGCACCGAGGACAGGAAATAGGGATACATCAGTTCGCCAGGATGGAAACTGACACCCCTGCGGCACACGTCCTCCACCCCCTTCTCGTCATTCTGCTTCAGATAGTAGGTGAGCAGATAGCGTATGGCAGTATCGTTATCGGCCTCCTTGTCGAGCACCTGCCTCATGGTCTGTGCCACAGGAGTGGGGTCCTCGATATTGCGGGCAAGCCATGCAGCCTTGGCCAACAGCACGCCCACAGTGCAGCCGGGACGGGCCGTGAGTGTGTCATAGGCCACCTGCAGTGACTGGTATCTGACAGAATCATGGGCTGCCTCGCGGGCATAGACATCCAGCAACATGCAACGCAGGCCATCGCTGGTGGCGGGGTCAAACAGGATGGAGTCACGCACCTGGAGGTAACGTGGCCAGTCAGTGTGCTGGTAGAAATAAAGCCACCCCGAGGGGAGACCGGGATACAGGGGTTCCTTGTGCTGCACATCCTCCAGCACACGGCGTGCGTCGGCGGCCCTGTTCTCGTCCACATACTTGGTGGCCAGGAGCAAGCGGTAGCCCATCTCATACGGATAGGCATCACAAAGCCGCTCCATCTCGGCCCTGGCACTGTCGGGCTGTCCCATGTCATTATACACGTCCGACACCCGCATCGACACCTCACGTGACATGCCATCGGCCAATTCTATGCGTCGCAGGGTCTCCAGTGCCTTCTCATTCTGGCCTGTGCTGCGATAGACATCCACCAACTGGCTGAGGACATCGGAGTTGTTCTTCTGCAGGCGCGAGAGCCGCTCAAGCACAGGGGCCACCTTCTCGGTATCGCGAAGATTTAGATAAACACCAGCCAGGAAACGCAGGTAATAGGCATTGCCAGAGTCCTTGCGGCAGGCTTCCTCAAGCATCTGGATGCCCAGGCTGTCCTTGTTCAGGAAGAAGATGTTGGCAAGCGACATGTGGAAC
>CAVKOT010000018.1:0-22941 GCA_963658045.1 Opitutia bacterium UBA4654
GCCAACAGCCAGTGTGAGGATAAGCGTTAACAGTACCTTTTTCATAATTGTCAGAATTGTGTTGAAATAGATAATTTGACTTTAGTTGTTCTCTTCTGGAGCGGGAGTCTGTGGCTCGGCGGGCTCTTCGGTCTGTTCCTCCTCGTCCTCGGCACGCGGCACCACGCTCAGGTGGCTGATGACATCGTTGCGCTTCTTCAACTCTATCAGTTTGGTGCCTTGTGCCACACGTCCCTTGGTCACCTTCACCGAGTCGGCATGCAGGCGTATTGTGGTGCCGCTCTTGTTGATGATCATGAGGTCATCCTCGTCCGATACCACCTCGGTGGCTACCACATAACCCGTCTTCTCGGTGATGGCCATTGTCTTCACGCCCTTGCAATGGCGACCCGTCTTGCGGTACTCGTCCACGCTGGTGCGCTTGCCGTAGCCATTCTCGCTGAGCACCATGATGCTCTCGTTATCGGCATCGTTGACCACGCACATGCCCACGACACGGTCCCTGGGGTCGTCATCCAGGATGATGCTCTGCACACCCGTGCTCACACGTCCCATCTCGCGCACCTGGTTCTCGGCAAATCGCACGACACGTCCGCCAGCGTTGGCCACGATAATCTCATTGTTGCCGTTGGTCAACTCCACACCTATCACCTGGTCGTCCTCGCGGATGTTGATGGCATTCACTCCATTAGCACGCACGCGGCTGTATTCCGTGAGGCATGTCTTCTTGATGATGCCATTCTTGGTGCAGAACACCACATAGTGCGACTGGCAGAACTCCGGGTCTTGCAGTTTGCGTATGCACAGGCAGGCACTGATGCTGTCACCCGGCTGTATCATGAGCATGTTCTGTATGGCGCGTCCCTTGTTCTGCTTGTTGCCCTCGGGTATGTCATACACCTTGAGCCAGTGGCAGCGTCCGCGGTCGGTGAAGAACATCATCGTGTTGTGCATTGTGGCAGGATAGATTTTCTCGATGAAGTCATTGTCCCTCGTGCTGCTTGCCTTTACACCAATGCCTCCGCGCGCCTGGGCACGGAACTCCGCCAGGGGGGTGCGCTTGATATATCCCATGTGGCTGATAGTCACCACCACCTCGTCGTCGGCATAGAAGTCCTCGGCATTGAACTCGTCGGCATTGGGCAAAATCTCTGTGCGGCGCACGTCGTTGAACTGGCTCTTGACCTCCAGGAGCTCGTCCTTGATGACCTTGCGGCACAGCGTGTCGTCGGTGAGTATCTGGTTGTAGTAGTCTATCTTCTTCATCAAGTCGTCATATTCCGCATGCAGCTTGTCCTGCTGCAGGCCAGTGAGCTGGGCCAGGCGCATATCTACAATGGCCTTGCTCTGCAGCTCGTCCAGGGCAAACCGCTCCTCCAGTGCCCGCTGTGCGGCCACAGGAGTCTTGCTCTGCTTGATGAGGTGCACCACCTCGTCGATGTTGTCGCTGGCGATGATGAGTCCTTTGAGGATGTGCACGCGCTCCTCGGCCTTGCGCAGGTCATACTTTGTACGGCGGATGACCACATCATGGCGGTGCTCCACAAAGTTGCTGATGAAGTCACGCAGCGTGAGCAACTGCGGGCGACCCTTGACCAGAGCGATGCTGTTCACGCTGAAACTGGTCTGCATGGGAGTCATCTTGAACAGTTTGTTCAGCACGACCCTGCTGTTGGCATCCCTCTTCACGTCTATCACGATGCGCATGCCATCGCGGTCGCTCTCGTCATTGGCGTTGTGAATGCCCTCTATCTTCTTCTCCTGCACCAGTTGCGCGATGTACTCGATGAGCTGTTGCTTGTTGACCCCATAGGGTATCTCCGTCACCACTATCTTGTCATGGGTCTCGCCTGTCTCGATGTCCGCCTTGGCACGCATGATGATGCGTCCTCGTCCGGTCTCGTAGGCATCCTTGATGCCTTGCTGTCCCATGATATATCCGCCCGTGGGGAAGTCGGGGCCCTTGACATACTGCATCAGCCCATCCACGTTCATGTCGGGATTGTCAACAAAGGCCACACAGGCGTCAATCACCTCTCCCAGGTTATGTGTGGGGATGTTGGTGGCCATGCCCACGGCGATGCCCGTCGCACCGTTGAGCAGCAGGTTGGGCAGTTTGGTGGGCATCACGGTGGGCTCCAGCAGTGTGTCGTCGAAGTTGGTGGTCATGTCCACTGTCTCCTTCTCCAGATCGTCCATCATGGCCTCGCCCATCAGGCTCAGTCGTGCCTCGGTGTAACGCATGGCAGCGGGGCTGTCGCCATCCACACTGCCGAAGTTGCCCTGGCCATCCACCAGGGTGTATCTCATCGCCCACTCCTGTGCCATGCGCACCAGGGCGAAATAGACCGAGCTGTCACCATGGGGGTGGAACTTACCGAGCACCTCTCCCACGATACGTGCGCACTTCTTGTATGGCCTACTGTGCAGGTTTCCCATCTCCTTCATGCCGAAGAGGATGCGCCTGTGCACAGGTTTGAATCCGTCCCTCACATCGGGCAACGCGCGCGCTACGATCACGCTCATGGAGTAGTTGATGTAGCTTTGCCGCATCTCGTGCTCGATGTCAACCTTGATAATTCTTTCCTGATCTTCCATTATGTTTTAATAGTGTCTGTTCCTTGTGAATGTGTCACGCCGAGGCGCAAACCAGGACACAAAGGTACTCAATGTTCGCAACACGCCCAAATCTTTCCTTGTTTATTTTCGTGCGCACGGGTATGTCCGCACACACGAGACAGGACACTCCCATGCCCGTTTTTGCCATTTACACGCCCTCTGGGCACTTTCCGCTTCCCTGCCGACAGGTGGTCGGGCGTGTCCATCTTCACTCCCCAGGCTCTCTGGCCGGCCCGTGGGACATGAGGGATGCCCACATGCCGGGATGCCCTAGGGAGATGCCTGGAACAGGGCGGCGTGGAGGGTGAAAAAAGCCATGCCCCTGTGCGGGCCGTCGCATGCCCCTGCGTGAGGTGTCGCATGCCGCTGCATTCGCACTTGCAGCGCGCTCCGTTTTTTCGGGCAAAGGCCTTCACTTGAGAGGGCGGCTTTGCGGGACCTTCGTTTCCTCTCGCAATCCTGCCTCCCGCCCCTTCATGCGGGGCCCTGGAGAGCCCATCGGCCGAAGGGGCATAATGTGCGATTTCAGCAAGGTGACCCCCTTGCACTTGCGATTTCTTCGTAAATTTGCAAGGACAACAAAACGCCAACTCCGATGATACATGTGATGATGCACACACTTTCTGCCAGTCGCCAGTTCACGGCCATGCGGGCCACAGTTCTCTCACTTGCCCTCCTGGCAGGCTTTCCTTCAGACATGGTCGCGCGGGACAGGCATCCCGCCCTGGTGGCCAGCCCCGTCAAAAGGCCCGATGGCAGGGGCGGGAGTGGGGTGGTCAGACCGTTCTTTCCCTGCTCGCCACTCCTTGACAGCCCCTACGGGGTGTGCAGCCACATCACACGCCCCTGGATGGACTATCCGCTACGCGACCGGGAACTGGCCCTGGCCAGCAGCGTGGGGATTGGCTGGGTGCGATCCGACTATGACTTTGGCACAGCCTTCGATGGCCCGCATGACTTCCACCCCCAGGTCTTCGATGATGTGGCCGCCTCCTGCGAGCGGTATGGGCAGCAGTTCCTGGGCATACTCACCTGGATGCACCAAATGCCTTGGGACGACCCGCAATATGCGGTGTATGTCGATTCCCTGGCGCGCAGATATGAGGGGCGGGTCACGCACTGGGAGGTGATGAATGAGGTTAACCTAATGACTGGAACAGACTCTATACCAGAACGCTATGCCCGCGCACTGCGCGTGACAAGCGAGTGCCTGCACCGGGCCAGTCCGCAGAACAGGGTGCTGCTGAGCGGCCTGGGCGAGGTCAAGGACGACTTCCTGGAGAGCCTCTGCCGCATGGGAGCCATGAGATGGGTGGATGTCATGAACTTCCACTCCTACTTCCGTCCCGAGGAACTCATGCAATGCTTTGCCAAGATACGCCTTCTCATGGACCGCTATGGCTGGGAGAAGCCTGTGTGGCTCACCGAGTGTGGCATGCACACGAGTGCCGAGCATGCCCAGGCATCGGGATTCTACCTGGACTTCCTGCCCGCAGCCCTCCGCCGTGTGGGCATCCGTGAGGAGCAGGTGTGCGTGGGTTACCTGGCCGACAGGCGTAGCGGATATGTCACGCTCAGCCAGGAGCAGGCGGACATGTATCTGGCTCCCATGGCTGCCCGCACCGTGCCCGTGTCCCTGGAGAGGCTTGCCTCACTGCCGGTGAGCAGCGTGCCCGTGCTGGTGGCCACCACGGACGAGTACTTCCCCCAGGCCCACTTCGCTGCCCTGGTTGATTATGTGCGGCGTGGCGGTACCATTGTCCTGGCGGGCGGCATGCCCTTCTACTATGATGCCTGCCTGCCCTCCAACACCTGGTTTGACCGCCACGAGACGGGCACCTCGCTGCTTTCCAGCCTGCACCTCGCACCGCTCAGCCAGTGGCGCGACACAGAGACGGGCGAGGAGGTGACCGAGACCCCGCCTGTGGTGAGGCGGATGCCAGGGGCAGACTTCTCCTACCAGTGGGACATCTCTGACCGTTGCCCGGCCAGGTATCTCACGGCTGACAACCTGGCTCCAGGCGACTCGCTCATCCCACTCATCACGGCGGGCACCGAGCACATGCAGGTGCCCATAGCAGGCATCTACCGCCTACGCTCAGACTTGAGGGGAAACATCATTTTCCAAACCCGCATGTACGCCCACCCGCTTCCTGACAAGGAGGGTGAGCAGGCACGGCGCGTGGCCAGGATATACCTGCTTGCGCTTGCTCATGGGGTGGAGCGCGTCTTCTGGTACAACCTGCGCTCCAGGGAGACCGACCCCTATGAGCCCGAGGACTGTTTCGGCCTCATTCATGCCGATTTCACCGAGAAACCGTCGCTGCAGGCTTACCGAACGCTCACGCAGATGCTGCCCCAGGGGAGCAGCCGCCCGCAACTGTCGGTGAAGGACAACGTGTTTGCGGCCTTGTGGACCCGCCCGGACGGGCGGCAGGTGACGGCCATGTGGTCGCCGTATGAACCCGTGCGGGTGCCGGCTGGCACACTCCGTGGGGCCATGATGTACAGTCACCTGGGAGTTCCGCTCGGCAGGGCGGGCAGGCATGTGGGGCTGTCGGATGGGGTCGTCTATCTGGTGAAATGACAGGAAAAGGTGTGGCTGGCCCCTTTTGTGCGCCTGCCACTCATAATTTTATGGGGAAAAGAGCCCTGTGAATGCAAAATCTTGCTACATTTGCAGGGCATGCAGGACGATGTGCCGCCCCGCGTGCAAACAAGTGTAATGTAAACAGTAAGCCCAATATACAGGACATGAACAAGACGTTGATATGCCGACAGGTGCTCGCATGCCTGATGCTTTTGCTCGGACAGGTGGCACATGCGGCCACATATTCCGATTCCAACGACAATCTGACCCTTCCCTTCAAGACTACCACCCTGGCTGGTGGAAGCCTGGCAAATGACACACAATGGTACCGGATACAGGTGGCTGGCGGGAAGTACTGGGCCGTGAAGGACGGCGCACTCACCTGCGCCCCTGCCGGCAATGACTTCTCTGATGCCAACTACTTCTGTTTTGTGGGGGACAACCAGGATGGATTTCACATCTACAACAGGTTGCTGGGCACCTCATGGCTCATTTGTTGCGCCAGCGATGCCAGCCATGAGCCCCTCGTGCCGGTACTGGACTCGCAGGCCCCGTCGCCCTCCACGATGAAGGTGAGCAAGAATGGCGACGGCTACAACTTCTATTACCCCGGCAACACGAAAGCCTGTGTCAACGACCTGCACGGCGAAGGGGTGCTGACCCTGTGGACTTCACCATCGGCACCCTCGGGCAGCGGCTGCCGCATGTATGTGGAGGCCGTGGATGCCATGACGCTGCAGCCCATGCAGGAGGAGGGCATCCCCTTTAGGTGCACACGCATTGTCAATGGGCGTTTTGCCTCCTATACGCAATGGTACACGATGGACATACGCTCGGGTAAGTTGCTCCAGGCCACTGACGAGCGCATCCTGTGTGCCCCCGCTGACACGCTGACACGCAGCCATCTGTGGTGCTTCACGGGCAACAAGACCGATGGCTATACCATCTACAACTATGCCTATGGCACGGCCTATGCGGCTCATGCCACCTCGGCTGACAACCAGACCCTGGTGCGGATGGCCTCGCTGCAGGACACCGATGCGGGCTCGTCACTCTTCATGGTGAGCCAGAACGGCAATGGGGGCATCAACCTGTATTACCCCGGCCACACCAGCAGTTGCTGGAATGACTATGGCAACGATGGCTACATCGCCCTGTGGAACAGCAGTTCGTCGCCTGCCGACGGCGGGTCGAGCATTCTCTTCAGCAAGGCAGACCCCTCGCAGCTACCGGCAGAGGCTGTGGCCGACAGTACGGCATGGACACCCGTGAGCGGCGACATCGTGTATCTGTGCATGCGGGACAGTTCCGTGCTGGCCTTCCCGCGCGAGTACATCCTCACCCAGAGCACCTCGGGCGGTCGTGTCTCCATTCTCACCAAGTATGGGGCCAAGTACTCCTACCGTGAGGACGAGGTGGACAGCATCACCACGCGGGTGCCTGGCGAACTGCCACGGATGCTCAGCTTCAAGTTCAACAACAAGTTCAACGACATGCTCATGCAGGATGCCCAGGGCGAGTTTACTGACTCGGCCCACATCCGCGTGAGTGTGGGGAGCATAGGCAAGCGTCTCGTGCCGAGCATCAAGACCTCCCTGGAGGGGGCGGAGATATACGTGGCCGACTCCCTGCAGGACAGCAAGCACACGAGCCGCCGCTTCCTGAGCCCTGTGACCTACACGGTCGCACGCCCCGGATGGCGCATGCTCAGGCGCAACAGTGTGACGGGAGCCTATGGGATGCATCCCTTTGGGCATGACTACCAGGTGGCAGTCCAGTACCTGGCCGACACGCCCACCACAGACTACGGTGTGCCTGTCATACGCATCACGACCGATGACGGCACCATGATAAGCAGCAAGAACACCTACTGGAGTGCCAGGATAAGCATCGACGGAGCGGGATTTCTGCCCGACATGGAGGAGACACCCATGCAAATCAAGGGACGCGGAAACAGTTCGTGGGCTGGCACATGGGGCAAGAGTCCCTATCGCATCAAGTTTGCCACCAAGCAGAAACCCCTGGGCATGAAGGCGGGCAAGAACTGGAACCTCATAGCCAATGCCCAGCGAGGCTCGATGACCACCAATGTCATCGGTTCGCGGGTGGCCGAGATGGTGGGCGCGGCTGCCGCCAATCACTTCCTGCCCGTCGAACTCTACATCAACGGGAACTACCGGGGCTCCTATACGCTGACAGAGAAGGTGGGATTCTCCAACAACAGCATCGACCTGGATGACGAGACGAATGCCGTGCTGCTGGAACTGGACACCTACTTTGATGAAATCTACAAGTTCAAGACCACGCAGTACCAGTTGCCCGTCAATGTCAAGTATCCCTTCTTCAGCACCGACTCCACCAACCTGAGCCTATCGGTGGTATCCAAGCACTTCAATGCCGTGACCAATGCCATACGGCGCATGCAGCCTATCCAGACAAAGGTGGACCCCGTGTATCTCGCCCGCTACCTCATGGTGAATGACCTCATCTTCAACCTTGAGTTGACGCATCCCAAGAGCATGTATGTCTATAATGAGAACATCCTGAGCGACACGGCACGCTATGTCTTTGGCCCTGTATGGGACTGCGACTGGGGATTTGGCTACCAGGGCAGCGGAAACTACTTCTATTCGAATGCCGAGGCAGACTTCTACAATGCCCCCGCAGCGGCCTCCACTGGCAAGTCCTTCCTGTATGGCCTGCGCTACAATGGTGGCACGGAGGTCAACAAACAATACTACCGGGTGTGGACAGACTTTGTGAAGAATCACCTGGATGACCTCCTGGAGTATCTGGATGACTACTACGCCGTGGCGGAGAAGTCCTTTGAGCACGACAACACGGAGTGGTCAAGCGGGGGCAGCAGCGAGTATGCGGCCATCACCCAGCGGAGCAAAGAATGGCTCAGGAAGCGTGCCAACTACGTTTACGACTATCTGAGCAACACCCTGGGATATGCCCAGAAGGGCTATCTGGAGCCCGACGTGCCCGACGCCATCGACATCGTGAGCACAGGGCATGAGGCCAAGCCTGCCCCTGGAGTGTATGACCTGTGGGGCAGGAGAGTGGGCGACAGCCTGGATGGCCTGCCTGCGGGCATCTATGTGCAGGACGGACGCAAGGTCATAAAGAGATAAACTGTCATTATATATTGTATGAACTTTATTTTCATATCACCTAACTTCCCCGAGCACTATGCGCACTTCTGCGACAGGCTGCACGCCAACGGGGCCACTGTGCTGGGGATAGGCGACGCTCCCTATGAGGAACTTTGCGGGGAACTGAAGGCAGCCCTGACCGAGTATTACAGGGTGGATGACATGGAGGACTACACGCAGATGTATCGTGCGGTGGCCTACTTTGCCTGGCACTACGGACGCATCGACTGGATCGAGAGCAACAACGAATACTGGCTACAGCAGGACGCACGCCTGCGCACCGACTTCAACGTGTGCACAGGGATGAAGTCTGACCGCATCGAGAGCGTGAAGGAGAAGTCGGAGATGAAGAAGTACTATGCCAAGGGAGGCATACGCACAGCCCGGCAGATAAAGGCATCGGCAGGACTGGAGGCCGTGCTTCGCTTTGCCTCGGAGGCGGGCTATCCGCTGTTTGTGAAGCCTGATGTGGGCGTGGGAGCCGTCAGCTCGCACAAACTGGAGGGGGAGAGTGACTTGCGCCACTTCTTTGCATCCACCCAGAATGTGGCCGACTATGTGGTGGAGGAGTTCGTCACGGGCGACATCTGCACTTATGATGCCGTGATAGACAGCCATGGCGAGCCGCTCTTTGAGAGTATGTGCGTGTGCCCTCCCAGCATTGCCGATATCGTGAACTATAATCTGGACAGCACCTATTACGTCGAGAGGCACATGAGCGAGAACCTCCGCTTTTGGGGGCGGCGCACAGTGAAAGCCTTTGAGGTGCAGAGTCGCTTTGTGCACCTGGAGTTCTTCTGCCTGGACCGCCCGCACCGTGGGCTTGGGGAGAAGGGTGACTTTGTGGCCCTGGAGGTGAACATGCGTCCAGGTGGCGGCTTCACACCCGACATGATCAACTATGCCCATAGCGTGGATGTGTATAAGATATGGGCTGACATGGTGGTCTTTGACAGGCGCACACAGGCTGACCCCGAGGATGATTACTATTGCGTGTTTGCCGGCAGGAGGGACAATGTGACCTATGCACTCAGCCACGAGGATATCATGAGTAAGTATGCCTATGCCATACAGGAGGCTCCACGGGTGCCCGCAGCCTTGAGTGGGGCGATGGGCAACCAGAGTTACATAGCCCGGTTCCGCACCAGCGAGGAGCGCGATGAGTTTCTCCATGATGTGTGCGACAGGGCTTGAGTACCCTGTCAACTGATTTGTTTAACCTCACACATACTTGACAAGGATGAAGACAGAATATCATAAGGAATGGAGCCAATGCCTCGGGCGTGACATGGAATATAAGGTATATGGAGAGGCCGGACACCCGATGCTTGCCTTTCCCAGCCAGGATGGACGCTTCTATGACTACGAGAACTTCGGCATGGTTAACGTGCTGGCCCCATGGATCGAGAGTGGCAGGGTGCGTCTCGTGTGCTGTGACAGCATCGATTCCGAGACGTGGAGCCGGCAGCAGGACAAGCCCCGCCCGCGCATCGAACTGCATGAGCGGTGGTTCCACTATATCGTGGATGAACTGCTCCCGAGTGTCAGACAGCATGACGGGGACACATTCATGGTCACGGGATGCAGCATGGGAGCCTTCCATGCTGGCAACTTCTTCTTCCGTCGTCCCGACCTCTTCGACACGGTGATTGCGCTGAGCGGACTCTATCACTCAGCCTATGGGTTCGGCTCTTACCATGACGACCTCACATATGCCAACTCTCCGCAGGACTTCCTGCCCAATATGCCAGAAGACCATCCCTGGATGGCCCTGTATCGCCAGCGCACCATCATCCTCTGCGTGGGGCAGGGACGCTGGGAGGAGGAACTGCTTGAGAGCACACGCCGCATGGATGAGATACTCAGCCAGAAGAGCATACCGGCATGGGTCGATTACTGGGGATTTGACGTAGATCACGACTGGCCATGGTGGCGCAAGCAACTGGCCTATTTCATGCAAAAGGTTATGCCATGACACTCTTCTTGACAAGCAGCCCTTTCATCGAGGGCTCACCGCTCTTCTCTGAGGCGAATGACTTTTCCAGTATGCTCCTGCACAACCTGCCCCAACCTGTCAACGCGCTCTTCGTGGCCAGCAATCCCTCGGACATAGAGGGGACAGAGGAATGGGCGCAGTGCATGAAGGGGAGCCTGGGAGAACTGGGTGCCAATGTTCTGACCGACAATGTCCTGCATGACAGGACGGCTGCCGAGGCTCCCTATCTGGTCGCGGGTGCCAACTTCATAATGCTCTGCGGGGGGCATGTGCCCACCCAGAACCATTTCTTCCAGCGTATCGGGCTCCGCTCATTGTTTTGCGGATGGCAGGGAGTGCTCCTGGGAGTGAGTGCGGGAAGCATGAACAGTGCCGAGACGGTGTATGCCTTGCCCGAGGAGGAGGGCGAGGCCGTAAACCCCTTCTACCATAGGTTCCTCCCTGGACTTGGACTCACCCGGACGAACATCATCCCGCATTTCCAGCGGTTACGCGACACTGTGCTTGATGGAAAACTGATGATAGGCGAACTGGCTGTGGGTGACAGCATGGGGCATCGCTTCTATGCCTTGCCCGACGGCTCGTATATATTCCGGAAGGGGAGTCGTGAGGAACTGCACGGACCTGCCTGGCTTATCGCTGACGGCCAGTGCCGCGTGTGCAACCATGAGGGTGAGGTGCTGCTCCTGAGCGAGTGATAATGCTTTCGTGACAGGGCCCACAGGCTCTCACACCTTGCTGGAGGGCACCTGTGAGAGTTGTCTCTTCCTCATCTGTGCCAGTTGCCATGAGTTATACACGTTGTGCCAGATGCTGTAGAAACCGCCAGCCAGTGCTGTGACAGGGGTCAGAAATGTGTAACCCATCCAGATGGCAAATACCGTGTTCTTCTGTCCGCAGGACTGGGCTGCGCTCACTGGGTCGCCATACCGCTTACCTGCCCACCGTCCTATGGCAAACTGGGCGACACAAGCCAGCAGGGAGGCCTGGGCGATGCTGCCAGCCACCAGGAGCGACACATGGCTCTTGACCAGGCTGCGTGTGGTGACGGCCAAAGCCAGTGCCAGTGCCACGGCCCACAGGTGGAAGGGCAAGTCCCGATAGGAGGCAAGACGCTCCGTGAGTCTGGGCGAAACTCTCCTGAGCACCTCGGCTGCCGCCAGGGGGCCAAGTAGGAGGGGAAATACCTTGCCCAGTATCACCGTGAACGCTCTCATGAAGCCCACCCCAGGCTGTGGGTGAGCCAGCGGCACAAACAGGGGAACGAGAATGGCCACACACAGGTTTATCAGTAGCGTGTAGGCCGTAGTGCTGCCTGCGCGGCCGCCCAACTTGCCGGTCACCACCACGGCTGCGGTTGCCGTGGGACAGATGAAGCATAACAGCGCACCCTCCAGCGCGGGGCGGAACGATGTCTGCGGGAAGGCCACAAGCAACAGGCACAGTAGCACGAACATGCCAGCCTGGAGCAGCAGGTCCCACATCTGCCAGCGGCACAGACGCAACTGCGAGGGATGCACCCTGCAGAAGGTCAGGAAGAGCATCAGAAAAATAAGTATGGGCTGCACAATGGCAACTCCATGAAGAAGACACCCGCGCAGACTGCCTCCCAAAGGCAGCCATGCCAGGATGAAGTAAGAGCAGGATCCGGCAACCATACTTATTGCCAGAGTCCAGCATCGGAGAAACTCACGCATTCGTAACCTCCTTGATTGAAATTTCGTCCATATTGGAATGTTCGGGGTGCAAAATTACACAAATACACCCAAGCGTCTTATCTTTTCTCGCCATAATGTTCGTTTGCTGGAACGATTATCGTAACTTTGCACTCAGATTTGTTTTTATTGGCTAACGTAGCATGAATATTTATCTTAGATACTTTAATAAGGAGACACTCGTCTCCACGGTGGCTGATGCCATTGAGTTTCTTCAGGGGATAACAGACATAGACATGGACGAATTCCTCATGCAGGACATCAAGAACTTCGTTGAGGGTCCCAACATGTATCCAAAGCGTTACAAGGTGCGTGGGCACTCCTACTTCATCGTCATCAAGACCACTGCTGCCACGCTCGAAGAGTTCAAGGACAAGGGTGCTGCCGCACGCGAAGCCACAGAGAATGCCCGTGCGCAGCGCGAGGAGCGTCAGATGTTCCTTACTGCGAAGAAGGAAGGATGGTACGAGGGAAAACTCCAGTTCAAGCGTGTGATAGCCATCCCACAGACCCAGAAATTCCAGTATATGGACACCACCTTTGTGGCGCGTGTCCACACCGACTCCGTTCAGGAGTGTTATAACGCCATTGTCAATCACCTGCGCATGCGCAGTGATGTGGATCCCCGAAGCCAGTTCCCCAGCATCAAAGGCCGCAACTTCGAGTGCACCTATCTGGGCGAATGAGTTGGCCAGGCACACTTTGGTATCGGACGCTAAGCATAACGGGAGCATTGTTTATCATTGCTTCCGTTTCTGCGTTTGCGGCTCCGCAGTCTGACGAGGATGGCGGTCGTGACCTGCCTGTCCCTGATGACCTGCCCGTTCCGTTGGCCAGCGAGAGGTCTGTTGCGCCACTCCATGAGTACCGCATTCCCACTGAGGCGCACCATCCCACGGGGCTCACGGGCATCGATGTGTCGCATTACCAGGGCACCATCAGTTGGCCGGATGTCGCCAGCGACCCATCAGTTCGCTTTGCCTATGTGAAAGCAACGGAAGCCTCAACACTCAGGGACAGCCATCTGGAGCGTAACCTGCGGGGGGCGAGGAGCGCTCGCATTCCCGTGGGAGTCTATCATTTCTTCAGTCCCACAGCCCCGGTCGGCGAGCAACTGCGTAACTTCCTGGGCAGCGTGCAGCCCCAGGACCAGGACCTCATCCCCATCATTGATGTCGAGAAGCGCGGAAGGACATCCCTGGAGACTTTCAACAATCGTCTGCACAACTTTCTCCTGGAGGTGGAGAAGGTCTATGGCGTGAAGCCCATCATCTATACCTATATGAACTTCTACAACCGTTACCTCGTGGGGCAGTATAGCCAGTATAAGTTCATGATAGCCTCTTATTCCGACGACATTCCCCAGTTGCTTGACGACCCCAAGATGGTGCTGTGGCAATTCACCGCCGAGGGAAACGTGTCCGGAGTGCGCACCCATGTTGACCGCAGCCGCTTCATGGACCGCTATACACTCAACGACATCTTGCTTCACCGCTGATTTCCCCAAACCCTTAGCCAGGACATGGCAGGTGCTCATGCTACTACCCAAAAGAGCGAGGGACACCGCACAGTCTATGCAGTGTCCCTCGCTCTCTCATAGCATCGCGTCCCCTTTTATATTTTAGGGCGTGTGCCTTATGGCGTGACATTTAGTTGCAGGCCATCCTGCTTGCCATCACACCTTCAAGAAAATCTTGTAGCGGTACATGATGTAGAGGAATATCCACCAAGTGATGATGTATGTCACAGGCTCTACCACGGGGTAGTATGCCTCGGGCAGGAGTCCTATCACGCCACCCAGGAGGCGGTCACGCATGAAGTCGAAGTTGACGAAACGGGGCAACATGTAGATTGCGATGGAGTTCATACCTATGACCACAAAGAAGAAGTCCCAGCCGCGCCAGTGCCTCACATCTATTATATAGTAGAACAATGCCAGCATGAGGAGTGAGTAGCAGGCCACTGCACACACAAACGAACTGGACCACAGGGCCTTGTTGATGGGTGTCCAGAAACTCCACAGGTAGCCCAAGACACCCAGTGCGATGCCAGCCCCACACATGGCCAGTGCCTTGCGCGTGCCAGTGAGTCCCTTCCGCTCGGTCTTGATCCAGTGCCCGCTGAGCATGCCCAACAGGGCCGTGCCTATGGCAGGGATGGTGGAGAAAAGCCCTTCCGGGTCATAGTCAGGGCGGTAGCAGTGCGCTCCGAAGAGTGTGCGGTCGATATAGCAGGCGATGTTTCCCTCGCGTGTCAGGGCATCCGCACCAGGCATGTCGGGAGCCACCACCAGGCTGGAGACGAGACTGTAACCCACCAGCAATCCCAGCACAATCAGCAGGATGCGGCGCACGCTGTGCACATGCATGTAGATGAGAGCCCCACACATCCAGGCCATGCCTATGCGTGCAAGCACACTCCAGAAGCGAAGGTTGGCAAACTCAAGTTTCAGTATCCCGTTGCACACCCATCCGAGTGCCATCAGCATGAAGCCTCGCTTGATGACCTTGCGCACGATAGCAGCGTGGCCCATGCCCCTCTCGCGTTGCTTTTCGAGTGAATAGGGGAATGACACACCTGCGATGAAGAGGAACAGCGGAAAGATGGTGTCGTGGTGACGGAGGCCATCCCAGCTGGCATGAGTCATCTGCTCGGCCACAACTTGCCAGGCGGCACTGTCGGGGAAGAAGCCCGCGATGGCCGAGATGACAGCCGCCCCTCCCATGATGAACAGCATGTCGAAGCCTCGCAGGGCATCCAGTGATTCCAGCCTTTGTGGCTTGGTCGTTTTTGTTTCCATAATCATAAAGTTTTGGGGTGATAAATCATTGCTTGTGGCGAGTGTCAGTGTATGCCCCGCTGGTTCAGTGCCTCGGCATACCGGCGTGCGTTCTGCATGTGCTCCTGGTAAGTGGTGGCAAAGCGGTGCGTGCCTGAGAAGTCCTCCTTGGCACACATGTACAGGTAGGGATGCTCGCTGTGGTTCAGCACGGCATCTATTCCCTCAATGCTGGCCACGCGTATGGGGCCTGGTGGCAGCCCTATGTTCTTGTAGGTGTTGTAGGGACTCTGCACCTTGAGATGCTCATGGTAGATGCGTCTCAGCGAGAAGTCTCCCACCGCAAACTTCACTGTGGGGTCAGCCTGAAGCGGCATCCCCAGGCGCAGGCGGTTGATGTACATGGCCGCGATGTCGGGCTTCTCGGCCTTGTTGGCCGTCTCCTCGTCCACGATGCTTGCCAGTGTGCACACCTCGTTAGGCGTGAGTTCGCTGGCCCTGGCCTTCTGTGCACGCTCCCCCTGCCAGAATCGGTCATGCTCCTGCTGCATCCTGTGCATGAAGGCATCCACGCTGGTGTCCCAGTATATCTCGTAAGTGTTTGGTACGAAGAGCGCTGGCACCTCCTCGGTGGAGTAGCCCATCAGTGCACACTTGCTGCTGTCAGTCATGTAGGACAGCACCTCCTGGCTGTCCATCATCAGATGGCTGCCCAGGTACTGGGCCATCCTGTCCATGGTGCGCACGCATGGGATGGTGAGTCTGACAGGCTCCTGCTGTCCGTTTCTCAGCCTGCGGAACAGGGCAAATGCGCTCATGTCCCTCGTGGCATAGCGTCCCGTGCGCGGGTGATAACTCAGGAGTGTGGTGCAGAGGCTCATTCGCCATCCCAGCCCACTCTTGCTCTTCACGGAGTCCGCCGTGTCGTCACGGTCGATATAGAGGTATCCATTCTGGTCGGTTGTCCACTGGCTGCGTGGTACCAGCATCCCCCCCAGCACGGCACTGGCCGCCACGACGACAGCCACCAGCGCGCCTCCTGCGGCATACATCCATTTCTTACGCCCACTTCCAGTGGGGTTGTGCGGCTCACTCATTTGTCCGCCTTGCTCTGTCTCTGCCATTGTTACCTGTTTCTTTTCCTACAAAGTTACAACTTTCTTGCTGTTTGCCCTGCGCTTCAGCCCGCATATCTTCATCCACCACCTGCCATACGGGGACACTTGTGACACCCCGCGTGCGCCATTCAGCATGGGTCCAGCAATGGGCATGAGGGTCATCAGGCGTATAATAAAAAGGAAAGGACCACGCCGTGAACTCATCCTTCGGCATAGTCCCTTCCTGTTTCTCTTGCTGGTGAAGCGTGTCGGCTTACTTCTTCTCCATCACTTCCACCTTCAGCTCACCGCACTCCTGCATGATGCCCACATACTCGGCAAACTCAGGCGTGGCCATGTGGGCGTCCAGCACAGCCTGGCTCTCCCAGGTCTCCACAATGACAAACACATCGGGGCGTGTTGCGCTCTCAAAGGCATCGTATGACACACATCCGTTGTGTGAGCGTGACTTTGCCACCAGGGCGATAGCGGCCTCCAGGGCACGCTTGTATTCTCCGGCCTTGGCCAGGAAGAAGCAATTAACTCTAATCATGTCGGTTCTCCTTTACTTATATGTCCTTTCTGATTATATTCAAGAGCAAAGTTAGCGAATTTGGAGCAAAAAGCATTACCTTTGTTATGGTAAATCAACATTATTCACTAAATATAACATTATTCCTATGAAACTAATCAAGATGGTTCTGGTGCTGTTTGGTCTGCTGGCCCCATGGGCCTGGGGCGTGGCCCAGGACTTCTCGCCCACACAGGGCTACCGCCTGGAGATAAGCGACGGGATGGCCCTGGAGTGTACGGGAGGCGTGATGACATTCAATCCCGTCAACAAGAAGTCGGGCAACCAGGTGTGGAACATCATGGCCAGCAGTCGCCAGGGCTATGTGGTCCTGGTCAATCCGCAGACCCAGATGGCGCTGGACAATGGCAACCACGGCAGCAACCCAGGCGAGGCGTGTCCCTGGGACGTGAACCCCGACAATGCCAACCAGCAGTGGAAGCTCCAGCAGGTGCAGGGTGACACCTACACGCTGACCAGCGCGGCTGGCGGCCTGAAACTGGGCTACAATGACAATTGCCAGCCTGGCGGGCGTGTGTGGCAGGTGAAGGCCAGCGACACGGATCCTGCCGTACAGTGGCGACTGGTGAAGACCAGTCTGAAGGTCACCCGGCAGGACAATGTGGGCAAGAGCAAGAATGACTGGGAGAACGAGACCATCTTCGGCATCAACAAGGAGCCTGGACGGGCCACCATGCTGCTCTATGCCAACGAGCGCGAGATGAAGGCCGACGAGGCCTACCAGAAGCCATGGCTCGCTCCCCACAGCAGCCTGCGCCTCTCGCTGAACGGCCAGTGGCAGTTCCATTGGTCACCGAAGCCCGAAGACAGGCCCATGGACTTCTATAAGCCCGGCTTCGACGACAAGGACTGGAAGCAGATACCGGTGCCCTCCTGCTGGGAGATGCAGGGCTATGGCACACCCATCTACACCAACATCACCTATCCCTTCCGCAACCTGCCTCCCTTCATCCAGGGGCAGGAGGGCTACACCATACTGAACGAGCCCAACGCCGTGGGCAGTTACCGACGCACCGTGCAGGTGCCCGCCGACTGGAACGGAAGGGAAATCTACCTGCACTTCAACGGAGTGTACAGTGCCGCGTACGTGTGGGTGAATGGCAAGAAGGTGGGCTACACCCAGGGCCCCAACAATGACAGCGAGTTCAACGTGACACGCTATCTGAAGCCTGGCAGCCAGAACCTGGTGTGCGTGGAGGTGTACCGATGGTCTGACGGGTCGTACCTCGAGGACCAGGACATGTTCCGCATGAGCGGCATACATCGCGAGGTGTATCTGGAGGCACGCCAGAAACTGCACACCCAGGACGTATATCTCACCAGCCAACTGAGCAATGACCTCCGGCACGCCAGGATGAACCTGCAGATGAAGGTGGTCAATGCGGGCAAGAAGGTGGGCAACATCAAGGCTGACATCGCACTCATCGGTCCCGACGGCAAACTGGTGGGCAGTGGCATTGTGGGACGCACCGAGCCCCTGGCCAAGGGGGACACAGCCACGCTGCAGCTGGTGATGGACGTGGAGAGTCCGCTCCTGTGGACAGCCGAGACCCCCAACCTCTACACCGTGAATGTGGCCCTGGGAGGCGACATCAGCACCCAGAAGTTCGGCTTCCGCAAGATAGAGAACCGTGACGGGCGCGTCTTCATCAACAACAGCCGCGTGCTCTTCAAGGGTGCCGACCGCCATGACACCGACCCCATCCACGGCAAGGCCGTGCCCCTGGAGAGCATGCTGAGGGACGTGCTGCTGATGAAGCAGTACAACCTCAACACCATACGCACGAGCCACTATCCCAACGACCCCCGCCTCTATGCCCTGTGTGACTACTATGGCATCTATGTGATGGACGAGGCCGACGTGGAGTGCCACGCCAACCATCGCCTGAGCCGCACGCCCTCATGGCAGGCGCAGTACCTGGACCGCGAGACACGCATGGTGCTGCGTGACCGCAACCACGCCAGTGTCATCTTCTGGAGCATGGGCAACGAGAGCGGTGGCGGTGACAACTTCGTGGCATCGAAGAAGGCCATACAGGCACTCGACGGCCGCATGATACACTATGAGGGCATGAATGAGGTGGCCGACATGGACAGCCGCATGTACCCCAGCGTGTCCAGCATGATGGACAGTGACCGTGACCCGAAGAAGCAGGGCAGACCCTTCTTCCTGTGTGAGTATGCCCACGCGATGGGCAACGCCATAGGCAACCTGCAGGAGTACTGGGATTACATCGAGTTTGAGAGCAAGCGCATGATAGGCGGCTGCATCTGGGACTGGGTGGACCAGGGGCTCTGCAAGTGGGGCGAGCCCGCTACGCACATGTACTATGGTGGTGGCTTTGGTGACTATCCCAATGACAATGACTTCTGCTGCAATGGCATCATCACCTCTGACCGCAGGGTGACTCCCAAGCTTGAGCAGGTCAAGAAGGTGTACCAGTACGTTGATTTCAAGCAGATGGCTGATGGCCGCCTGCGCATCCGCAACCGCTATGCCTTCCTCTCCCTCGACGGCTTCCAGTTGCACTACTCGCTGTTGCGTGACGGCCAGGCCATCCAGAGCGGTATCGTGAGCCTGCCCAGCCTGGCCGCTGGCGACAGCGCGTTTGTCGAGATGCCTGCCACCGCGCCTGCCGCCCCCGGCATGTATCATCTCAATCTCTCGCTCCGCCTCCGCAAGGATGCCACATGGGCAAAGGCTGGCCACGAGGTGGCCGCAGAGCAGATAAGCCTGGGCGGCAGTCCCGTGGTGGAGCCTGCATCCCGGGGTGCCAGCCAGCCGCTGACTGTGGAGGAGCGGGATGGCATGCTGCTCGTGCAGGGCAAGGACTTCGCCGCCACCTTCAGCAAGGGGAATGGCGCGCTCACGCAACTCACCTATGCAGGCAAGCAGATGCTCGCTCCCCAGGAGCGTGCGCTGGGTGGCAATTTCCTGTTCAACGCCTACCGCAGCATCAGCAATGACCGGCGCGGCAACCTGGGAATGGCCATACAGACCAAGGATGTGCAATACACCATGCCCCAGAAGGGCGACACCGTGGTGGTGTGTGTCAGCCAGTTGGTGACTGCGGGACGCGATGCGCGCACCCAGGTGCCCGTGCAGACTTCCTACCGCATCACGCCCAACGGACATGTCGAGGTGGAGTGCAGCATGGGCAACACCCGCAACCAGGACTTCACCCGACTGGGCCTGCAGGCCGTGCTCGACCCCAGCCTGGAGCAGGTGGAGTGGCTGGGCCGTGGCCCCATGGAGAACTATCCCGACCGTCACGACGCGGCTTTCGTGGGACGCTATCACAATACGGTGAGCGGCATGGCCGAGCAGTACATCAAGCCACAGAGCATGGGCGAGCGCTGGGGAGTGAACTGGCTGACCCTGACCGACAAGAAGGGACAGGGCTTGCGTGTGCGGCTGCTGGATGGCGAACTGGGATTTAGCGCGCAGCATTATGCTGACGAGGAACTCTGGCAGGTGAAGTACAATCACCAGCTGAAGAGTATCTACCGTCCCGAGGTGGTGCTTCACCTGGATGCCGCAATGCGTGGACTGGGTAACGGGAGTTGCGGCCCGGGCCCGATGAAGAAGTATGAGCTGAACGCAAAGTCGTACAGTTACACCTTCGTGATTGAGCCTGTCAAGTGAAGGGCTGGAGCAGGAGAGTCCCCTCAAGGGGGCTTCTCCCACTCCCTGTTACATTATATATTATGGGGGCTGTGCCACTGAAATCATCAGGTGGCACGGCCCCCATTCCTTATCCTGTGCTTTCAGCATTTTCCCTCCATGAACATTGCCTGCCACATGCGCTGCGGTGTGCCATTCCGCGCATGCCCCTGCGTGACCACTTGCATGCCCCTGCGATGAGTCACGCATGCCCCTGCATGGGCCATCGCACCGCGCTGCCTTATGGGGGGCATCCCTTTGCCCTCCCTTCCCCCAGGTAGTCGCTCCTGCCTGGAGTCGTGGCAGTCGGCACGGATTGTGCGCCCGGCAGCCTGTGGCAAGGGCCGATTTCAGCCTGCAAGAGCATTCTGTGCCCCGGGGGCGCATCCCGTCTCGCGGAAATGTGCTATATTTGTCATGCCTCTGCATGGGCACAGGCAACAATAGGATAAGGAAGGATGGAAATGACAATACTCATAGTAACACTGGTGGCGGCAGTGGTGGTGATGTCCCTGCTGGGCTTCATGGCCGGCCGCAGGTCAGCGGCAGGCACGGGGAGTGCTGAGGGCCGAAGGATGCTGGAAGAGCAGGTGGCCACACTACGCCAGCAGGTGGCCGAGCGCGACCAGAGACTCTCACGCATGCAAGAGGAGGCCAAGACGCAGACCGCCGAGCGTGAGGTGCAACGCAACAGGGCTGACAACGCCGACCGACAGGCCAGCCTGGAGAGGCAGCGCAACGAGCAGATAAAGCGTGAGAGTGAGGAGCGGCTGAGGCAGCAGATGGAGGAGTGGAAGCGAGCCTATGAGGCCCAGCTGGAGGAGGTGCGGGGTAATGCCGCACGGCAGATCGAGGCTCTCAAGGAGATGAACCAGCAGCAGGTGAAAAGCCAGGCTGAGGTCATCAGGGAGCAGATGAAGGCGACCTCGGAACAGATACTCAGGGAGAGGGAGCGCGAACTGGCACTCAAGAACCGCGAGCAGGTGTCACTCATCATTGACCCGCTGAACCGGAGCCTGCGGGAGATGCGGGAGGCACTGGACAAGAACAAGGAGCAGCAGAGCCTGGCACTCAACCGCCTGGACGCTACCATACAGGCCAACATGCAGCAGAGCACGGCACTGGGAGAGACAGCCGACAGGCTGACACGCGCGCTCACCGGGGAGGTGAAGGTGCAGGGAAACTTTGGCGAGCTGAAACTGAGGCAACTGCTCGAGGACATGGAGTTGCATGAGGGGGAGCAGTTTGACACACAGGAGACATTGAGGGACAGGTATGGCAAAGTGCTCAAGGACGATGAGGGGCGCGGGCTGATACCCGACTTCATCCTGCATTTCCCCAACAATCGCCATGTGGTGGTGGATGCCAAGATGTCACTCACCGCCTACGAGCGGTACATGAATGCCGACACGCCCGAGGAGCGCACGGCTCTGCTCAAGGCCCACATCGAGAGCGTGCGCAACCAGGTGGCGCGCCTCGCGCGCAAGGACTATTCGAAGTATCTGCCCGCAGGCTACAACAGACTCAACTTCGTCATCATGTATGTGCCCATCGAGAGTGCGCTCAACCTGGCCCTGCTCAATGACGCCACGCTCTGGCGGGACGCTTATGACCAGGGAGTGATGATACTGGGGCCGCAGAGCATGTACATGAACCTGAGGGTGCTGGAGATGATGTGGACGCAGGTGCGCCAGTTGCAGAACCAGCAGGAGATGATGGACGCGGCCAACATACTGATAGAGCGCATACAGGACTTCGGCATCCGCTTCCTGGACGTGGAGGCTGCCATGAATGACACACTGCGCAAGATGACAGGACTCAAGACGACCACGGCCAGCGAGGGGAGGAGCATCATCACCGCTGCAAGGAACTTGCTCAAGGCCGGGGCCAGGGAGAACAAGAAGAAGCGGGCTGTGGCCGACATGGAGGGAACGGTGTTCCTGGACTCGGAACCGCAGCCGCAGCATACCACAAACCAGCCCCTGGATGACAAGGGGGGCGCAAATGGACATCTGGCATGAACTACGACATCATCACCATACTGGGCCCCACGGCATCGGGCAAGACATCGCTGGCCACGCGCCTGGCCTACAGGATGGGCAATGCGGAAATCATCAGTGCCGACAGCCGGCAAGTGTACAGGGGCATGGACATAGGCACGGGCAAGGACCTGGCCGACTACACGATAGAGGGGGTGAGCATCCCTTACCACCTGATAGACATTGCCGAGGCGGGGGAGAAATATAACCTGTTTCAGTTTCAGCAGGACTTCTGGGCAGCCTATGATGACATACGCTCCCGGGGAAAGTTTCCCATCCTGTGTGGCGGTACGGGGTTGTATATTGAGTCGGTGCTCCGGAGTTACAAGATGGTGCCTGTGCCCGAGAACCCGCCACTGCGTCGTCAGCTGGAGGGACTCCCGCTGGAGGAACTGACCCGGATGCTCGCCACCTACAAGACTCTGCACAACACCACTGATGTGGACACGCCCAAGCGGGCCATTAGGGCCATCGAGATACAGCAGTATTACCGTGAGCACCACATAGACGAGAGGGAGTTTCCCTCACTGCGCAGCCTGACGGTGGGCGTGGGCATCGACCGTGACTTGCGCCGTCAGAAGATAAGCCAGCGGCTGCGTGACCGTCTGGACCAGGGAATGCTGCAGGAGGTGGAGGGGCTGCTGCAGCGTGTGCCGGCCGAAGACCTCATGTATTATGGACTGGAGTACAAG
>CAVKOT010000019.1:0-22802 GCA_963658045.1 Opitutia bacterium UBA4654
TAGCCTTCGCTCTGGCTCAAGACATCGTGCTTTGTGAAAAATGGACGGAGTTGGATGGAAATCGGACGGAATTGGACAAATGTGTCTATATGGTTGTGCTATAATGACATGTGCATCAAATCTGTGGCGTACTGAGAAAAGTTGGACACAATTGGACAAAAATAGTCGCGGAAATATTTGACTGGCTTGATACTTCTGGCCTAACTTTGCAAAAAAACAAAAAAGGTGATATGCTCAAATTATGAAGATAAAAAAGATGAGTGAGAGGCGGCTTCATGTCGTGTCGCTACTTGGCGTCTGCCTGCTGACGGTGTGTGCCTTCCTGCCCACTTTCTGGAATGGGTTTCAGATGGAGTGGGATGACCAGTGGATGGTGATGAACCCGCTGACGGTTCTTTACCTTGACTGGCATTCCCTTGTGAAAATCTTCAGCACTCCATTCAACGGGCAGTGGGCTCCCCTCAACCAACTTCTATACACGGTGCTGTACAACATGTTTGGGTATGATGCCCTTCCTTATCACATAGCCTCCTTGCTTATGCACCTTGTCAACGTGTGTCTCGTTTATGTGATATTGTCTCGTCTGTTAGAGGATTGCACGGATATGAGCAAAGAAAGGAGTTACGTGATAAGCATGACGGCTACTGTCCTTTTCGCTATACATCCCTTGCAAGTGGAGTCCGTGGCGTGGATTAGCGCATCCAAGATATTGATGTCTATGGTCTTCTATCTGTTGGCTACATATACGTTTGTCAAATACTTGTCTTGTGGGCATTGGAAGGCCTATGCGTGTACGCTGGTTCTGTATGTATGTTCGTATCTGTCAAAGGAAAATGTGATGACTTTCCCTTTATGGACAATGATGCTTTCTGTCATGTATGGGCAGAAACCAGCAGGCAAGCAATTTTGGTTGACAAATATTCCTCTGGTTGCCTTGGCACTTGTCATGTCTTTGCATCTCGTTTTTGGGGTTGCAGGGTATAATGACTATGTACAAGGGGATGTGTTCCCCTGGTGGAAGCGGGTGATATTCTGCTTCTACTCCCTGTTTAACTACCTATATTATTGGCTGCTTCCCTTGAGGCTGGATTGGATGTACTCATTTCCAGTTGGGCTCCATGAGCATCTTCCCTGGTGGCTGTTTCTGTATCCAGTCTTGCTCCTTGTCGTGGTCTTCACTGTGTGGAGTCGGATAAGGCGAGGGATAGTGTCATGCGTGCTTCTGTTTTTCCTCATTCACCTGTTATTCGTGATACACATAATCGTCCTTCCACGTGAAGGCGTTATAGCAGACCGATATATGTATTTGCCCATCGTAGGGATAAATGTATTGCTCGCCTATTGCCTAACGGAGTGCCGCTGGACAAGTGTCCATCGACAGACATCTGTAGCCCTATGTGGCATGGCGATTATCCTGCTTGCCATCTTGACATTCAACAGGACACGAGATTGGCATGACTCCAAGACCCTCAAGGGCGAAGCGACCTGTTGCATGAGTAATCGAGACAGCCAGCCTGTAAAACTGGCTGTTGTGAGTATAAATTAAAACAAGCATTATGAAACATCTCAAGTTTGCTGTAGGCGTGCTGGCTTTTGCTAGCCTGACAGTCTTGAACTTTGCCCAGTCGGGGAGCCGATACCTTCTCGGTTCTCTGGCAAGCAGTAGTTCAAGCAAGCCTTCCACGTCCAGTGGGAAATCAACATCAAGTTCCAAGGGCACTGGTTCGTCATCCAGCAGTTCCTCGTCATCATCCTCTGGGACATCCACCTCCTCATCAAATCCGTGCTGCAAAGGATGGAAAATATGGGCATCATGTGACCAAAAGAAAGTGGTAAGCAAAGTGAGGATTGACTGCACTATAGAGACCACCACGTATTACTTTGTTTCTGGTGCACCAAAGGCAGAAGTGAAAAAATATGGGACTTATATAAGTACTGTGTCTGCGGAGTTAAAAGCAAAGGCAACAAGGTATGAGACTGTGACCACAGGGATGGCTTTCGAGTCCGAGGTCGTGACCTGTCCTACAAGCGGAGAATGCAATGATTGTGATGAATACCGGCCGAGTTGTGAAGCATAATGTCAGCATTTGCCTGTTTCTTCTGCCGATGGTAGGAGCGATTCTGGGCTGTACCGGGAAAGGGCGCAGGAATGACCTGCGTCCCCTCTCGGACGGCTCGTTTGACGAGGAGTACCAGCAGCATATTGTCATCACGGATGACAGCATCAAGCCCTTTGAGGTGGAAAGCGAGGAGGCGTGCCTGCATGTGGAACTGCCACAGGAGATGCTGTCCACCAGACTTGACACGGTATTCTCCTCCTATTCCTTTGTCCGCCTGGAGACTTCAGAGAAGTGTCTGGTGGGGCATATAGACCGTATCATCAAGTGTCCTGGCTGCTACTGCATCCTGGACAGGGACAATTCCAACGTGTTTATCTTTGAGGAGGATGGTAAGTTCCGCTGTAAACTGGGAAGCAAGGGGCATGCCAGGAATGAGCACCTGGACGCGTGGAACATAGCCTATGATGAGAAGAATAACTATATCGTGCTGCTGGACTTGGCAGGACGACGTTTGCAGAGTTATGACCTGAATGGAAATCTGAAGAAGGTGGCACCATTGTACTTCCTGTATAAGGATATGGCATTCCTGGGCGATGATATGTTGTGTATGACAGGATCTTCGTATAATGCATCTTCGGACATTGTCGATTTGTCACAATTGATACTTGCGGATAGAACGCAAAAACCGCGAAGGGTCGGTTTCCCTACATCGAAAGAAAGAAGAAACCGTTTCTGTTGGGGTACGATGATGCAGCAGTACGAAGACAAAGCATATTTTAATGATCTGGTTTCAGATACAATATGGGAAATTTATGGGGAAAGGATGTCGCCATTGGTGGTGACAACGGCAAATGGCGTAAAGACATTTAGTAAGGACGAAAAGGAAAATATGACAGATGAGTTGTATGAAAAACGAAGAGAAAGAGTACCGCATGTGAGCTCTTTTTGTGCGACTTCGCAATTTGTGGCTGTTTCTGTTGCATTACCGCGTGAGGGTAATATGCTCGTGTTGATGCTTACTAGTAGAAAGTCAGGTATGTCTAAGGTTGTTGGATTGCCAGTCTTCTCTGATAGGCTGGAGTGTTATTTGCCCATGGTTTCTATAGATGGGTTTTCTGATGATTCAACCCTAATCTATACGCTTCAACCCACAAACGTTCTGCAGGCAATCAACAACATAAAGGCAAAAAGAAAATTAAATCGTGAGGAACAGATACTGTCTCAGAATCTCCAGCCCGATGACAACCCGGTGCTGATGCTGTCACGACTGGTGGACTTCTGATTAAAAGAGAAATGGATATGAGGAAATGTGCATTGGAACTTTCCCTCTGTGGGGTGGCTCTGTTGTTAGCCTTCTGCTGTGGTTGCTCGTCCATGAACGATGGACATGGGCATGCGGCAGATGGACATGCCCAAAATCGCCTGATGCAATATATGGAGGCTGTGGAGTATCCCATAGATGGCTCTGAGGTCTTGCTGGGGGCAGATGGCGATACCTGTGATTTCCAGAAACTTTGTGCTGATGGACATCTTGTGCTGTATATTGACAGGGCACATTGTACCTCATGCTGGAGGAAAGATATTGAGGTCATGCGGGTGCTGCCAGATATGCCTGGAATTGCCAAGTCCCTGGTGGTCGTCGCATCTGGTTTCGGCAGCAGGGAACTGAGGATTATCCGCAGGGATACAGGCCTGGAGGTTTATGGCGCAGGAATGCCAGAGACGCTTCCTCGCGCCCTGACGAAGTTCGCCCTTCCTTTCTTTTTCGCTTTGACTCCAGATGGGAAGATTGTACTTCCCTACTATCCCGACAAGGATGACGACGAGAAGTTCCTGAGGAACTACCTTTCCCTGGTAGAGAATCGCCTCAAGAAGAATCAGGCTGCGCCTCAGTCCCATAGTACCGGAAGGCATGGTGGCCTGGTCGTGGAAAATGCCAGCCTTGACTTGGGCGAGGTGAGACAGAGGCGCAAGGTATCGGGGAGGTTTGAGATAAGGAATGAGGGAGGGCATGACTGTGTCATACGGCAGATATATCCAACCTGCTCCTGCGTGATGATAGATGAATATCCCAAGGTAATCAAGGCTGGTGAGACAGGTGTCATACGCTTTACTACCGTACAGGAAAACAAGGGGACATTTCGACATGGAATACAGGTGCATACCGACATGGCAAGTGAGCCATGCTCACTGGTCTTTTACGGAGAGTGCAGGTAACGTTTACATATAATATATCAAGGATGAAAACGAAGTCAATATTGTCGGCCATCCTCATCATGGGCGTGATGAGCGGATGCCAGGGAAACAGACAGACAGAGGTGGAGGTCATAGGAGGACTGACAGAGAAATATGTGGGGGAGATAGACAAAAACTCACCCAGGATGCGTGGCACAGAGTGGCTGCTGCGGAATGTGGGCAATGTGAGATTGCACATCGACAGCATCAAGCCCTCGTGTGACTGCCTGGAACTTCATTTTGACTCATCCATGACAGCAGGAACTGGGGAATACTTCCCCATACGGGGATTCCTGCATCCCGAGGAAGGGGACACAGGAGTGGTCTATAGGGAGGTGGAGGTGTATGGTAACTTCCCGTCCTCACCACTTGTGCTGAGCCTGAGAGGCGAGGTCGTGAGTGGGGAGTGAGAATAATGAGAATAAAATAAATAAATAGATGCAAGGGCATTGCCCATGTCGCATAAAAGAGGTATATTTGTGGATAAAACAGAAGCCAGACAATAAAGGACTGGGAATCCAGAAATATGTTCCCTCTCACACAGACAAGTACAACAACAAAAACGAAAGAAGAATGAAAAAGGGAAGAGTAATCCTTGCAGGACTCGCCATCGCTGGCCTTGCTGTGCTCAACTTCACACACGCCAGCGGAGAAGTCGTAAGCAACGTGCAGGCAAGCACGACAACCAGTGTCAGCCAGGAGCCCGAACAGGTGCAACTCGCATGGTCGGCACCCATCCGGTGTCACAAGAGGGGCAGGAAGAGAAATTCCTACAGCATCTGCATCGTCAATGGGACAGGCAATCCCTGTGACACGCCCAATGCCACCACCTGTGACTGCGGGAAGAACTGCCGTTGAGCGGATGAGGGCTTGCGCCACGATGTTGCCAGGCCGGAAGACGTGCCTGAAGGCACTCCTGTGTGTGCTGGCCATCGTGCTGCTCAGGATGTTTGTGGGCGAGGTGTTCATGGTCAACACGCCCAGCATGATGCCCACCATCCAACCCACAGAGGTGTTCCTGGTGGAGAAGTTGAGTGGTGGCACCATGTTGCCACACCGCTTTGCGGACATTCCCATCGTGAATGCCTTTACCTGGATAAGGCCACTCAGGGAGATGGACGCGCGCCTGGACTGGGGATGGCACAAGAGTCCCGGGCCCAGGGCTTACCGCCCTGGCGACATCATTGTGTTCCAGGCCCTGGATGACAGTGGCGTGACCCTGATAAAGCGCATCGACCATGTGGTGAGGGACACCAGTGAGACCTATTACTATGTGCTGGGGGACAACCGTGGCAACTCCACCGACAGCCGCTCCTTTGGCCTGGTGCCCGAGAGCCGAGTCGTGGGACGCGCCCTCATCGTCATTTTCTCGTGGGACAAGTACGCCAGCCCAACCAAGAAAGTGCGCTGGCACAGGATTTTCCATGACCTGACAAAACCATTAGCATGAACATCATAACGGACACGCATAGGAGGATGACCGCAGTGGCATGCCTTGTGGGAGGGATGTTGCTGGCATGCGGGACGGGGGCACAGGCACAACAGCTGTCCCTGCATGATGCCATCCTGATAGCGCAGGAAAACTCCCTGGACGCAAAGGTGGCCAGGTTCTCCTTCCTGGCCAGTTACTGGACTTACCGTTCCTTCAAGGCCGAGCTGCTTCCGTCAGTCAACCTGAGCGGAGGCCTGATGAACTTCAACCGCTCGCTGGTGGAGGCGCGCAACTATGAGGACGGGCGGCTGGCCTATGTGACCAACAACACGCTGGGCAACAGCCTCACCCTGTCGGTGGACCAGCAGATAGCGGCCACAGGAGGCACCATCTCACTACAGTCATACCTCTACAGGCTTGACCAGTTCACCTACAAGGACCACACCTACAACTCACAGCCCCTGCGCGTGAGCTACACCCAGCCCCTGCGCTCCTTCAACAGCCTGAAGTGGCAGAAGAAGACCGCCCCGCTGGAGTATGAGATAGCCCAGAAACAGTATGCCTGTGCCATGCAGGACATTGCCATCAGGGTCACGTCACTCTTCTTCAATGTCCTCTCGGCACAGTCCAGGTGCCAGCAGAGCGAGAGGGAACAGGCAGAACGAGAGACCCTCTACACCCTGTCGAAGAAACGCCTGGAACTGGGCACAACCACCAAGAGTGAGGTGCTGCAGATGGAGCTCTCGCTGCTGAATGCCAAGGTGGAGACCAACAGCAACCTCATCACTCTGGATGACGCAAAGTATAACCTCTTCTCCTACCTGCACGTGTCGGACTATGCACAGGCCGAGCTGGTGCCGCCGCATAATGTGCCAGACCTGGTGATAGGGGTGGATGATGTCCTGCAGAGGGCCATCGACAACTCCTCGCACACACGCGAGCAACGCCTGCAGATGCTCAATGCCAGCAAGAGCCTGGCACAGGCCAAGGCGGCCAGGGGACTGCAGGTGACGCTGAGCGGAGAACTCGGCTTTATGCAGAACGACAGGGACTTCCTGGGGGCATACAGCCACCTGCGTGACAATGAGGTGGTGGGACTCACGATGAGGCTGCCCATCTTTGACTGGGGAGTGGGCAAGGGACGAGTGCGCATGGCGCAGGCCCAGATGGAGGTGGTGAGGACACAGCAGGAGCAGGCTCACCAGGACTACCTGCAGGAACTGCGCAAGAAGGTGATGCAGTTCAACGCCCAGCCCACGCAATGCCGGGATGCCCTGCGGGCCCAGGAGATAGCCCAGGAGCGGTATGACATCATGCGCAAGCGTTATGAGGCTGGCACCGTCACCGTGACAGACCTCAACACGGCCCAGCAGGAGATGACATCGGCCAGGGCACAGTACATAAGCCAGCTGCACACATTCTGGGAGGATTATTATGGGCTGCAGAAATCCACCCTGTATGACTGGACCACGAAAAGGAACATAACAGTGGATGTGGACGAGGTCCTGGGGCAGTAAGTTTTGACTTGAAGCACGAACAGACGTATGGATATATTTATAATGAGAAAGAACCTGTGGCTGGCGACCTTGCTGATGCTGGCAGCATGCTCGGGCAAGAAGGAGGCCAGCGATGAGGCACAGGAGATGGAGATGCACCAGCAACAGGGCATGGAGGTGTATGTGGACACAATGGTCCTGCACCAGACGGAGTTCAACAAGCAAATCGTGTGCAACGGCAAACTGGCCGCAAAGGCAAAGAGCGAGCTGAACTTCAACAGCCAGGGCCTGATCAATGAAGTGCTGGTGAGGGAAGGACAGCGCGTGGGGAAAGGCACGCTGATAGCCACCCTGGACAAGAAAGAGAAGATGCGTGAAGTGGAGAAGGCTGAGCATGAACTGGAGAAAGCCAAGGTGGAACTGACGGACAAACTCATCGGGCTGGGATATGACGACTGGCAGAAGGTGCCTGCCGAGGTGATGAAACGGGCCGAGGTGATGTCGGGCTACTATTCGGCCAAATACCAGTTGCAGACGGCCAAGATAGCCCTGGAGGAATGCAACCTGTATGCTCCCTTCAGCGGACGTGTGGCCAATCTGGAGGCCAAGAGATACCAGAGGAACGAGAAGGTGTGTACGCTGGTGGATGATGCCAGCTTCGAGGTGGAGTTCAAGATACTGGAGGCGGAACTGCCGCACGTGCGCATCGGACAGAGGGTGAGCGTGAGTCCCTTTGTGCGGGACAGCCTCTCCTGTGAGGGCCAGGTGACGGAGGTCAATCCCCTGGTTGATGACAAGGGCCTGGTCAAGGTGAAGGCGCGGCTCGCACATGCGGGAGATGCCCTGATAGATGGCATGAACGTGCGGGTCACCGTCGATGAGCAGATGAGGGGCATGTTTGTCGTGCCCAAGGACGCTGTGGTGGAGAGGGATGGCTATCATGTCATCTTCCTCCTGCGTGACGGCCGGGCCGTGTGGACGTATGTAGATGTGGCACACTCCAACATTGCCTCGTATGCCATCACGGGATGCCAACGCAAGGAGACCACCATCAAGGAAGGTGACGTAGTGATAACTTCTGGCAACCAAAACCTGGCCGACGGGACAGAGGTGAAGGCCGGGCCTCAACAATAAAGCCTCATGAACAAGACTCTTCTCACTCGTCCCATAGCCGTCACCATGTGTGTCATAGCCCTGGTGGTGATGGGCTTGCTGGCACTGCGCCATCTGCCCGTGTCGCTGATGCCCGACATCGACATCCCGCAGATTACCGTGCAGGTGAGCATGCCAGGCTACTCGGCACAGGAGATTGAGCGGAATGTGGTGGCACCGCTCAGGGGGAGGCTGATGCAGGTGGCAGGCATCACAGACATCCGCTCCGAGGCGCGAATGGATGCCGGCAGCGTGAGGATGACCTTTGACCCGGGCAGCAATGTCAACCTGCTCTTCATCGAGGTCAACGAGAAGGTGGACCGTGCCATGAGCCAGATGCCCAAGGACATGGAACGGCCCAAGGTGATGAAGGCAAGTGCCATGGACATCCCCGCCTTTTTCCTGGACATGGCACCCAAGAATCCCGCACAGTTCCCGCAGATGTCCAAGTTTGCCAACAACGTGGTCGTAAAGCGCATAGAACAACTGCCCCAAACGGCCATGGTGGATGTGAGCGGCACGGTGGGAACTGAAATCGAGTGTGTCCCTGACCAGGAGAAACTCCAGGCACTGGGGCTCTCGACGGGGGATATAGAGAATGCCATCAAGCGCAACAACATCACCCTGGAGGCTCTGAGTGTGGTGGATGGGCAATACCGTTACAACATACATTTCGACTCGCAGTTGCTCACACTGCAGGATATCCAGGACATCTACATCAACCAGGAGGGACGCTTGCTGCAACTGAAGGACATCTGTCTCATACAGGAGCATGCGGCCAGCAGGAATGGGCTGGTCAGACATGACGGCAGGGAAGGCGTGACGATGGCAGTCATCAAGCAGAATGACGCGCGCATGGAGGACTTGCAGCAGAGCATGGAGAACTTGCTGGAGGACCTGAGGAAGGAGTATCCCGACATCACCTTTGAACTGACACGGGACCAGACCCTCCTGCTCAGTTACACCATCGACAACCTCAAGGGCAACCTGGGCATGGGAGCCCTGATGGCCTGCCTGGTGCTGCTGGCATTCATGAGACGCTGGAGGCTCTCGCTGCTTGTGATGCTGAGCATCCCCCTGTCATTGGTCATTACCATACTGTGCTTCTATCTGTTGGGCATATCGCTGAATGTCATCTCCCTGTCAGGACTGATACTGGGCGTGGGCATGATGGTCGATAATGCCATCATCGTGGTCGATAACATTACCAGTGCCCCTCCCGTGCCCGAGGCAGGTGATGGGGAATGCACCTTGTGGGAGACGGTGGCACGAAGGACGCGGGAGGTGTTCACTCCCATGCTTTCCTCGGTGCTTACCACCTGTTCTGTCTTCCTGCCCTTGATATTCCTGAGCGGCACGGCGGGTGCCCTGTTCTATGACCAGGCCATGGCTGTCACCACCGCCCTGTTTGCCTCGCTGGTGGTGGCCACGGTGGTGGTGCCTGTGTATTATGTGGTACTGTACAGGAAGAGGGCAGACCACGGACTGACTCCCTCGGTGTCCCAGTCGTCATGGGGCTTCCGCCTGTACGAGTCTGCCATGATGTGGACACTGCGCCACGTGCGCCTGTCCCTGCTGCTGTTTGCCGCCTGCATTCCGCTGGCCGTGCTGCTCATCTTCCACCTGGAGAAGGAGCGTATGCCCAAGGTGGCACAGGAGGATACCCTGCTGAACATCAACTGGAACGTCAACATATCGGCAGAGGAGAATGACAGGCGTGTCTCTGCCCTGATGAGAGCCATTGGGGATAAGGTGCAGACATCCACCTGCATGATAGGCGCACAGGATTTCATGCTGGCCCACACAAGGGACATCACCGCATCAGAGGCCGTGATATACCTCAAGGCAGCGGATGCCTCATCGCTGGCAAAGGTCAAGAAGGAGACACAGGCCTTCATGCAAAGGGAGTATCCTGGAGCACTGGCAGAATTTGAGAATGCGGGTAACCTGTATGACCTGATGTTCTCCACGGACGAGGCCGACCTGGAGATACATCTGCAGGACAAGGACGGAGGCCGTCCCTCAACAGATGCTTCCAGGACTTTCAGGGATAGCCTGCTGGCCCACTTTCCCGACCTGGATGTCTCACCCATCATGACGGAGACCAACCTCCAGTATGTGGCTGACATGGAACGGATGGCTATATATAAGGTGAGTTACTATGCCCTGTATGCCAGGCTCAGGGAACTGGCCAGCCGCAATGTCGTGTTCCGAATCAATGAGGGTGCCCAGTCGGTACCCATACTGCTGGGTGCCGGAAGGGACGAGGCCAGGCGCATCATCAACGAGACGGTCACCAATGACGAGGGGACAGACATTCCCATCTCCTATCTCGTGCATGAGTCGGAGGGAGAGGACTACAAGCGCCTGCAGGCTGGCAACGGTGGAGGGTACTACTCGCTAAACCTGAATGCTGGTGATCGTGAGGTGGAACGTGTGATGAAATATGTGAATGAGCGCGTACACAGGCCAGAAAGTCCATATACAGCCAGTTTTGCCGGAGGCTACTTCAGCAGCCGTAAACTGATAGGCGAACTGATGGTGGTGATGGCCGTGGCACTGGCACTGCTGTACTTCATCCTTGCCGCGCAGTTTGAGAGCCTGGTGCAGCCTTTGCTCATCCTGCTGGAGATGGTGGTGGATGTGTTCTTCGTCCTCGTGGCTCTCTGGCTGGCAGGGGAGACCATCAACCTGATGTCGATGACGGGCATGGTGGTCATGAGTGGCATTGTCATCAATGACTCCATACTGAAGATTGACACCATCAACCATAATCCACATCGGCACCAGGGCAGGGAGGGACTGCTGCGAGCCATCATGGAGGCTGGACACAGGCGCCTGCGTCCCATCGTGATGACCTCGCTCACCACCATACTGGCCATGCTGCCGTTCCTGGGCAAGGGGAGCATGGGAGCAGCCATACAGTACTCCATGTCGCTGACCCTGGTGGTGGGCATGACCTTCGGCACACTGGTGAGCCTTTTCTTTGTGCCCATGCTTTATTTTGCCATATACAGGAATAGGAACAGAAGGAAATGAGACTCTCCCGATTCACCCTGCTTCTCGCCCTGGCCATAGTCATGGTCATAGGAGCCGCACTAATCCCCCGGATAGATGTGGCCGACCAGCCACGTCCACGCCAGGGGAAAGTCCTGGTCGTGGGGTATGCCTGGCCTGGCTCATCGGCCAAGGTGGTGGAGCAGAACGTGACTTCCCGCATAGAGGGACTGGTGGCCATGGTGAGTGGCGTGAAGAGTGTGAAGTCAGAGTCAAACTTTGGCTTCGGTCGTGTGACTATCGAACTCAAGCCCAAAGCCGACGTGTCGGCCACCAAGTTTGAGATTGCCTCACTGCTGCGGCAGACATACCGCCAGTTGCCCGCAGGGGTCACCTATCCCGAACTTGCAGGAGGCGAGGTGGTCAATGACAACCGACGCAAGGAGACCTCCACGCTACTGTTGAGTTACCAGGTGAACTCCAACCTGTCGGACGAGCAACTGAAGGAGTATATCGAGAAGCATGTGAGACCACAACTGCAGCAGGCCAAGGAAATCAAGCGTGTGGAGGTGACAGGTGGCCAGAGCAAGTATGTGGTCATCACTTATGACCCCATGGTGCTGGCAGGCTATGGCCTCTCGGCAGGTGACCTGGAGAGTGGCATCAAGTCCTTCCTGGGCAGAGCCGATGTGCTGGGCGAAATGGAACAGCCAGGGGACACGGAACGCAGGACCCTGTATCTGACCACCGAGCGTTTTGAGAAACCGCTGGAGCAGATGCCCATCGGAAGGGTCGGGGACAAGATGGTCTATCTGAATGACCTGGCCACATACGAATACAAGGACCGGGAGCCTGACAGTTATTACAGGGTTAATGGCCTAAACACCATCTATCTGAACATCTATGTGGATGCCGATGCCAACATGATAGCCCTCTCGGGCAGCATACGCAAGAGAATGGACGAGGTGAAGCAGACGCTGAGGCAGGGGGTGTATCTGACCAAGAACTATGACGCTGCCGAACAGAAAGAGAGTGAACTGCACAAGTTGGTGTGGCGCTCGTCGCTCTCCCTCCTCATATTGCTCGGCTTCGTTTGGCTGGTAGGGCGAGACTGGCGTTACCTGCTGGTGATGGTGGTTGCCCTGGCATCCAATGCCATGCTGGCTGTCATTGCCTACTACCTGTTTGACCTACGCCTGCACATCTACTCCCTGGCAGGCATTACCGTGTCATTGGGCATGGTGATAGACGCGGCAGTGGTGATGGTGGACCACTACAGTTACTACCATGACCGCAAGGCATTCATGGCCATCATGGCAGCCCTGCTCACAACCATTGGCTCATTGGTGGTGGTGCTGTGGCTGCCCGATTTCCTCAAGGATAATCTCTATGACTTCGCCTGGATTATCATCATCAATCTCTCTGCGGCCTTGCTGGTCGCCTATCTTTTTGTGCCAGCCCTGGTGGACCAGTTGGGCTATCACAGCAGGCAGCAGGGCCGGGTGAGAAACCTGCGCCTTGCCAGCGGGTGGAACCATTTCTACATCCGCTATATCCGCTTTGCCCAGCGTCACCGGTGGATGATTATCCTGGCTGTCATCCTGCTCTTCGGCCTTCCCTTTGACCGCTTGCCCGCCCGAAAGAGCAAGGTAGAGTACACATCGTCAGCCGCCAGGATTGATGCAAGACCATGGTATGTGCTCCTCTATGACAGCACGCTGGGCGGTGACTGTTTCCAGAGGAAGTGCAAGCCTACCCTTTCCCTATTATGCGGAGGCACGCTCCGCCTGTTCTCCAAAGGGCTCTCAGCCAGAACCTACAGCCGCCAGAAGGAGATGGAAAAGATGCTGGTCATCAGGGCTCGGATGCCTCTGGGCGGCACTGCCGCACAACTCAACGAGAAGGTCGTGCCGCTGGAGAACTTCCTGGCCACCTTCCCCGAGATAGAGCGGTTTGAGACTCGGATACAGGGGAGCAGCGCAGACATCACGGTGAAGTTCAGGAAGGAGGCCCGCGAGACGACCTTCCCGTATGTGCTGGAGAACAAGGTGGTGAGCAAGGTCATCACCATTGGCGGAGCAGAGTGGAGTACCAGTGGGGTGAGTCCGCGAGGTTTTAGCAACTCACTCAGTATGCAGTACCGCACGAGTCGAATTGAGGTGGTCGGGTACAACTATGAGCGTCTCTACCGCATTGCCGAGGACATGTGCGACAGGCTACGCAGCAACAGGCGTGTGGCAGACATCGCTATCGAGACACCCAACCAGATGGAGCAGGAGGACGAACTCTATATGCGCTATGACAAGGAACGTATGGCCCTCTATCACTTTGACCCGCAAGTCATGCACAACACCCTGCGCGAGATACTCACAGGTAGGGACATCGACAGATACCGGGACACGAACTTCTCTGCCGACATCTATCTGAGGTCATCGTGGCAAGACCGCTTTGACCTGTGGCAACTGGACAATTCCCTCCTGCGTACAGGAGAGACAGAGAGCCGTGTCTCTGACTTCATGTCCATCGAGAAGCGCGAGGCCAAGAACAGCATCCCACGCCAGAACCAGGAGTATGTGCTGCACGTTGCCTTCAACGTGCTGGGTGGATACACTTACACGGCCAACTATATCGATGGAATTATCAAGGAGTTCAACAAGGCCATCCCCATGGGGTTCCGTTGCAGGAACGCCACCTATGGCTATTATGAGGACAAGGGCAGCCAGTACTGGTTGCTGGGGCTGGTGGTGGTCATCATCTTCTTTGTGTGCAGCATCCTGCTGGAGTCTGTCCGCCTCCCCCTGGCCATCATCTCGCTGATACCGATGTCCTTTGTCGGTACCTTCCTGGCTTACCTGGTCACAGGAGTGGAGTTTGGGGTGGGTGGCTTCGCGGCCATGGTGCTGCTGTGTGGACTGACGGTGAACGCAGGCATCTACATCGTGTATGAATATCGTGGACACAGGCAGTCCTTCCCGCACAGCAATCCCGCGAAATGCTATGCCAGGGCTTACAACCACAAGGTCACGGCCATCTTCCTGACCGTGCTGTCAACGGTGCTTGGGCTGGTGCCCTTCTTCATAGACAGTGCCGAGGAGCCCTTCTGGCTCTCCTTTGCGGTAGGCTCGTCTGGCGGGTTGCTGTTTTCCCTGATTGCGCTGGTGTTCGTGATGCCCGCCTTTCTGAAGCTGCCCTGTGGGGATGGCAGGCCCAAAAGGCGTGTGAAGGACAGATTTCGCCTGTGGCAGAGGAAGAGCATTGGGAGCAAAGAAACTATCTGAAACGCTTTCCTGTTGTTTTTCCCGAAAAGGCTTGTGCAAGAGGATGCGTTTTAGTACTTTTGCATGCAGAATACGTATTCCTTTGACATCATAGACGCAGCGATGAGCCCAACAAGACTGAACACCCTGCTTCAGCAGACTATCTCCCGCCTGAGCGAGAACAGCCCGCTGCATGGATTATCCCTTGAGCACAGAGACGGAGACCCCTTGCCCAGCCAGCAGGCGCTGGCCGAGGTGGTGGACTTGTGCCGCTCTGTATTCTTCCCCGGCTATTTTGGCCAGCCTGCCATCAGCGTACGCATGCAGACTTATCACCTGGGAGTGAGCCTGGAGCGACTGCACACCCTGCTCACCGAACAGATACTGGCAGGATTGTGCTCTGTCTCGCCCGAGAGTGAGGAACAGGAGGAGGACAGCGGGACTGCCCGCCATAGCGAACTCACCTGCGAGTTGCGCATGCGTGCCGAGCAGATAGCGGTAGATTTCATACAGAGGCTGCCAGCGCTGAGGGATATCCTGGCCACTGACGTGGAGGCAGCCTACAATGGTGACCCTGCCGCTGACTCCTATGGGGAGATTATCAGTTGCTATCCCGTCATACGCGCCCTCACCAATTACCGTGTGGCACATGAGTTGCTCACGTTGGGTGTTCCCCTTATCCCCCGAATTATCACCGAGATGGCCCACAGTGAGACTGGTATCGACATTCATCCCGCTGCCACCATTGGCCACCACTTCACCATCGACCATGGGACTGGTGTGGTGATAGGGGCAACATGTATCATAGGCAACAATGTGAAACTGTACCAGGGAGTCACCCTGGGTGCCAAGAGTTTCCCCCTGGACGAGAACGGTAACCCCATCAAGGGCATTCCACGTCACCCCATACTGGAGGACAACGTTATTGTATATAGTAATGCCACTGTCCTGGGACGTATTACCATTGCCGCAGGCACCATCATTGGTGGCAACCTGTGGGTCACCGAGAGCACCAAGCCTGGTGACCGCATCGTACAGGCCAAGCGCAGGAAGAATGCGGCCAAGGAGTGCATGGTCAGGCCCGAGGACTATGGAGGGCTGTGAGGCAAAGGACAAGAAGAGACAAGCAAACACACTATCAGAAACATCATAAAAGGAATCATGGAATTTGAAATGATAGCCAAGACCTTCCAGGGACTGGAGGGAGTGCTGGCAGAAGAGTTGACCGCACTGGGAGCCAACAATATACAGCAGGGACGACGAATGGTGTCGTTCACTGGTGACAAGGAGATGCTCTATCGCGCCAACTTTGCCCTGCGCACCGCTGTGCGCGTGCTGAAGCCCATCAGGCACTTCCGTGCCAAGACCGCCGACGAGGTCTATGAGGCCGTGAAGCAGATTGACTGGACTCAGTATCTGAGCAATGACACCACCTTTGCGGTAGATAGCGTTGTATATAGCAACGAGTTCCGCCATAGCAAGTTTGTGGCCTACAAGGTAAAGGATGCCATCGTGGACCAGTTCCGCGAGAAGACTGGCAACCGCCCCAATATACGCATCACCAATCCCGACATACAGTTGCACATCCATGTGGCAGAGTATGACTGCACCCTCTCATTGGACTCCTCGGGCGAGAGCCTGCACAAGCGTGGCTGGAGACAGGCCACGGTGGAGGCACCCATCAACGAGGTGCTGGCCGCTGGCATTATCCTGCAGACGGGATGGAGGGGTGAGTGTGACCTCATCGACCCCATGTGTGGCAGCGGCACCTTCCTCATCGAGGGAGCCATGATAGCCTGTGGCATTGCCCCGGGAGTCTATCGCCGGGAGTATGCCTTCGAGAAGTGGTCTGACTTTGACCGGGAACTCTTTGACCGCATATATGACGATGACTCGGCCGAGAAGCCCTTTGAGCACCACATCTATGGTTACGACATCAACCATAACACCATCGCCGTGGCCACGGAGAATGTGCGTGCGGCTGGCCTGTCAAAGTACATTACCCTGCAGCAGAGGGACATCAAGGACTTTACGCAGCCCCAGGAGAAGAGCATCATGGTGACCAACCCGCCCTATGGCGAGCGCATCTCTGCACCCGACCTGTTGGGCTTGTACAAGACGCTGGGCGAGAGACTCAAGCATCAGTTCGTAGGTAATGACGCATGGGTGCTCAGTTATCGCGAGGAGTGTTTCGACCAGATAGGGCTGAAGCCCTCGCTGCGCACGCCCCTCTTCAATGGTTCGCTGGAGTGTGAACTACGCAAATACCAGATATTCAGCGGCAAGTTTGACGAGATGAGGGCGCAGGGCGGTGATATCAAGAATGACGAGGAGCGCAAGATGATGGCCCAGAAGCATCGGTTCAAGCAGCATCGTGATTTCCGCGACCGCCTGGAGGATGACCCTGAAGAGCGCATGCGCCGCCCCGAGCGCAGGCCCTATGGACGTGACGAGCGTCGTGATGGTGACCGCCGATTTGGCAGCCGCGATGACCGCAGGCCCTCACGTGGTTTCCGCAGGGATGACCACGAGGATGGGTTTGAGCGCAAGCCCCGTCGCTTTGACCGCGATGACCGGAGACCCTCAAGGGGCTTCCACCGCGAGGATGGTGACGAGCGTGGTGACCGCAAGCCCCGTCCATTCAACCGCGACGACCGTCGTCAGCGTGACGGGTTCCGCAGGGGTGGCGATGACCGCCGCAAGCCCTTTGGCCGTGGAGAGAGCCGTGGGGGATGGAACAGGAATGACCGCAGAAGTTTCAACCATGATGAGGATTAAGGGAATATGTCTGGCAGCGGCCTTGGTAGCCCTGTCGGCCACTTGTGTCATGGCACAGAAACTTTTCACTCTGGAGGAACTGAACTTCGGTGGACGCAACTTCCGCCAGTCGCTTCCCCAATTCTATTATTATATGTGGTGGGGCGACCGCCTGGTGGATGCCAACAGCCCCGAGTACAGGATGCTCAATCCCGCCACAGGCAAGCCCCTCAAGCAGGGCCCCGTGAGCGAGAGTGGAGTGTATTCCGCCTATGGCTGGGACGAGGGTGACGACAAGCACGAGGTGCGTCGTGTGGGCATGCCCTATGAAGGGCAACCGCTCGTGCTCACCATGGCCAACGGCCAACGTGCGCTGGTGGACTTCACCGACTGGAAGGTGACATGGAGCCAGAGTGCCGAGGGCTCGTTGGAGTGGAACCGGGAGTCACGTGCTGACGCCTTCCTGCGCAAGCATAACCTGTGGGTGCGCTATGCCGACGGGCAGGAGGTGCAGATATCACAGGATGGCTCACGCGAGATAGTATATGGACAGAGTGTGCACCGTGACGAGTTCGGCATCACCAAAGGAACATTCTGGAGCAAGGATGGACAGAAACTCGCCTTCTACCGCATGGACCAAAGTATGGTGGCAGACTATCCGCAGGTGAACACCTTCACCCGCGAGGCACAGGTGGAGCCCGACAAGTATCCCATGGCAGGCATGACCTCGCACCAGGTGCAGGTGGGCATCTATGACCTACAGTCTCGCAAGACCATCTATCTGGCCACGGGCAACCCCGAGAACCGCTACTTCACCAATATAGCCTGGGCTCCCGACGGCAGGACACTCTACCTCTTCGAGCTCAACCGCGACCAGAACCACTGCACGCTCGACGCTTATGACGCCACGACAGGCAAGAAGTTGCGCACGCTCTATACCGAGGACTCCGACAAGTATGTGGAGCCCCTGCACCCCATCACGTTTCTTCCCTGGGACAGCAGCAAGTTTATCTACTGGAGTTGGCGTGACGGCTACACCCACCTGTACCTGATGGACGTGAATGGCAAGCAACTGGGCCAACTCACCAAGGGGGCCTGGGTGGTGACCGAACTGCTGGGCTTCTGCCCTGCCACGCACAGCGCCATCATCACGAGCAAGGAGGCTGGTGACCTGCGGAAGAACATCTACCGCCTGGACATCCCTTCGGGCAAGCGCACGCTGCTCGACAACGGCCGGGGCGTACACCAGGCCAGGCTCTCAGCCAGCGGACGTTATGTCATCGACACCTGGCAGGAGCCCGACGTGCCACGCTGCTGTGCAGTGACCGACACCAAGACGGGCAAACGTGTGATGCTGGGCACGGCCAGCGACCCATGGGACGGATGGTACAAGCCCATCTTTGAACAGGGGACAGTGAAGGCTGCTGACGGGCAGACCGACCTGTACTGGCGTATGGTGAAACCCATGGACTTTGACCCTGCGAAGAAATATCCCACAGTCGTATATGTGTATGGCGGCCCCCACGCCCACAATGTGGAGGCATCCTGGCACTGGGCCTCGCGCTCCTGGGAGACTTACATGGCACAGAAGGGCTACATCGTGTTCGTCCTTGACAACCGTGGCAGCGAGAACCGTGGCAGGGACTTCGAGCAGGTCACCTTCCGTCATCTGGGACAGGAGGAGATGAAGGACCAGATGTGCGGAGTGCGCTACCTGCAGTCACTCCCCTATGTCGATAGCAACCGCCTGGGTGTACACGGCTGGAGCTTCGGCGGCTTTATGACCGTGTCGCTGATGACCAACTACCCCGACGTGTTCAAGGTGGGCGTGGCTGGCGGCCCGGTGATAGACTGGAAGTGGTACGAGGTAATGTACGGCGAGCGCTACATGGACACTCCTGAGAGCAACCCCGAGGGCTACGAGCAGACCAGCCTTATCAACAAGGCAGCCAACCTCAAGGGCAAACTGCAGATAATCATCGGCATGAACGACCCCACCGTGGTGCCGCAGCATGCCCTGCAGTTCCTCAATGCCTGTGCCGAGGCAGGCACCCAGCCCGACTTCTTCGCCTATCCGGGAGAGGGGCACAACATGGCAGGACACAAGAGTGTGCACCTGCATGAGCGCATAACGCAGTATTTTGAGGACTATTTGAAATAAGGTTTCTGGCGGTTTTATGGTTTTGCGGTTATATGGTTTTGCGGTTGTCAGAGTAGTGTCACCTATGCTGGGACATTTTATTCATACAGCCATAGAGCCGTGTATCGATAAAATCGAATAACCGCAAAACCATATAACCATAAAACCGAAAATGTCAATGAACATTCTCTTATTGGGAAGCGGAGGGCGTGAGCACGCCCTGGCTTGGAAGATCGCACAGAGCAAGCAGTGCGAGCAACTCTACATTGCCCCAGGCAATGCCGGCACGGCCAGTGTGGGCACCAATGTGGCCCTGGCGGCCGATGACTTTGAGGGGATAGGGGCGTTCTGTCTCCGGAACCATGTGGATATGGTGGTGGTAGGGCCCGAGGACCCATTGGTGAAGGGCATCTATGACTACTTCAAGGACAGCCAGGACCTGTGCTCCATCCCCGTGATAGGGCCGAGCAAGCAGGGAGCGGTGCTTGAGGGAAGCAAGGACTTCGCCAAGGGATTCATGCAGCGTCATGGCATCCCCACGGCTGCATACGCCACCTTTGACGGCACCAGTCTGGAGGCCGGGCTGAAGTTCCTGGAGACCCTCCAGCCCCCATACGTGCTCAAGGCCGATGGCCTGTGCGCAGGCAAGGGCGTGCTGATACTGCCCACGCTGGAGGAGGCACAGAAGGAACTGCGTGAGATGCTGGGCGGAATGTTTGGCAACGCCAGCAGCCGTGTGGTGATAGAGGAATTCCTGAGCGGCATCGAGTGCAGCGTGTTTGTGCTCACCGACGGCAAGGACTATGTGCTCCTGCCCGAGGCCAAGGACTACAAGCGCATCGGAGAGGGCGACACAGGCCTGAACACGGGCGGCATGGGCAGCGTGAGCCCCGTTCCCTTTGCCGACGCAGAATGGATGGCCAAGGTGGAGGAGCGTATCATACGTCCCACGGTAAAAGGTCTGGCCGAGGAGGGAATAGACTACAAGGGCTTCATCTTCTTTGGTCTCATCAACGTGAAGGGTGAGCCGATGGTCATTGAATACAACGTGCGTATGGGTGACCCCGAGACAGAGACCGTGATGCTCAGGCTCAAGTCCGACATCGTGGACCTCTTCCAGGGCGTGGCCACTCAGACACTTGCCACCCGCAAGGTAGAGTTCGACCCGCGCGCAGCCGTGTGTGTGATGCTGGTGAGCGGGGGCTATCCTGGCCACTATGAGAAGGGCTATCCCATCACTGGCATCGAGAATGTCCAGGGGAGCGTGGTTTTCCATGCTGGCACCAAGGTCAAGGACGGCCAGGTGGTGACCAATGGTGGCCGCGTGATAGCCGTGAGCAGTTATGGCAAGGACCGCCAGGAGGCTCTCGTAAAGAGTTTCACCGAGGCTGAGAAGATACACTTCGAGAAGAAATACTTCCGCAGAGACATCGGCGCAGACTTATGACAGGACATCGCTGGCTGCAGAACCGGGTGGCCGAGAGCCGTCTGACACTTCCGCTCAGCGTGGCCCTCTTTGTGGTGACACGCTGTTTCCTGGGCGTGTGGGACGGTCTCTCCTCCGTGGTGGCCATGCTGCTTTGCCTGGTGACAGCCGCTGTGATGCTACAGACAAATGTGAGCGTGCAGGTGCTTAGGGTGCGCAGCCGCCTCCCGGAGAGTCTCTGGCTGCTGATGGCTGCCGCCATGCCCGACCTCTATGGGGCGGGTGCTCCGGTGGTGTGTGCGCTCTGTCTGGCTGTGGCTGTGGGGCTTCTGCTCTGCTGCTACCAGCGTCACGACCCGGTCGTGCTGGTGTTCCACAGTTTCCTCTTCCTGGGAGTCGGCAGCCTGTTTGCCCCTGTCATGGTGCTTGTGGCCTTGCTCTTCTATCTGTGCCTTGCCGCCTTGATGCGTGCCTTTACCTGGAAAGGGCTCTGGGCAGGCATAGTGGGGATGGCCACTCCCTACTGGTGCTGGCTTGCCTGGGAGGCCTGTCTGGGCGATGCCAACCGTGTGGTCAACCATGTGCTGCTGCTCTGGGTGGGGGCGATACCCTGGGATGGCCTCTCGCTGCTGCCTGGTGTGCGCCTGTTGCCGGTGTGGTGCCTGCTTGCCTTCTTCAGTCTGACAGGCATCATCCATTACATGCGCAATCGGTATGACGACAAGATACGCACCCGCATGACACTCTATGTGTATGTCTATGTGACCGTCTTCCTGCATGTGGCCTTCTTGCTGCTGCCGGGGCAGAGGCAGGAGGCACTGGCCATGATGGCTGTGTCGGTGAGTCCGCTCCTGGCGCATTACTGGGCCATGACGCGCGGACGTGTGGGGCGGATTGTGCTGATAGTCTCGTTTCTGGCATGGCTGTCCGTGCTCCTTGTGGGCATCCTGGCCGTGTAAAAAGTGTGCTGGCAGTCATTTCACACGCGCAATGCCCTGCTATAGCGGCAAATTGTTGTATCTTTGCCAGGCAACATAAGTATTTGTAGAATAATAGTACATATTATGAAGAACTTCAAGACGGTAGATACCGTGATGGGGTGGGTGGCCTTTGCCATTGCTGCGTTCACCTATTGCAGCACCATTGAGCCCACCGCCAGTTTCTGGGACTGCCCTGAGTTTATCACCACAGGCTACAAGCTGGAAGTCGGTCATCCCCCTGGGGCACCCTTCTTCATGCTCACGGCCAACCTCTTCACACAGTTTGTGAGCGACCCTTCGCTGGTGGCCAAGATGGTCAACACGATGAGCGCGCTGTTCAGTGCCGCCTGCATCATGTTCCTCTTCTGGAGCATCAGCCACCTGGTGCGCAAACTGGTGGGGGTGAATGGCCAGGTGAGCACGCTTGCCCAGGCCATCATCGTGGAGGCAAGTGCCATGACAGGCGCGCTGGTCTATACCTTCTCTGACACCTTCTGGTTCAGTGCTGTCGAGGGTGAGGTGTATGCTTACAGCAGCCTCTTCACTGCGGTGGTATTCTGGCTGATGCTCAAGTGGGAGGACCATGCCGACGAGGCACACAGCGATCGCTGGCTCATACTGATAGCCTATCTGACGGGACTGAGCATCGGTGTGCATCTGCTCAACCTGCTCTGCCTGCCCGCCCTGGTGCTGGTGTTCTACTACAAGAAGTGTAAGAATGCCACCATGAAGGGTGCCTCGCTGGCCCTGCTGGGCAGTTTCGTCCTGGTGGCAGCCGTGCTCTATGGCATCGTGCCTGGCATCGTGAAGGTGGGCGGATGGTTTGAGTTGCTCTTTGTCAACCACCTCAACTGCCCCTTCAACACAGGT
>CAVKOT010000020.1:0-22491 GCA_963658045.1 Opitutia bacterium UBA4654
GATAGGCTGCGTCCAGGAGGCACAGGCCGTGCTTGACCGTATGGAATCGGAGGGACTCGCTGACCAGTCACCAGCCTGGAGGAAGGCACGTCACGCCATTGAGCGCGGACTCCAGAACCCCATCGTGGCACAATGGTTTGCCCCGGGAAAGAGGTTCCTGCGCGAGTGTGGCATCGTCAGCAGGGAGCCAGCCACAGGGCAAGCAGTGGTGAGGAGACCTGACCGCGTGGTCATGGAGCCAGGACTCATCACGGTGATAGACTACAAGTTTGGCAAGAGGAAGAGGGAATATGAGTACCAGGTGCGCGAGTACATGCAGTTTGTCAGTGACATGTACCCCAACACGAAGGTGCAGGGCTGGCTGTGGTATGTGTACAGCGGACAGACCGACAGAGTTTCCCTCGAAGAGACACACTAAGAGACAAGACGCACATGAACACATTTCTGAGCGCGGTGGCGCGCGACCTCATAAGCCGCTTCGGCTGCAACCTGCAGGACGTGACGGTAGTGTTTCCCAGCAAGCGGGCAAGCCTGTTCCTCACCCAGGAACTGGTCGCGACGGGCAAGTACCCCTTGTGGGAACCCGAATACATAGGGCTGGACACCCTGTTCCTGGCATTCACGACACTGGCACAGGCCGACCCCATAGAGAGCACCTGCACCCTGCTACGCCTGATGCAGGAGATCATCCCCGAGGAACAGACGCAGAGCCTCGACCAGCTGTGGGGCTGGGGAGAGGTCATCCTGTCAGACTTCGATGACATCGACAAGCACCTGGCCGACGCACGCCTGGTGCTGGCCAACGTCTATGACCAGCACTGCCTGGAGGACACCGACTTCCTGACAGAGGAACAGGAGGCAGCGCTGAGGCACTTCTTCAGCAACTTCTCGGTAGAGGGCAACACGGCCATCAAGGAACGGTTCCTGCATGTGTGGAGCCACATGTATGACCTGTACAATGCCCTGCGGCACACTCTCGAGTCCCGGGGAGTGCTCTATTCCGGGGCACTCTTCCGCCGCGTGGTGACCGACCTGCACAGGCAGCCCGCCCTGCTTGACGATTACCTGCGCGACCGCAAGGCCGTCGCGTTTGTGGGCTTCAACGTGCTCAACGATGTGGAGCATGCCCTCATGCAGGAGGTACAGCGCAGTGGCAAGGGGCTCTTCTACTGGGACTATGATGCCTATTACGTCAATAACGAGGCCAACGAGGCAGGCACCTTCATGCGGCAGAACCTGCGTGACTTCCCTTGCGCACTGGCCAGGGAGGAGTTCAACAACATGCGCCACCTGCGTGACGTGACATTCGTCTCCTGCACCACCGACAATGCCGCCGCACGCTTCACGCGCCAGTGGCTCGGGCAGCCACAGGACAAGACCCCCAACCGCAATGCCGTGGTGCTCTGCAACGAGGCACTACTCCATCCCGTGCTGCATGCGCTGCCCGGTGCCGTGAGTGAGGTGAACGTGACCATGGGATTTCCCCTGGCCGACACGCCCGTCTATAGTCTGCTGCTGGCCCTGGCCAGCCTGCAGACTGACGGCTATGACCCATCGAGGCACGCGTTCCGCTACCCCTTCCTGCAAGTGGTCAGGCGGCATGCCTATGCCCCCCTGCTGGGTGACGAGGCCGACTGGGCCGGCACATGGCAAGGGGAGGACTCCCCCACCCTGCTCCTGTGGATGGACAGGATGCTGCAGCGCGTGGGGACACACTTCTCAGGCCTGTCCTCGCCCTGTGCCTATGACATGCTTTACATGGAAGCCATATTCCAGACCCACCGCATCCTGCAGCAGTTCATACACCTGGCACAGGCACCCCAGGACGCACTCGACGTGCTTCCCGGCACCATGCGCAGGCTCCTGCGTGGCGTACTGATGTCCACCAGCATCCCCTTCCACGGCGAGCCCGCCCTGGGCTTGCAGGTCATGGGGGTGCTCGAGACACGCTGCCTGGACTTCTCGCACCTGCTCATGCTGTCGGTCGAGGAGGGTATGCTGCCACGTGCCACGCAGGCCGACACGATGATACCGGCAGACATACGCGAGGCTTTCGGCCTCACCACTCCCCGCCACCGCAATGCTGTGTATGCCTATTATTTCTACCGCCTCATCCAGCGCACCGAGCATCTGACCTGTGTCTATAACACCAACAGCACCGGCAACACGCGCCACGAGATGTCGCGCTTCCTGCGCCAGATGCTGGCCGAGACCGACATCCCCATACGCTCCCTGTGGCTGCGCAGCACACCACAGGTGGAAGCCTCGCCCTCACTGTGCGTGCAGAAGGACAGCCGCATCCTGGAGGAGATGCGGCAGAAATATGACCAGGCGCTGCCCGACGGCCGCCATGTGATGCTGAGCCCGTCGGCCATCAACATCTACATGGCATGTCCCATGAAGTTCTACTTCCAGCATGTGGCCGGGCTGCAACCCGAGCGCGCCCCCGAGGATGGCCTCCAGCCTGCTGACATCGGTGACATCTTCCACGACACGGCCCAGATACTGTATGAGCAGGCGGCACGGCATGCGGGCAGCCGCACGCTGGGTGCCCAGGTGCTCAATGAGTTGCTCAGGCAGAGGGAGAGCCGCGTTGAGCCCCTGCTCGACATCGTGTTTGACGTGCATGTCTTCCATCCGTCTGATGACAAATGGCACTTGGGTGACCGCATTCGCGAGATGGCCGCACGGGGAGAACGGCCTGACAATGAATATGCAGGCGAACTCATCATCTACCGAAGCGTCATCCTGCAGTACCTGGAGCACCTGTTGCGCTATGACGCGGCACACGCCCCCCTGCGCATCATAGGCACGGAGGTGGAGCGCACGTTCACCATGGACATCCACCCAGAGGGCATGCCGTCCATGAGCATCCTCACGGGCGGACGCATCGACCGCCTGGACGAGGTGGAGGGTTGCGTGAGGGTGGTGGACTACAAGACAGGCAACCACGTGCCCGAGGTGCGCAGCATGGAACAGGTGACGGGGCTGGACAATGCCCACGAGGGCTATTACCTGCAGACGTTCCTCTATGCCTACGCCCAATGGCAGCACAGCCAGCCTGGCACAAGGGTGAAGCCCGTGCTCTTCTATCCGGGAAAGGCAAGCCAGCGGGACTATAATCCCACGCTCCGCATCGGCAACGAGGAGATAAATGACTTCGGCGAACAGGTGGCCGAGGGGTTCATCGAGGGACTGAGGGAGCGTGTCACGGAAATCTTCTCGCCAGCCCTGCCCTTCACCCAGTGCAGCGACCAGCGCACATGTGACCGCTGCGACTTCCGTCTGATATGCCTGGGAAGGAAGTAAAGGAAAGCCCCCTCCCGACCTCCCCCAAGGGGGGAGGAGGGCACAATTGCGGCATATCGAAAACACAACGAAGTGACAGGATGCCTGTGATGACATCCTACAGGATGACCAAGGCAGAGCACATTTACCCTCCTCCCCTTTGGGAAGGTCGGGAGGGGCCCTGCCTTTTCTATCCCTTCCTCATCAGCCGCTGAAAGAAGCCCGAGCGGCGTGAGAGGAGACGCAGACTGTAAGCCATGGAGAACACAAAGAGGCATGCCCCACCGCCATAGCGCAGCCATGCGGCCCCCTGCATGCAGCAAAGCACAGCAGCGAACAGGCAAATGGCCTGCACGATACTCAGCCTCCAGGTGGCAGGCGACACACGGCAGCCATACAGGTGTCCATAGACAAGCAGCGTGCACACGACATCGAAGAGCGCGCCCAGCGAGAGTGCCACACCTGCCCCAGTAAGTCCCCACAACCCATAGAGCCACCAGAAGAGCAGCCCCATGACCAGGTTGCTCACCACCTCCATGCCCAGGAAGGTCATGGAGTCACCCTTGGCCAGGGACGAGTAGGACACGGGGAGCATGATGCCACGCAGGAATGTGTAGAAGGCGGCACACACCGTCATGCCCTCGGCCACGAGGAACTCGCCCGTGAAAAGCAGGCGTATAATCCATGGCATCAGCACGATGAAGGGTATCAGAAATGGTGTCACGATGAGCACGCACACGTCAATCTGCTGGTTGATGGTGCGGTTGAAGCGCGCCAGGTCGCCATTGGCCGAGGACAGGCGGGGATAGAAGTCGGCATCCAGGGCCATGAAGGCCATGCCGGCATAGCCCACCATCAGGGCGTAGCCCATGCGGTAGTAGCCCACATCGGCCAGCGTGCCCCCCGCCTGGATGAGCGCGGGGATGGCCATGCCCAGGGCTGCCGTGGACACGCCCGCCAGCACATAGGGGATGCCCTTGGTCACCATGGGCCAGCCCTCACGCAGCACCTGCCTGTCAAGCAGACGCACGCGGTAGGGTGCGATGCGCAGCGAGAACCAGAAGTGGGCCAGCAACGAGGCCAACCCGCTGCAGATGAGTCCCACAACCACACCGCGCATGCCCATCAGGTAATAGAATGGCACCGTGAGGAGCAGGGTGGCCACGGCGATTACGGTCTCCACCACTGCCACCTGCCTGACCCGGCGCAGCCCCTTGAGCACCGCGCACTCCCCCTCGGCCACCAGGAAGCACACCACCACGGGTATCATGGTCATAACCTGCGGCCAGTGGCTAAACTCCTGGTCAAAGAGTATATAACTCACCAGGGGGGACAGCAGGGAACAGAGCACAATGGAGAACAGGGCCGTGAGCAGAACCCATGTGCGCACCACCATGACAAAGTGTACCACACGGGCAGAGTCGCCCTGCTCAAGCAGTTCGCTGGAGTGACGTGTGGCATTGAGGGGAACTCCCAGGTTGCTGCTGCTGACCACAAACTCGACAATGGAGTTATAGACGGATATCAGTCCCATGCCACTGCCGCCCAGGAATGCCGCCGTAAGCTTGTTGCGCACCACCGAGGTGAGCATCTTGAGCATCTGCACGCCACCAAAGACACCTGTGTATTTCAGCACATGGTCATAGGCCTTGTCGTCACCGGGCGTATGGCCAGGGGATGTCCCTGCGTGAGTCATGCCGCAGGCACAGCCCTGATTATTGATATTTGTTGTTGCCAAAGAATTGTCGTATATGCTTGGTTTCTTGTGCAAATTTAAGACAAAGAATCCGTACATGCAAGCATGAGGCTGGCCGAGGCGGGATAAAAGTTAGGGCACGCCCCGTTGGCCAGCCTGCGGAAAAGCAGTAATTTTACAGGAGCAAACGTTCACCCTTACCCATCATGGAGCAACCCAAACAGGACAGAGCCTTGCGCATGCTGGCACTGATGCTGCAGCGCACACGACGCTACTCAGTAAGCCAACTGGCTGAACAGTTGGGCGTTGACAGGCGCACAATATACCGATACATCAACACCTTTAATGAGGCGGGCTATGTGGTGCTCACCGACCATCACCATGTGCGCCTGGCCACAGGAACGGCTATCCACAAGCAACTGTCTGACCTGCTCTTCTTCAACCAGGAGGAGGCGATGACCCTGTACAACGCTATCGAGAGCATCGAGACGGACACACGCCTGAGGGAGGAACTCAAGTCGAAACTGGCCACCATCTACGGCACAAGCCTGGTGTCGGAGAAACTGATGCGCATGGAGAAGAACCGCAACACCAAGCACCTGATGGAGGCCATCGAGAAGCGGCGGAGGGCTGTGCTGAGGGGATATTCCTCGCCAAGCAGCAACACGCAGAGGGACAGACTGGTGGAGCCTTTCGCGCTGACAGAGGACAAGAAGTATGTGTGGGCCTTCGAGATTGAGAGTGCGATGTGCAAGGTGTTCCGCATCAGCCGCATACAGAGCGTGGAGATGCAGGAGCAGGTGTGGCTGTGCAGTCGCCTGCACAGGCAGGGGCACATGGATGCCTTTCGCACGGTGAGCATGGACGGGAGCACCCTGCCCGCACGCATAAGGATGAAGAGGCGTGCCTATAACCTGCTCATGGAGGAATTTCCGCTGTGCGAGCCTGACGTGTCGGCCGACAATGCACAGGAGGAGTGGGTGCTGGACACACAGGTGTGCAACTACAGGAGCATCACACGCTTCATCGTGGGACTGGCCGACCAGATTATCATAGAGACACCCGCACTGCGCGACTATGTGGCCTGCTACGTGCGGAAGTGGCTATAGGAGCCCCCTCCCGACCTCCCCCCAAAGGGGAGGAGTGGCTGCCGGTGGGGAGGGTGCTCCCGGGCTGAGAAACCAGTGCACTCCACCCCCTGCCGCAATGCGGTGAAAAACGCATCACGATGCGATGGCCAATGCAGGGGCATGCAACACCTCACGCAGGGGCATGCACCAGCCAACGCAGCGGCATGCGTCAAGCAACGCAGCACAGCGTGACAGCAAGGCCATCACTGTCCCCTCCCCCTGGGGGAAGCCAGGAGGGAACCTCCCCACCACATAAAGAGGCAGGATGCAATGCGCCACGCGGCAACATGCATCCTGCCTCCTAAGTCAGTCAAGTGTCCACATCCCCTGACGGGGTGGGCATAGGGAAAAAGTGATTAGTTCAAGGTGATGGTCATCACCTTGAACTCCTCGGTCACAGTGACCTTGTCCTCACGAAGCAACCAGCCCAAAGCCAGATAGAGGTCCTTGTCTGTCTTAATCTTGGCGGCTTTCTTCAGGTCCTTGGAATTCATGGTTCCATTCTCGTGCAAGGCTGTCCAAACGGCACCAGCCAGCGTTCCTACTTTCTCTTTCATCTCGCTTTTCTCTAAGGTTTAACTAACAAACAACTTAATATCAAGTGCAAAGGTAGCCCGATTATCCCACATGGGCAAGCCCATGTTCGGATTTTTCGTTACTGGGCCAATGATGTGCCCATGAGAGACAAACGTTACTGGAAACGGGAGGCATAATACATCCAATAGGTGCCAGCATAGCAGGCAAGGCTGTCGGATGCCTCCTCGTTGCCCAAGCGGGCTGCTACGCGCAGGCGGAGAAAACGCTCATAGGATGCCTCCATGTCCTCATCGAAATAGGCAGGATGGGGGTGGGTGGCATGTGATGAAGGGATGGGATGGGAGGATGAGGTGGCCACGGAGGCAGAGGCAGTGACGTGCTCCTCGCTCCTCTGCAAATTCTGACTGAGCACGAGTGCCTCACGATAATGCTTGGGGAGAGAGGTCGTGAGGGAGTCCGCATGGCTCGTCAGCAACCGGCTGAAACTCTGCAACTCACCACGCAGGAGGCAGGAACAGAGCAGATAGTCAAGCACAAGGGGGCGGGGAAGGCTGTCAATATCAAGGGCATTGCGCAGGAACACCTGCTCGTGGAAGTTATCCGCACAGCGGGGGACAGCGCGCATACCCCGATACAGGCCGGGAAGGGCATCATAGACAAAGAGTGAGTCAGACTGCTGGGGCATGAGCGTGCGCGCACCATGAGGTATGGGATACTCAAACAGGCACTCGCCCAACTTACCCTCACCGGCCAAGGCAGCAGCACGCAGGGCATAAAGCCGATAGGTGACCCCAGCCGTGTCTGCCGTGCAGAGCACAGCCTGGTCATACTTGCCCTCATGCAGGAGCCTGCCCATGCGCAACTCATGGTGTCCTGAAACGGCACTATAGCCCAAGACACCTGTCACGAAGAACAGGAGGCTGAGCACAAGAAGGTTGGAGGAGAGGTAACCCGAGAGAGTGCCGCGCTCACTCGTGGCATCGGGATGCAAGCGTATCAGGACGGCAGCCAGTAGCGAGACAGCCAGAAAAAGCACAAGCCCCACCACGGGAGTGCCGGAGCCAGAGTCAGGCAACTCGGGAAAGCGGACACAAGTGACCCAGGAGAGCAACCAGGCCGAGGGGGCCCAGGAAATGGCACACAGGTGCAGGGGCCAGCGCACAGCCCTGTGAAAGAAGAGGCCCAAAGCGAGCAGGGGCAGTGTGATGAGCACTGCCCCTACGAGAGGTTGGTAGGTGGTCTCGCCATGGGAGCAGTGATACTGCAACTGGGCAAGATAACCTGGTTGGTAAAGGAACAGGTAACAGAAGGAGAAACAGGCGAACACCACACTGCATACACATGGCATCAGCCGCGATGCGAACTGGGTGTGGGGACTGCTGTACTTCACCATTCTGTCTCTGCCTAAAGCGTAAATCCTTACCTTATATATTATATGTCACGCGGCCTACTCCTCTATCTTGCGCAGCACGCAGGCTGTGCGTGCAGGCAGATACAGGCTGAGCCAGCCCTTGTTGTCAGGCGCATAGAGGGGGTCATAGTTGGTGTAATGCACCACCGAGTCATCGTTGAACCCATTGCCGCCATATTCAACATCATCCGAATTGAGCACATACTCATAAGAGCCCTGCTCAACAAGGAAGCCGTAACCTGTATAGGAACGCGTGGGACTGAAGTTGAAGAAGAAGTAGAGGTCACCACGCTGGAAGGCGAGCACCTGGTCAGAGTCATTGGCATTGATTTCCTTGACAGGCAACTTGGCCATGGACTTCAACTTGCGCAGCATGTGTATCATGCTGGCATCGAAGTCGGACAGGTAGTGGTAGCACAATTCCTTGTTATCGACAAGGTTCCACTGGCGGCGGGCATACTTGTGGCTCCAGCCGTTGCCCTCGCGCGGGAAGTCAATCCACTCGGGATGGCCGAACTCATTTCCCATGAAGTTGAGGTATCCGCCATTGGCCGTACCCGCTGTCACAAGGCGTATCATCTTGTGGAGGGCAATACCACGCTCCACCACATAGTTCTGGTCACCCTTCTTGAAATGCCAGTACATGTCGGCATCCACCAGGCGGAAGATGATGGTCTTGTCGCCCACCAGAGCCTGGTCATGGCTCTCGGCATAGGAGATAGTCTTCTCGTCCTTGCGCCTGTTGGTAAGTTCCCACAGCATGGACGTGGGCTTCCAGTCCTCATCGCGCTTCTCCTTGATAGTCTTTATCCAGTAGTCAGGGATGTTCATGGCCAGCCTGTAGTCGAAGCCATAGCCTCCGTCACGTATGGGGGCAGAGAGGCCGGGCATGCCGCTCACGTCCTCGGCAATGGTGATGGCATTCTTGTTGACCTGGTGTATCAGGTCGTTGGCAAGTGTCAGATATACAATGGCATCATCATCCTCATGGCCATTATAATAGTCGGCATAACTGGTGAATTGCTCGCCCAGGCCGTGACTGTAGTAAAGCATAGAGGTGACACCATCAAAGCGGAATCCGTCGAAATGGAACTCCTCAAGCCAATACTTGCAGTTGGAGAGCAGGAAGTGAACCACCTCATCCTTGCCATAGTCGAAGCAGAGGCTGTCCCACGCGGGATGCTCACGCCTGTCACCCTGGCAGAAGTACTGGCAGGGATCGCCAGCGAAGTTGGCCAGACCCTCATTCTCATTCTTCACGGCATGGCTGTGCACGATGTCCATCACCACGGAGATGCCCAGTGAGTGAGCCTTGTCGATAAGTGACTTGAGCTCGTCGGGCGTACCGAAACGGCTGCTGGGCGCGAAGAAACTGCTCACATGATAGCCGAAACTACCATAGTAAGGGTGCTCCTGGACGGCCATAATCTGGATGCAGTTGTAGCCCAGGTGTGCCACACGAGGCAGGACATTGTCTCGGAACTCGGCATAAGTGCCCACTCTCTCCTCGTCCTGCGCCATACCCACATGGCACTCATAGATGAGCAGGGGGTCGGTGGCGGGCTTGAACTTGGTGACCTGCCACTCGTAAGGCTTCTCGGGAGACCATGCCTGGGCACTGAAAATCTTGGTGTCAGGATCCTGTACCACGCGCGTTATCCATGCGGGAATACGCTCTCCCTGTCCGCCATCCCAATGGACGCTCAGTTTGAAGAGGGTGCCATGCTTGAAGGACTTGTCCTTTATCTTGAGTTCCCAGTTTCCCGTCTTCCCCACATGCTTCATGGCAAACTTGGGACTCTCCCTCCAGCCATTGAAATCACCTATTACATAAATCTCGGTGGCGTTAGGAGCCCACTCGCGCAGTACCCACCCGTCTGCCGTGCGGTGCAGCCCGAAGTAAAGGTAACCGTCAGCAAAGTCAGAGAGATTGCCGCTGGGACCTGCGAAATGCAGTTTGCGGGCAAGCATGTTCTGGTATCTCCCGTTGATAGCATCAGCATACTCTGCCAGGCCAGCATCGTTCCTGAGTATCTTCAAGACTGAAGGGCTGGCTGTCGCTTTCTTTTTCTCGGCGGTCTTCTTTGAGGTGCCCACCGCTTTCTTGCTGTTAGTTGTGGCCTTTGTATTAGGCATGATTATAGAGTGTTTGATATTTAACCTTGAATACCGCCTTCCTGAGCGGTCTGTCTGTTATCGCTGGAGCGTGTCCCTCACCTGGCATGTACAGGACAAGCTGTCCTGGGAGCACGGTAAAATAAACTTGTGGCTGGAGTGGGAGGAAAGAGATGTCGGCCTGCTCGTCATAGGTGGCCGACAGGAGAGTAGCCTGTGCCACAGGGGAGTAGCCATGTTCCTCCTGTCCGTCAAGGGGTATCTGAATATCCATCTTCTCCCGGTGCACTTCCAGGGGAGCCTCAGCGCGGGAACGCTCCTGGCACGTCTGCACATTCACCCATACCTCCTCGCCAGCCACGTCATGCCTGCCATCCTGCAGGCTCTCCAAGGAATGGGAGGAGAGGTAATCCACCACGGCCCGAAGTCCAGGACACAGGCCAATGTATTTGTGCAGATTATCCAGTGTGTCTATTACCATTTTCAGTTACTTTCCTTTGCGGTCACCTGTTGCCCGGCTGCCGATTCAGACACCGACTGAACAAGTCCCTTGACATAGGTGACCTTCCTTATGATATTGCCATTACGGTCTTTCTCGACAAACTCACCATCCTTCTGTCCCTCATGGAACGTGCCCTCATAGCGCACGCCGTCAGAATCCTCGAGGATGCCATTGCCTTCCTTGAGCCCATCCTTGAAGGCTCCCTTGAATTTCACGCCGTCGGCCTGGCGCATGATGCCTGCTCCGTCCATCTTTCCGTCTTTCCACTCACCATCATAGACATCGCCATTGGCCCAGGTGTATTTGCCACGCCCATTCTGCATGTTGCCTTTCCACTGTCCCTCATAGACAGCGCCACCCTGCCAGGTGAATGTTCCCTGGCCACTCTGTTCGCCATCCACGAAGTGACCCACGTAGCGGTCTCCATTGGCAAATGTGAATATGCCCTCGCCCGTACGCCTCCCGTCCTGGTACTGCCCGTCGTAGCGACTGCCGTCATGGAAAGTATAGATGCCATGGCCATGCTGCTGGTCATCTTTGAAAGTGCCCTTGTAGGTGTCACCGGAAGCATAAGTGTAAGTTCCCTGACCATCCATCTTGTTGTCACGCCACTCGCCCTCATAGCGGTTGCCATTGTTCCAGTCAAAGACTCCATGCCCATTCTTACGGTCAGCCTTCCATTCGCCTTTATAAAAGGCACCATTCGCATAGGTGTATGTACCCTCGCCCGAGCGCTTGTCCTGCTCCCAGTTGCCCACATAGGTGTCGCCATTGAAGTAGTACATAGTGCCCTGCCCCTGCTGATAGTCCCTGAACCACAGACCCACGTACTTGTTATTGTTGGCAAAGTAAAAGGTTCCCACACCGTGCTGCTGGTTCTGAAACCACTCGCCCTCATACTTCTCACCGTCGGAGAAGAGGTAGGTTCCCTGCCCCTGGCGCTTGCCTTTTACATACTCCCCAGTGTGCGTGTCACCATTAGGGAATGTCGTGGTCCCATGCCCGTAAGGCTTTCCCTTGAACAATTCACCCTGATATTCACCTCCGTCCGAGAAGGTATAATTTCCTATTTTTATCTGCTGACCTGCCAAAGGGAGCGGCAGACAAAGCAGGAGAAGAAGGATTATTTTATTATTGAATATCATTCTGTTGCTCATTTGGATGCAAAATTACGACAAATGCAGGGAGTTTCAAAATTAAAGCACGGCTTTATTGCTTTTTAGGTACGCCTCGGCCTTTTGGAGGTCGGAAGGCGTGTCGATGCCCACCGTTTCCACGTCCGTAAGGGCTACCTTGATGACATACCCATTCTCAAGCCAGCGCAACTGTTCAAGTGACTCTGCCCGCTCAAGCACTCCTGGAGGCAACTGGGATATCTCGCGCAAGACTTCGCGACGATAGGCATAAAGGCCGATGTGCTTGTAGAAGGTGTGAGTGGACAGCCAGTCCCGCTGTTCGACACCACGCAGATAAGGCACCACGCTCCTGCTGAAATAGAGGGCATGCATATCCTTGTCCACCACAACCTTGGGAGAATTGGGGTTGGCAAGTGTCTCAAACGTGTCATTGGGGGAGAAGGGCTTCACCAGGGTGGCTATCTGAGTGCTCTCATCCAGGAAGCAGTCCTTCACGCCATCAAGCTGGGACTTCCGTACAAAGGGCTCGTCCCCCTGGATGTTGACGACCACATCAGCATCTGCCGCAATGCGCTCACACGCCTGCCAGCACCGGTCTGTCCCGCTGCGAAGGTTGCTGTCAGTCATTATGGCCTTTCCGCCAAAAGCCTGTACAGCCGTGAATATGCGGTCGTCATCAGTGCACACATACACCTCGTCGAATGCCAGGAGGGCTTGCTCATAGACACGTTGCACGACAGGCTTGCCACCAAGCAGGGCCAGGGGTTTGCCCGGAAAGCGCGTACTGGCATAACGCGCGGGGATAAGTGCCAGATATTTCATATTCTCCTTTATTTTATTAAGTGTACTTCATTTAGTTGGCCAAATCGTCCAGAGTGGCCTGGTCATTGCCCTCCTCAGCCTCGCCTGCATCGCTCTGCTGGCCGCAAGGGTCAAATCCGGCGGGGATGTCAAAGTCCTCGTCCTGGGTGTATCCCAGGCTCTTGTCGGCATAGACCTTCTTCAGAAAATAAGCGGCAATGGGCAGCGCAGCGTTGGCTCCCTGGCCGATAGCCATGCTGGCGAAGTGTATGTCGCGCTCCTCACCGCCCACCCAGGCACCGAAACTGAGGCTGGGAGTGTAGCCGACGAACCATCCGTCGGAGTTGTCATTCGTCGTGCCTGTCTTGCCCGCCATGGGGGCCGTTATCCCGTAGCGTGCCCTCATGCGGTGGCCAGTGCCACTGTCAATCACCCCCCGCATCAATGTCACCATCTTACAGGCGGCCTGCTCCGAAATCACCTCCCGCACGCGGGGCTGGAACTCGGCCACGACCTCACCGTTGCTGTCCTCTATGCGGGTCACATAAAGCGGGCAGCGACGCACTCCCTTGCGGGCGAAAGCAGTATATGCTCCCACCATCTCGGCCACGGAAATGTCACAGGGACCCAGGCAAAGGGCGAGCGAGGGATGAATGTCCCTGTTCTGCACGCCGAACTCATGTATCAGGCGCACCAGCGCAGCAGGCGATAGTTGGTTCATCAACCAGGCGGAAATCCAGTTGTTACTCTGTGCCAGGCCCCACTTGAGCGTCACCATCTCGCCATAGCGTGCCTTGCTTGCGTTCCTGGGTGTCCATTCCTTGCCCGCCACATGATAGGTCTGCTGCACATTGGGTGCCTCGTCACAGGGGCTCCACCCGTTCTCCATGGCCAGCGCATAGAGGTACGGCTTGATGGTAGAGCCCACCTGGCGGCGTCCCTGGGTACACATGTCATACTGGAAATGGGTGTAGTCCACACCGCCCACATAGGCCTTCACCGCCCCGGTCTCGTTGTCCATGCACATGAAACCGGCCCTCAGGAAGGACTTGTAGTACTTGATGCTGTCCATGGGGCTCATCATCGTATCACGGTCACCATGCCCCGTATATACTATCATCTCGGTGGGAGTGGCAAAGGCATCGTCTATCTCGGCATCGGAATATCCTGCCGCCTTCATCTGGATGTACCTGGCACTCTGTCGTTTTGCCCTCTGCAGGTCAGCCTTGACCTGTGCGGCAGAGAGGGACGAGGCATAGGGAGCGTTGCGGTTGTTGCGAAGTTCGCGGTCAAAAGCCTTCTGGAGCTCACCGGCCACATGCCCCGTGACAGACTGCTCTGCATACTCCTGCATACGGCTGTCGATGGTCGTGTATATCTTCAGGCCGTCAGAATAGACGTTGTAGGGCTTTCCCTCGCGGTTGGTGTTCTTGTTGCACCAGCCATACATCGGGTCGTTCTCCCACGCGATGGAGTCCTCATAGAAGTTCTGTCCCTGCCAACTGGCATAGTCACTGCGCACGGGTTTCTTGGCCATGAGCACCCTGCGGAGCATCTCACGCAGGTAGGCAGCGCTACCCTCCTTGTGGTCCACACGGTGGAAGTTAAGCGTGACCGGCTCCAGACTCAGTTTCTCGGCCTCTGACTGTGCCAGGTATCCGGCCTTCACCATCTGTGAGAGCACCACGTTGCGCCTCTCCATACACCTGTCGGGGAAGCGCACGGGATTGAAGTAACTGGGATTCTTGCACATGCCCACCAGAGTGGCACACTCATTGATGCTCAAGTCCTTGGGTTCCTTGCCGAAGTATGTCTTGGCTGCCGTCTTGATGCCTACCGCATTGTGCAGGAAATCGAAGTAGTTGAGATACATGCTCACAATCTCCTCCTTCGTATAGAACCGCTCCAGTTTGATGGCTATCACCCACTCGATGGGCTTCTGCAGCAGGCGCTCATGCACGCTCTCGGCCTTCTCGGAATAAAGTTGCTTGGCCAACTGCTGCGTGATGGTGCTGCCTCCGCCCGCACTCTTCTGGCGAAGGAGCCCACGCTTGACAATGGCACGCAGCAGCGCGCGGTAATCAACCCCACTATGCTCATAGAAACGCACATCCTCAGTGGCCACCAGTGCCTGCACGATTGCGGGGGGAAGGTCGTCATAGCCCACAAAGATGCGGTTCGCCTTGCTGTAACTCCAGGTACCCAGCAGCTGGCCGTCAGCCGAGAACACCTGTGAGGCAAACTTGTTCACTGGGTTCTGCAACTGCTCGATATTCGGCATGTAGCCTATATAGCCGTTAAAGATGCCGTAGAATGTTGCCCCCAGGAGCGAAAGCCCGAGGAAGAACAGCACCCACACGGTGAGGAAAAACTTCTTCCGCATAAGGTCTCTATATAATATAAAGGTATATAACCATCTGATGGGCAAAGATACGAACTTTTTTTCGACCTGCATGCCCTTTGGCAATAATATAAGGAGCCCCCTCCGCCACAATGGCAGAGGGGGCTCCCCTCATTCTCTCATGTTATGCAGGCAGGCTTGCCACTCTGTGGAAGCACGCCCACATGGAATGTCCTATGGTCTCCAGCAGGTCAGATGAACCACTTCACATAGCAGAAATCCTGGCGGTGAGGCAGGTTCTCGTTCTTGGGATAGATGCGGTAGCACACCTTGAAACTGCCTGCGTTGTCCAGGCTGTGTGAGGCAGCGAAGGTGTACTTGTTGCCGTTGCGCTCCACCATGCGGAAGGGATCGACATGATAGACATGGTCCTGGCCGTCCTTGTCGGTGGTCAGCGTCACCAGTTCCACGCCCACAGCATCATCCAGTCCAGCCTCGTCCAGCACCACCTGGATGTTGTACTTCTTGCCGGCCTCCACGTTACCACTCATCAGTTCCTCGCTCTTCTCGATGCTATCGACATGTATCTGGTCCCAATGGGCAGCCACATGCTCCTTCCACTCGGCAATCTCGCGTGCCAACTTGCAGTCGTCGGCAGCCAAGGCCTCGAAACGAGTGTGCAGGCGGTTGTAGAACTTCTCGTAGTAGTCATCGAGCTGACGCTTCATGGTGTAGTGGGGAGCAATCTGCGCAATACTGTTCTTGATGACCTTCACCCATCCGGCACTGATACCCTCGGCATTGCGAGCGTAGTACAGGGGCATAATCTCATTCTCGAGCAAGCCATAGATGGTGGCTGCGTCAAGCTGGTCCTGGTGCTCCTGGTACTGGTAAGTGCGCTTGTCGGTGAGTGCCCAGCCTGCCCCGGGACGGTAACCCTCATACCACCATCCGTCGAGGACAGACAGGTTGACCACGCCATTCATCAGGGCCTTCTCGCCCGAGGTGCCCGATGCCTCCATGGGACGGGTGGGTGTGTTCAGCCAGATGTCCACACCGCTCACCAGACGGCGGGCCAGTTGCATGTCATAGTTTTCCAGGAAGATAATCTTGCCCAGGAACTCAGGACGCTGGCTTATCTCGTATATCTTCCTGATAAGTCCCTGTCCCGCGCCATCGGCAGGGTGCGCCTTGCCGGTATAGAGGAACTGTACGGGATACTGGGGATTATTGACGATCTTCGACAGGCGGTCGAGGTCAGTGAAGAGCAAGTGGGCACGCTTGTAGGTGGCAAAGCGGCGGCCAAAGCCGATGAGCAGGGCGTTGGGGTTGATCTTGTCCATCAGCGACACCACACGTGAGGGGTCACCCTGGTTCTTGAGCCAGCGGTCACGGAACTGCTTGCGTATGTAGTCCACGAGCTTTGTCTTCAAGGCCATGCGGGTAGCCCACACCTCCTCGTCACTCACATTATATATAGCCTCCCAGATGGACTGGTTGCTCTGGTCATGGATGAAGTTCTCGTCAAAGTTCGAGGCGTAAAGCTTGCGCCACTCATTGGCACACCATGTGGGGAAGTGCACGCCATTGGTCACATAGCCCACATGGCTCTCCTCGGGATAGTAGCCCTTCCAGATGCCGGCGAACATCTTCTTGCTCACCTCGCCATGCAGCCAGCTCACGCCGTTGACCTCCTGTGAGGTGTTGCATGCGAAGGTGCTCATGCAGAAGCGCTCCCCCTTGTCATCGGGATTCATGCGGCCCATGCCGATGAACTCATCCCACGTGATGCCCAGCATCTGTGGGTATCCGCTCATATACTTGCCAAAGAGTCCCTCGTCGAAATAGTCGTGTCCTGCGGGCACGGGAGTGTGCACGGTGTAGAGTGACGAGGCACGCACGAGCTCGAGAGCCTGCGTGAAGGTCTTGCCCTCGCGCACATAATCGACCAGTCGCTGCACGTTGCACAGGGCTGCGTGGCCCTCGTTGCAGTGATAGACATCCTTCTTGATGCCCAGTTTCTGCAGCATGAGCACGCCACCGATACCCAGCAGGATCTCCTGCTTGAGGCGGTTCTCCCAGTCACCTCCATAGAGGGCGTGGGTGATGGAGCGGTCAAACTGTGAGTTCATGTCATTGTCCGTATCAAGCAGATACAGCTTGATGCGGCCCACGTTGACACGCCACACATAGGCATGCACCTGGTAGTCCATATAGGGTACATCGACCACCAGGGGCTGGCCGTTCTCGTCCATCTGCTGCTCGATGGGCAGCGTGCCGAAGTTCTGAGCCTCATAGTTGGCTATCTGCTGCCCGTCCATGCTGAGCGACTGTGTGAAGTAGCCATAGCGGTACAGGAAGCCCACAGCGCACATGTCCACGTTTGAGTCGCTGGCCTCCTTCAGATAGTCACCAGCCAGCACGCCCAGGCCACCCGAATAAATCTTCAGCACGTGGTTCAGTCCATACTCCATGCAGAAGTATGCCACGCTGGGGCGGTTCTTCTTGGGCTTCTCCTCCATGTACTCGCGGAACTCCTGGTACACCTCGTCCATCCTCTGTATCAGTGCCTTGTCATGGGAGAGTTTCTCCATCTTCTCAAAGCTGAGACGCTGCAGCAGGAGTATAGGATTGCCGTCACACTCATCGAAGAGTTTGCTGTCCAGGCTGCGGAACAGGCTCTTGGCGCTGTGGTTCCATGCCCACCACATGTTGCGGGCCAACTCCTCCAACTTCTTCAGTTTGGCAGGGATGTTACTCTTGGCTGTCACCGGCTTCCAACAGGGTTGGTTGGCATAGCTTGCTCTAATCTTCATAATTCTCTCTTTATGTTTGTTCTTATTCGCTTATTTTTTGGTGGTCTCTGGCCCCGCCTCAGGCATTTCGCTTGGCCGCGTTGTCCAGCGCGAAGGCATAGGCCTGCTCATACTTGGCGATGAAGTGCCTCCACTGGGCCTTCGCCGCCAGTTGGGCAGCCTTCTTGCGTGTGGCTGTCACCTCCTTGGCACTCATGCCACAGAGTGTGGCGAGCGTGTCGCACACGGCATTTGCCACCTGGTCAAAGTTATAGTCGTCACGGTGCACGACCTCCACCCCATCCTGCAGATGGCTGTCAGAGCCCTTCACCTTGTTCGCCCACAGGCCAAAGCCAGCCAGCGATGTGGTGAGGCAAGGCACGCGGAAGGCCGCCGCCTCAAGCGGTGTGTAGCCCCACGGCTCATAGTAGGAGGGATACACGGCCAGGTCACTGCCGATGAGCAGGTCATAATAACTGCGCTCGAAGATACCGTCGCAGCCATCCAGATAGCAGGGCACGAAGATGACCTTCACGCGGTCATCGGCCTGGTTCTTCATGCCATGGGCGTGCAGAAATCCCGTCACAGGGTCGTTGCCCGGGTCCCTGAGCACATGCGTGCAGATGGGGTCGGGAAGTGGCGAGCCGGCAGGCAGCGGGTGCTGCAGGCTGTCCTGCAGGTCAGCACGCGGACCAGAAATCCAGGCCGGCACCTGCACCAGTGCCAGCACAGGGCGGGTGAGCCGCTCGTCGTAGAGGCTGCGGTACATGGCCTCCATGAAGATGTCCTGCCCCTTGTTGCGGTACTCATAGCGTCCGCTCGTGGTCACGATGAGCGTGTCATCGGGCATCTCGTTGCCTGTCAGCGCGCGGGCCACTTGCAGGATGGTGGCGCGGGCCTGCTTGCGGCGGGCCGTGAAGGCCGCCCCTGCGGGCACGAAGTCTGGCTCAAAGCCATTCTCAAGCACCACATCGCAGGGCTTGTCAAGCAGTTCGGCACACTCGCGAGCCGTCACATCGCTCACGGTGGTGAAGCAATCGACGTTCATGGCCGTCTGGCGCTCCACACTGTGCTTTGACTCGACATTGAGCTCGTGCGCCATCTGCCGCCCGTCATAGTCATGCAGGTACTGGTACAGGGGCTTGCCATTGCCAGCGATGCTGCGTCCGATGCAGGTGGCATGGGTGGTGAAGATGGTGGCTATCTGCGGCACATGCTTGCGCACATACAGGGCCCCCAGGCAGGTCATCCACTCATTGACGTGATACACCACGCGCTTGTGGTTCTCCTTGAGGAAATATTTCCAGAATCCCTCCACCACGAGTCCTGCCGCATAGGCAAACATGCTGGCCTCGTCATAGTCGCCATAGGCGTGCAGGCTATCGACCCCAAAGTCGGCCCACGTCTGGGTATATATCTCATTTTTCCTGCTGAAATAGGGCTGGAAGTCCACCAGAACGACCTTGGGCTCCCCGGGGATGTTCCAGCGTCCGGCACGCAGTCCCACTCCCTCGGCAGCCATGGTAGCCACCCAGTCAGACCACAACTCGGGGTCTTCCGTAAAGAGGGGGGTCTCACGGCCGTGCCAAAGGTCGGGCCCGATAAAGAGGAGATTGCCGCCCATCAGGGCATCAAGGGTCTTCGCCCTGGTAGAGAGCACGGTGTAGATGCCACCCATCTTGTTACACACCTCCCAGCTGCTCTCAAGCACATAGTCAGGTGCAGTCTTTTTTCCGCTCGTCATAACGCCTGTGTTACGAAAATATCAAGTTGCGGCAAAGATACAACAAATTTCCGAAACGCGGGACGAAGTGGCAGCCTTTATGCGCGACGTGCATGCATTTTCTTTAGGAACGCGCGCACATACATGTGTGTCAGCTGCCCCTGCTGGCCACGTTCCATGACGCGCGGAAAAAGGCAGGGGCATGCGCAAGCCATCGCAGCGGCATGCACAGGCCAACGCAGGGGCATGCGACGGGCATCGCAGGGGCATGCACTTTTTGGCACGCCATTCTGTGCTTCCGTCCCCTTACGCCCTTCCCTCGGGATGCCATGCCCGTCGCCCCATCCCCCAACCGTGCCTGGGGACATCCGCAATATGCCCCATCCCGAGAGCCCTCAGCCACAGCACCCCCCTGGCGATGGGCCCACACAAGACCGCAGGAGGGCTCCCCGATGGAGGCGTTTGCACAAGAATAGGGGCCACGAAATCATAAAAGTTGTAAATTCATACAGGGCTTACCAAATAAAATAGTTAAATTTGTAGGTGAATACATCACAAACCGACAATGAGAAGAGCCTTTTCACTCATCCTGCTCGCCTGTGCGTCCTCGCTGGCGGCACAGGGACCATGGAAGCTCAGGCTGACATGCCCGCAGGAAAAGATAAACCTCAACATAGACCTGTATGAGGAGTCCATCACGGTGCCAACCATGGAGGATTTCGGCCCGATGAACGGGTATATGAACGGCAATATCTATGGGGTGTGGACAGTGACCTCGTTCCGCATCAAGGACGGCACCTCTGCCACACTGAACCTGTCCAATGACCTCGGCAGCGAGACGCAGGAGACACTGCTCACGCAGGTGAACGACAGCACCTGGTCACTCAAACTCGTGGGCAGGACTGTCGTGAAGCGGGTCGTGGGCAAGAAACTCGTGAAAATCTCCCCTGAACTGATAATGAAGCAAGCAAGATGACCAACTATACCTCCAATCAAGGCAAGAGAAACAAGCGCGGCAAGTGGCTCCCGCTCGCGGGGGCGTTCATTGCAGGCATCGCCATAGCCCTGGTGGGCAACCACTACTATGAGTGGAGCTCGACCGACGAGGCTTGCATGGCCTGCCATTTCCACCCCGAGGCGACCGACAGCTGGAAGCAGGCGGCCCACTACAACAACCGCAGTGGCGTGAAGACGGGCTGTGCCGAGTGTCACCTGCCGCCCGAGGGCACATGGAAGCACTTCGCGGCCAAGGCCAGGATGGGCATGCACGACGTGTGGAGTGCCATGACAAAGGACAAGGAGGACATTGACTTTGAGAGCAAGAGGGAACTGGAATATGCCCAGACCATCGTGTTCAACGAGTCGTGCAAGCGTTGCCATGCCAACCTGTTCCCCCAGGGACTGTCAGACGATGGCGTGTCGGCCCACCTCTATTATGAGGACAACGAGGAGAAACTGGGGCTCCAGTGTATCAGTTGTCACCTGGATGCCGGTCACACGATGCCTGGATACAAGCACGCCAAGATGGACAAGGCTCCCGTAGATAGCACTGCGGCCACCTTCCAGGAGGCCACGAGGGTGACCAAGTTCGCCGACTTCACCGAGCAGATACCCACCACCTCAGTGACCATCAGCATGAAGGCCATCCCCGGCGGCACATTCCTGATGGGTAGCCAGGAGGGCGAGAAGTTTGCCCACGCTGATGAGCACCCGCAGCGCAAGGTGACGGTGTCGGCCTTCTATATGGCCGAGACCGAGGTCACATGGGACCAGTACTGGGCTTTCTATGCACAGACGATGTCGGAGGGGCGCACCCCGCCATCCAAGATATACGCCAACAACAGCCGCCCCGACGTGGATGCCGTATCGGGCCCCACGCCTCCCTTCGGCATGCCTGACCAGGGATGGGGCATGGGCAGCCGTCCGGCCATCACCATGACACACTATGCGGCCGAGACCTTCTGCCAGTGGCTCTCGCTCAAGACAGGCAAGAAGTACCGCCTGCCCACCGAGGCTGAATGGGAGTATGCGGCACGCGGTGGCACGGAGAGCCCCTACTTCTTTGAGGGCAAGCCGTCCAGTTACTCCAACACAGGCTTCTGGCGACGTTTCTTCAGTGCCGACACGACCACCATCAACGGATATGTCATCTACGACAACAACAGCAAGAGCCGCACCCAGGAGCCCTCACGCGTGAAGGCCAACCCCTTTGGGCTGAAGAACATGCTGGGCAACGTGCTCGAGTACTGCTCTGACTGGTATGCCGAGGATGCCTACAGCAAGATGCAGGATGGGGCAAAGGACCCCAAGGGCCCCGCATCGGGCAAGGAGTATGTGGTGCGCGGAGGCTGCTATGCTGACGATGCCGCTGACGTGCGCTGCGCGTCACGTGCCCACACCGACTATGAGAAGTGGCTCAAGACTGACCCGCAGAACCCCAAGAGCATCTGGTGGTTCTCGGACATGAAGGGCATCGGCTTCCGCGTGGTGTGCGAGTTGCCCGAAGGGGTGAGCGCGAAATGAGAGAAAGAACAACCAACATAGATTTACCTTTCAAACAGATCCGACAATGAAAGAGAAAGACTTGAGCAGAAGAAAGTTTCTGACGAGCACCGCCATCATCGGCGCTGCGGGAATGGTGGCTCCAGCCATACTGGCGGGATGCAGCAACGGAAACGCAAACGCGAAACTGACTCCTCTGAAGAAGGAGGGCGAATATTATGTGCCCGAGTTGCCCGACAAGGCTATCGACGGCAAGGAACTCAAGGTGGGTGTGATAGGATGCGGCGGACGCGGCTCGGGAGCGGTAATGAACCTGCTCGACGCTGCCAACGGCATCACGGTGACAGCCCTGGGCGACGTCTTCGACGACCGCCTGCAGGACTTGCGCGCTCATCTGAAGAATGACAGGCAGCAGGATGTGCCCGACAGCGCATGCTTCACAGGATTTGATGCCTACAAGCAGGTCATCGACTCGGGCGTGGACATGGTCATCATCGCCACTCCCCCCGCCTTC